>NZ_JBFAQA010000002.1:0-479733 GCF_040677005.1 Nonomuraea sp. NPDC049421
GACCCGGAGGGTGAGGGGCAGATCAGGGGCGCCGGCTCTGGCCGCTGCGTGGACGTGCCGAACGCCTCGACCAGCGACGGCACCGCCGTCCAGCTCTGGGACTGCAACACCGGCACCAACCAGCAGTGGAGCCAGACCTCATCCGGTGAGCTGCGCGTCTACGGCAACAAGTGCCTGGACGCGGCCGGCTCCGGCAACGGCGCCCGCATCCAGATCTACTCGTGCTGGGGCGGCGACAACCAGAAGTGGCGCCTCAACTCCGACGGCAGCATCACCGGCGTCCAGTCGAACCTCTGCCTCGACGCCGTCGGCCAGGGCACCGCGAACGGCACCCGCCTGCAGCTCTACACCTGCCACGGTGGCGCCAACCAGCGCTGGACCCACACCTGACCGCCACCACCCGGCCCCGCGCCTGGGGGTTGTAGTAACAGACCCGCGCGCGCCGGATGGGTCGCAGACCCGCCCGCGCCGGAAGCAGAGGACGACTTCCGGCGCGGGCGTTCCGGCCTCGAGTCCCGCGGCAACGCGAGGCCGGGCCGCGCTCCCGTAGCGCCTTCGCCGGCATGAGGGGCGTCAGCGGGTGCGGCGGGCGTAGGCGCGGGCGGCCCGGGCGCGGTCTCCGCACCGGGTGGAACACCAGTGGCGGCGGCCGTGGCGCAGCAGGTAGCGGTTGCAGGGGGTGGAACCACAGCCGGTGAGGCGTTCGGCGTCCGGCCCCGTGAGCAGGTCGGCGGTGTCGGCGGCGAGGGCCGCGAGCGCGTGGTCGAGGACCTCGTTGACGGGGCACCGCGCCGCACGATAGGGGCCGGTCTTCTCGTCCCAGTACAGCAGGGCGGCCGTCGGCGCCCTGGTCAGCGCGTCGTTGACGGCGGACAGAGCCGCGGGCAACGCGGGCAGCCCGGCGGCCCGGGCGGCGAACAGCGCCCTGACGTGCTCGCGCAGCGAGCGCAGCTGCGTGGCGCACATCTCCTGCACTCCGGCGTCGGGTGGAGCGAGGCCGCGTTCGGCGAGCCACTGGTTCGTCGACGCCGGCGTGCCGAGGAGGTCGATGAACTGCCCGCCCGGCAGCGCGATCGCGCTGTTGACGAAGTCGAGGGCGACGTAGTCGGCCGCCCCTGGCGCGGGCGGCAGGACGGGCTCGGCGGTCGGGGTCTCGCTCATACCTCTCATGGTACGGCTTGCGCTCATCCGTGAGACTGCTCTACGTTCATCACGGATGAACCGCTTCCTATCCGTGAGGTATTCGCCATGACCGCCCCGACCCCCGCCCCGACCCGCGACCCGGCCCCCGCCCCGACCCCCGCCCCGACCCGCGACCTGGCCCAGGACCCGACCCGCGACCCGGTCCGCGACCCGGCCCCCGAGCCGTTCCCCGTTCGCGTCATCGGCGGCCCCACCGCCCTCTTCGACTACGGCGGCCTGCGCTTTCTGACCGACCCGACCTTCGACGCGCCCGGTGACTACGACGTACCGGGTGGCCGGCTGACCAAGACGGCCCACTCCGCCGCCGCGCCGGCCGACCTCGGCCCGATCGACGTGGTCCTGCTCTCCCATGACGAGCACCCGGACAACCTGGACACCGCAGGCCGGGCGCTGCTCGCCGACGTCCCGCTCACGCTCACCACGCCCGGGGGCGCCCGGCGCCTGGGAGGCGGAGCCAAAGGGCTCGGCGAGTGGGAGTCGATCGAGGTGGAACGTTCCGGCGGCGGCATCGTCACCGTCACCGGCGTGCCCGCCGTGCACGGGCCCGGCCCCCGCGAGCAGGTCGAAGCGATCCTCGGCGAGGTCACGGGGTTCGTCCTGACCGGCGAGGGGCTGCCCACGGTCTACGTGAGTGGTGACAACGCCTCGCTGGACGCGGTCAGGCAGGTAGCCGAGCGCTACCGCCCGGTGGACACCGCCGTCCTCTTCGCCGGTGCGCCCCGATTCGACATCCTCTTCGGCGGCGAGCAGATCGTCCTCAGCAGCGGGGAGGTCGTCACGGCGGCCGAGATCCTGCACGCCCGCCGCGTGGTCCCCGTCCACTACGAGGGCTGGGCCCACTTCACCGAGGGCCGCGATGCCCTGCTCGCCGCCTTCACCACCGCCGGCCTGACCGACCGCCTGGACCTGGGCCAGCGAGGCTGAGTCCCGGACTCGCCGGACTCGCCGGACTCGCCGGACTCGCCGGACTCGCCGGACTCGGCTGATCGTCTGGTCCTGGGCTGGTGGGGTTGGCCCCCGGACTCGTCGGACTCGTCGGACTCGTCGGGCTCGGCTGATCGTCTGGTTCCGGGCTGGTGGGGTTGGCTCCTGGACTCGCCGGACTCGTCGGGCTCGGCCGATCGTCCGGTCCTGGGCTGGTGGGGCTGACTTTCCGCTCGCTGGAACCGTCGCCAGCCCCGGCCGATCGGCTGGTCTTGGGCCGGCGGGGTGGGTGTCTGGCTCGCCGGAACCGTAGGCCGGTGGCTTCCGGGTCGTGTCTTTTCCTGAAAAGAGCCTTCGTGACAACCAACGCGCCTGTGCGGAGCGGGGATGTCTCCCTCATCCGGGTACAGCGCCGTTCCCTGATCGTCCTGGTGGCCGCGCAGATCCTCAGCGGTGTGGGGCTCGCGGCCGGTGTGACCGTCGGAGCCCTGCTGGCGCAGGACGTGTTCAGCTCCACCGGCCTCGCCGGGCTGCCCAGCGCCGTGGGCACCGCCGGTTCCGCGGTCGCGGCCGTCGCCGTCGGGCGCCTGTCCCAGGCCCGCGGGCGCCGGCCCGGCCTGGCCGCCGGTTACCTGGCCGGTGCCGCCGGCAGCGGGGGCGTCGTCGTCGCCGCCGTCGTCGGCAGCCCGTTCCTGCTGCTCCTCGCGCTGTTCGGCTACGGCGCCGGCACGGCCACCAATCTGCTGGCCCGTTACGCCGGCGCCGACCTGGCCGTCCCCGGCGGGCGGGCCCGCGCCGTGTCCACCGTGCTGGTCGCCACGACCCTGGGAGGAGTCGCCGGTCCCAACCTCGCTGCTCCCGCCGGCGATCTCGCCCGGTCTCTGGGCATTCCCGCACTGGCAGGACCGTTCCTCCTCGCCGCAGTCGCGTACGCGCTGGCCGCCGCCGTCCTCGCCGTCTGGCTCCGCCCCGACCCGCTGCTGCTGGCCCGCGCTCTTGAACCCGAAGGCGACAGCACTGGGGACGGGGACGAGGCCGATGAACGGCCGCCCGCAGCGGCCAAGGCTGCTGCCGGGTCAGGCAAAGGCGAAGTGGATGAACGGTCGCGGCCGGTGGTTCAAGGTGCTGTCGCGTTGGGTGAGGGCGATGTGGATGAACGGTCGCGGCCGGTGGTTCAAGGTGTCGTCGCGTTGGGTGAGGGCGATGTGCGCGAACGGTTGGGGCCGGTGGTGGGAGGGCGACGTTCCGGTGTGCTGGTGGGTGCGGGGATCATGGCCTTCACTCAGCTGGTCATGGTCGCGATCATGACGATGACGCCCGTTCACATGCGCGATCACGGACATGGCACCGCCGCCGCCGGGCTCGTCATCGCCATTCACATCGGTGCTATGTACCTGCCCTCGCCGCTGACCGGCTGGCTCGTCGACCGCTACGGCCGCCTCGTGGTCGCCGCCGCCTCCGGGCCTGTCCTCCTGGCCGCCGGAGTCGTCGCCGCCACCGCCCCCGCCGGCTCCGCCACCGCGTTCGCGGTCGCCCTCGTCCTGCTGGGACTGGGGTGGAACTTCGGCCTGATCTCCGGGACCGCGATCATCACCGACGCCGTCCCGCCGGCCGTCCGTGCCAGGACCCAGGGCTCGGCCGACGTCGTCGTCTCCGTCGCCGGCGCCACCGGCGGCATGGCCTCGGGCCTCGTCGTCGCCGTCGCGGGCTACCCCATCCTCGCCATCTGCGGCGGGATCCTGGCGTTGGCCGTCGTGCCGGCGACGGTCGCCGCGGCGCGCAGCCGATGAGCGCCGGCCCGCCGCGGCACGCCCGGTGAGTGCTGATCGGCCCAGCGGCCCACCGGCCCAGAGGCCCACCGGCCCACCGGCCCACCGGCCCACCGGCCCACCGGCCCACCGGCCCAGAGGCCCACCGGCCCGTCTGGCTAAGCGGCCTGTCTCGGCGCTGCCGGTCAGGGTCGGTTCTTCGTCGTGTACCGGGGTGGCCGGCCTCGCTTCGTAGTGAGGCCGGCCGGGGGGTCAGCGGGTTCTGCCGGGCGGGCCCGCCCGGTCGATGATCTTCTTGGCCTCTGCCGGGAGGTCGTCGGCGGTGACGGTGGTGTTGTCGCGGACGGTGTTGCCGCGTTCGCCGTCCACCAGTCCCGTGATGGCGGGGTTCGTGGCGTAGTTGCCGGTCAGCGTGATGTCGCCGGTGTGGTTGCCGTTCTGGTTGTTGGCGTGCGCCCACTGGGCGGCGGTGCCGACGAACACGTTCTCACTGGCGGACATGTACCGGGAGCCCTCGTCGAAGTACACGCCGAGCTGCCCGCTCTTCTCGCAGTAGTTCTGCTCGATGTGGCTGCGCGGCATCGCCGACAGCGTGTAGATGCAGCCGGCGTCGAACATCGTGTGCACGACGTCGCGCACGTGGTTCCCCACGACGCGGACCTCGGTGGACGTGGTCGGCGTGTCGTAGATCGGCTGGAAGTCGTACAGGCCGCGGTTGATGTACTCGGGGCTGCCGCCGGGGTCGTTGGCGCCCCAGCCGAAGCCGATCCCGATCCCGGTGTACGGCAGGTCGGCGACCTCGTTGTGCTCGATGGTCAGCCGCGTGACGTAGCTGGCGAAGATGCCGTCCTGGTCGAGGTACTCGCGGGCGGTGGAGTGGACGCGGTTGCCGCTGATCCTGATGTCCTTGTTGACCATGCGCGGGTCGGACGGGTGGTGCGCGTCGGGCCGTACGCCGCCGACGACGATGCCGCCGCCGGCGCTCGCGGTGAACGTGCTGTCCCTGACGGTCACGCCGTGCGCGCCCAGCCCGACCCCGGTGGCGTGGGCGTTGGCGTCGTTGCCGATGCCGAGCCCGACGGAGCCGAGGTTGACGAACGTGTCACCGGTGAAGGCGATGTTCTCGGCGGCCGACACCTGCACCGCCGCGGGCGTCTGCGACCAGTTGTTGCGCGAGCCCTCGAAGCCCTTGCAGCCGAAGTCGCACGAGGTGAACGCGTCGTCCGGCCGGTGCTCCTGGACGCCGGCGATGAACACGCCGGTCTGCTGGTTGGCGTACCCCTCGGAGGTGCCGGGCTGCAGCCACGTGGTGCCGGTGAAGGTCAGCCCCTCGAAGCGCAGGTTGCGGGCCGGCTCGTCGTACGTGCCGCCGATCTCCAGCAGCCGCTCCAGCCGGGGCAGCTCGACCCGCGTGCGGGACAGGTCCTGCCCGGCGAGCGGCTTGTAGTGAAGCGTCCCGGCGCTCCGGTCCAGGTACCACTCGCCCGGCTCGTCGAGGAACGCCCGGGAGTTCAGCAGGGAGAAGGTGGGCGTGCGCAGCGGCGACTGGATGGTGTCGTAGCCGTAGGTGTTGTTGTCCCAGGCCGGCTGCTGCATGGTGACCGTGGTGCCGGAGATGCTCTGTACCGGCGCGAACCGGTTGGTGAACGACAGCTTGGCCTGCAGCTCGATGCGCTGCTGGTCGGGCAGGTCGGTGAGGTGGGCCAGGCCGGGGTCGTCGAGGGTGAAGCCGGTCGCGGTGAGCGTGATGGCGTCGCGCGGCACGTCGATGCGGGCCCGCTGGGCCAGGGCGCCGTCCACGTAGAGCTGCCGGCTGTCGGCGCCGGCGCCGACCCGCGCCTGGTAGACGCCGTCTTCGCCGGGCGTCCAGCCGGTGACGGGGCGGGCGCCGCTCAGCACGGGCTTCGCTCCGCGCCTGGCCTTCCACGTCACCACGTGCCCGTTCCTGCCGGAGTCCGCGGCGCCGAACCGCAGCGGCTCGCTCAGCCGGTAGGTGCCGCCGAGCAGCTCGACGGTGACGTCGTGCCGGCCCTGGGCCGCCGCCGCGCGGGCCCTGCGCTGCGCCTCCTCAAGGGTGGCCAGCGGCCGGCCGGCGCTGCCCGGACCCTGGTCGTCGGCGTTCTTCGCACCGGTGGGGGCGACCACGATGGTCCGCGCGGACGCGGCCTCGGCCGGGCTCGCGAGGAGCCCGCTGACGGTCATTAAGGCAGCGGCCGCCACGACAGATGTCCTGAACGATGGGCGCACGAAATTTCCCTTTCTTTCGTGATTTCTGATGATCAGAGGTGGGTCAGTGCAGCCGCAGCCCGGCCCGCTCCGGCCGTACGTCGGGGGTGCCGTCCGAGCGCGGCGCGGGCGTGGCGATCGCGCCCTCGTCGACGGTGATGCCGAGGCCGGGGGCGTCCCCGAGCACGAAGGCGCCGTCCTCGACGGTCAGATCGACGCAGACCCCCAGCGGCGGTTGCAGGTCCTGCAGCTCGCTGACCAGGTGATTCGGTACGGAGGCCGCCGCGTGCAGCAGCCCGACGGGCGTGGTGCCGATCGGGCTGACCGGCAGGTCGTGGGCGTGCGCGAGCGCGGAGACCCGCAGGAAGTGCGTGACCCCCCAGACGGCGGCCGCCTGCACGACGTCCACCGCGCCCGCGGCCAGCAGCGGGCGGTACTGTTCGAGCCCGGTGAGGTTCTCGCCCGTGGCGACCGAGGCGCGGATCCCGCGTCCGACGGCGGCCAGCCCTTCGGCGTCCCACCGCCGCACCGGCTCCTCGATCCACACCAGGTCGAGCGCGCGTTCCAGCTCGCCGATGTGCCTGACCGCCTGCTTGCGGGTCCAGGACTCGTTGACGTCGAGCATCAGGGCCGGCCGCGCTCCTTGCCCGGCCTCGGTCAGCACCTCGCGGACGAGCTCCAGGCGCCGCCGGTCGCGGTCGATGTCGAGCCCGCCCTTGAGCTTGGCCGCTCGCAGCCCGCGCGCGGCGTACTCCTGGTGCACGGCGATCAGCTCCGCGTCGGTCAGCGCGATGTCCAGGCCCGACGCGTACGCGGGAATCCGCCGGTCGCGCCCGCCCAGCAGCCGCCACAGCGGTTCGCCGGCCGCCTGCGCCTTGATGTCCCACAGCGCCGTGTCGAGCGCGCCGATCGCCCCGAACACCGCCCCCGCGTGCCCGGCCTTGAACGTCCGCCGCACCATGCGGTCGTAGAGCGCGGTGACGGCGCGCGGGTCCTCGCCCTCGATCGCCGGGAAGACGGCGTCGAGGTGGGCGTGCGCGCCGAGGCCCACGCCGGTGATCCCTTCATCGGTGTCCACCAGGACGATCGGCACGGGAACGTTCCCGTCGGCGTGCACGCCGTTGGCGTCACCGACGGGACGGGCCCACGCCTGCACCGTCGTCAACGTCCGATACCCCGAGATTCGCAATGTCAGCCCTTCGTGGAGCCGGCGGTGACCCCGTCGGCGATCTGGCGCTGGAGGAAGAGATAGATGAGCAGCACGGGGATCGCGGCGATGAGCACGCCCGAGGCGAACTGCGGGATGTTGTCGGAGTACTGCCCGCGCAGCGAGGTGACGCCGACCATGAGCGTGCGGTGCTCGGGCGACGGCATCATCAGCAGCGCGATGAGCACGTCGTTCCAGCAGAACAGCGCGTCCAGGATGCCGACGGACAGCAGCGCGGGAGCGCCGAGCGGGATCATGATCCGCCGGTAGACGCCGTAGGTGGAGTTGCCGTCGATGCGCGCCGCGTGCACGATGTCCGCCGGGATCGTCCGGTAGTGGCTGGTCATCAGGAAGATCGTGAAGGGCAGGAACTGCGCGACGTACGCGAGGATCAGCCCCGGATAGGTGTCGATGAGCCCGGTGTCGGCCATCACCCGCGCCAGCGGCACCATGATCACCTGGAACGGGATGAACAGCGCCGCCAGGCAGCCGAGGAACAACGCCGTCGAGCCGCGGAAGCGCAGCTGGCTGAGCGCGAACCCGGCCATCGACCCGATGAGCAGCAGCAGGACCACCGAGACGGTCACCACGAGCAGCGAGTTGGCGAAGTAGCGGGCCATGCCGACGCTGCTCCACGCAGCGGTGAGGTTCTCCAGGTGCAGGCCGCTCGCGGGGGAGAAGCGGTCGAGGATGTACTCCCGCCGGGTCTTCATGGCGACGTTCGCGGTGAACACCAGGGGATAGACGGTCGCGAGGGCGAGCAGCGCCATGGGGACGGCGGCCACCCACCGGCCGAGACGCCGGCCGCGCATCAGTCCTCACTCCCCGCGCGGCGCAGCAGCGCCACCTGCGCGATGCCGACCACGAGCATGATGAGGAACAGCACCGTGGACGCCGCCGAGGCGAGCGCGGGGCGGTTCATCTGCCCCTGCTGCATCCACACGTAGAACTCCGGCAGGTACGTCGAGCCCTCCGGGCCGCCGCTGGTCATGATGTACAGCAGGCCGAACATGGACGTCAGCATTCCGATCATGGTGGTGACGACGACGAACTGGATGGTGCGCGACAGGCCCGGGATGATGACGTGCCAGATGATCCGGGGCAGCGACGCGCCGTCGATCTTGGCGGCGTCCAGGAGCGCGGCGTCCAGCGTGGAGAACCCGGCGAGGAAGACCACCAGCGCCATCCCGAACGTCGCCCAGACGTGCACGCCGATGACCGTGAACTTCGCCAGGCCGGGGTCGCCGAGCCAGTCGATCGGCCCGAGCCCGATCAGCGTGAGTGCGGTGTTCAGCGGGCCGTCGTAGCCGAGCATCAGGTTGAAGATCGCGCCGACGATTACCGGGGAGAGCACGGCGGGGAAGAAGTAGACGCTGCGGAAGAACCGGTGTCCCGGCACCCGAAGGTAGATGAAGGTGGCCAGCAGCCCGGGGATCGCCACCGCGACGGGCAGCAGCAGCACGAGCAGCCCGACGTTGCCCAGCGCGGTCCGGAACAGCGGGTCGGCCAGCAGTTCGGCGTAGTTGTCGAGGCCGACGGGGGTGCCGTTGCGCTCGCCGTCGCCGGTGAAGGAGAAGTTGACGCCCAGCACCAGCGGCCACAGCCGCAGCGCCACGATGATGAGCACGGCCGGCGCCACCAGGACGAAGGGCGCGAGCCGCTCGGCCCGCGCCCCCCGGGGCAGGCCGAGCGTGTTTCCGATCGGCACGATCAGCTCGCCTCGTCCGCGGCGGCCAGCTGCCGTACGACGTCGTCCACCTCGGCCGATCCGCTCAGCAGCTGCTGCGACAGCCGGCCCATCAGGTCGAGGACCTTGCTGGACAGCGCGACGTGCAGCGCGGGCTTGCCGCTCTTGATCTGCGGCACGATCGCGGCCACGGCGGGCGCGCCGCCGGAGGCGTCGATGGTGGTGTCGGAGGTGATCGCGCCGGCGCCGGTGGAGAAGGCGGTCAGCGCGGCGGTCGAGGTCAGCGACCGTACGAGGTCGGCGGCGAGCGCCGGGTCCTTGGCCGTCCTGGCGACCCCGTAGCCGATGCCGCCGTCGTACGGCAGGACGGGCTCGGCCCCCTCGGTGACCACGGGAGCGGCCATGACGCCGACGTTGTCCGGGCCGAGGAACTCGCCGAAGTCCTTCCAGTGGCCGACGTCCGACATCAGCCCGATGACGTGGGCGGCCTTGCCGGTGTCGAAGAGCGCGAAGGCGTCGTTGAACAGGGCGGTGGAGTTGGCGCCGTCGTTGTTCAGGCCGTCGTCGCCGGCCTTCTTCCAGAGCCGGAAGATCTCCTTGACGTGCGGGGACGTCCAGTCGCGCCTGCCGGCGATCCAGTCGTCGTACTCCTTCGGCGTCAGGATGCCCGGCCCGAGCCCCGACATGAAGAACTGGATGCCGAAGCCCTCCTTGTTGCCGAGCGCCAGGCAGTCGGCGCCGGCGGCCTTCTTGATCGCGGCGCAGCCGGTGACGAAGTCGTCCCAGGTCTTCGCCGGTTCCACCCCGGCCTTCTGGTAGATCGTCTTGTTGTAGTAGATGGGGTGGCCCTGCAGGGTCACCGGGGCGGCGTAGACCTTGCCGTCCTTGCTGAAGGCGTCCCAGCCGGCCAGCCGCTGCCGGTCGGCGGCCACGTACTCGTCGAGCGGCACCAGCAGGTCCACCCGGTCGCGCAGCTGGCCGCCGCCGTTGAACAGCATGACGTCGGGGCCCTTGCCCGACTGCGCCGCCGCGCCCAGCAGCGTGTAGTACTGGTCGAACGGCTGGGCCACGAACTCGACGGTGACGCCGGGATGTCGCGCGGCGAAGTCGGCCTTCGCCTTTTCGAGGTAGGACGCCACGCCCGGCTCGCCGGACTTCCAGTCCCAGACCACGATCTTGCTGGGTGCGCCCTTCGACGAGGGCTGGGTCGGTGCGGCGCTGCCGCAGCCGGTCAGGGCCAGCCCGGTGACGAGCACGGCAGCCCAAAGGCTTCGCTGCTTCATGGCTTCACTCCCAGAGCGCGGCCGACGTCCCGGCCGCAGTGCCCGAAAACGTAACTCGTATGACGTATGACGTCAATGGGGGTGCCCTATACTGGCGGGGCGCCGCCCTGGCGGCAGCGCAGCGTGGAGGGGGACATGACGGCATCGCAGGAATCGCCCGGCAGCGTCTCGGTGCCGCCCACTGGGCCGCCCAACTGGGTCCGACGCCCCGCCAGCCTGGCCAAGGCGGTGACCGCGGAGCTGGTGGAGCGCATCGTGCGCGGCGTCCACCCGCCCGGCACCCCGCTGCCCCCCGAGCCCGTGCTGTGCGAGACGTTCTCGGTGAGCCGCACGGTCGTCCGCGAGGCCGTGAAGATCCTCCAGGAGAAGGGCCTCGTCCAGGTCAGGCAGGGCGCGGGCACCACCGTCACCCCGCCCACGATGTGGGACATGCTCGACGAACTGGTGCTCGCGGCCACCATCGACATGGACGAGAGCCTGGCCATCCTCGACGACCTCGTGGTCACGCGCCGCCTGCTCGAGTCCGACATGGCCTACCTCGCCGCCCGGCTGGCCGACGACGAGACCATCGGGCGCCTGCTCGCCCTGGTCGATCGCATGGACGAGCTGGTGGGCGACCACGTCACCTACGCCGACCACGACCGCGCCTTCCACGACGTGATCATGCAGACGTCCGGCAACCGCATCGCCCGCGGCGTCGTGCGCTCGCTGGAGAGCCAGGTCGTCAACACCGCCCGCTACCTCGGCGAGCCCCAGCGCGCGCTGTGCGTGGCGTCCAACCAGGGCCACCGCCGCATCTACGAGCGCATCGCCGCGCACGACCCCGAGGGCGCCAGCGCGGCGATGTTCACCCACATCACCGAGGCCTGGCTGGTCAGGCGCAAGGCCCCCACCGCCCCGGTGCGCCTGCAACGTTAAGCCGACTGCCGCAGCGACAGCACCGCCCAGGGCGCCAGCTCGACGTCGAGCTCCAGCACGCCGTCGCCGGGCACGGTCAGTGTGGACGACTGCAGCGCGTCGGCCACCCTGCGCAGGTGGTCGCGCTGCGCCGGCGACAGGTTGAGCGGCCCGCCGAGGGCGTGCCACGCCTCGGCGACGTTGCCGTGCTCCCAGTCCAACACCTCGACGAGGAACGTGGTGCCCGGCTCCAGCCCTTCGATCGTGTGGCGGATCCTGCGGCCCGGCCCGACGTCCGCCAGCTCGCGGGTAGCCTCGTAGGAGCCGCGCGCGCTCAGCCCCTTCAGCCCCATGCCGTCGGGATAGTTGAAGAACAGCGCCGACACGGCCGACGTGCGGCTGTCGCGGGTCACCACTCCGTCGGACGTGGCGAGCAGCAGCCGGTCGCCCAGCCGTTCCAGCATGGTGAACGCGTGGAACGTCGGCTTGTGCATGCCGTCCTCGTTGACCAGCCCGAACCCGCCGTGGAACGGTCCGATGCCGGCCCCGCCCTCCTCGAACACGTCGGTGAACGTCCAGTAGGAGATGGAGTCGGCCAGGGACGCGCACTGCAGGTAGGAGCGGGTGATGGAGGTCGCCGCGAACACCGTGTCGTGGATGAAGTCGCGCGACGACGGCGACGTGGACCACTCGGTGATGTGGATCTCCGCGTCCGGGTAGGCGCTCTCGCGCAGCAACGCGCGCAGCAGGGTCAGGTCGTCGTACGTGGCGTCGGCGTACCGGGTGATCTGCACCGCCTGGCCGTCGGCGCCGTAGGCGTAGTCGGTGGGGTAGAGGTGGGTCGAGACGAAGTCCACCGGCAGGTTCCGCTCCGCGCACCAGGACAGGAAGTCCTCGATCCACACCGGCCGCCAGTCGAGCGCGTCCACGTCGGTCGCGGCGGCCGTCTCCAGCATCGCCGAGCGGTCCTCGACCTCGCCCCTGTAGCGGTCGTCGGGCACGAAGACGCTGGTGGACGGGCCGCCCACCTTCAGCTCGGCGTCGATCGCCTTGATGGCCCGCACGCTCGCCTCGTACAGCTCGAAGTACTCGGTCTTCGTGCCGGTCCAGAAATGGGGGACGAGGTTCGGCTCGTTCCACACCTCGAAGCGCCACTGCCGCACCTCCTCCAGGCCGTACCGGCCGATCCAGTGCTCGACGGTCGCGGTGACGAGGTCGCTCCAGCGCCGCATGTCCTTGGGCGGGCTGCAGTGCGCGCCCCACCAGAACAGCGTCTCCGTCTGGGTGGCCAGCTCGCGCGGCATGAACCCCAGCTCGACGAACGGGCGCACGCCCTGCTCCAGCAGGAAGTCGAAGACCTTGTCCACGTAGGAGAAGGTGTGCACCGGGGAGGGCAGCGGGCTGTTCGGGCCGAAGCCGCCGCCGTAGCTCTCGCGGTAGACGAACATGTCGTCGTGGAAGAGGCCGTGGAAGCGGACGTACTTCATGTTGAGGGTGTCCGCCACCTCGGCGAACTGCCGCTGCCAGTCCGCGCGCAGGGCCTCGTTGGCCCGCCCGGCCCCGACGCAGGCGCTCCAGACGTGCGGGAACGCGCTCTCCTCGCGCGGCTCCCCGTCGATGCGCAGCAGGGATCTCGTCATGGTCTCTCTTTCTTGAGGGGGCGTCAGCCCTTGACGGCGCCCATGGTCAGGCCCGACTGCCAGTACCGCTGCAGGCAGAGGAAGGCGATGATCAGCGGGATGATGGTGAGCAGCGAGGACGTGATCACCAGGTTCTGCACCAGGGCGCCGTTGCCGGCCGACGAGCCGAGCTTGTTCCACTGGTTGATGCCGACGGTCAGCGGATACCAGTCGGGGTTCTTCAGCATGATCAGCGGCAGGAAATAGTTGTTCCAGATCGACACGAACGAGAACAGCAGCACGGTCACGCCCGCCGGGGCCAGCAGCGGCAGCGCGATCTGCAGGAACGTCCTGAACTCGCCGGCGCCGTCGATCTTCGCTGCCTCCAGCAGCCCGGTCGGCACGGCCTCGGCCGTGAACACCCACATCAGGTACAGCCCGAACGGGTTGATGAAGGACGGGATGAGGATCGCCCACGGGGTGTCGGTCAGGCCCAGCTCGGCGAAGAGCAGGAACTGCGGGATCGCCAGCGCGATGCCGGGCACCGAGATCGACCCCAGGATGACGAGGAGGAACACCCGCTTGCCGGTGAAGTGCAGCTTGGCCAGCGCGTACCCGCCGAGCGCGGCGAGGAACGTCGAGACCGTCGCGCCGACGACGACGTACAGGACGGTGTTGAGCAGCCACCGGGAGAAGATGCCGTCCTGGTAGGTGAAGACCTGCACGACGTTGTCCCACAGCGCGAACTCGCGGCCGGGCGCGAGGCCGAACGTCGAGACGAAGTCCTCCTGCGACTTCGTCGCGTTGATGACCAGCCACACCAGCGGCAGCAGGCAGTACAGCGTGAACAGCCCGGTCATCAGGGTGAGGGTCTTGCTCTTGCGGGGGTTGTCCACCGTATGGAGCCGCGGGCTACTGGTCGGTCGCATTCCTCAGCCCTCTGATCTGGACGGCGTAGGCGACGGCGATCGTGATCGCCGCCATGACGAGCGCGAGCGCTGCCGCGTACCCCTGCTGGGAGCCGGTGAAGGCCAGGTTGTACGCGTACAGGTTCGGCGTGTAGAAGCTGGTGACGCCGCTGTTGGCGACCATCGTCGGCAGGATCTGCGGCTCGTTGAACATCTGGAACGTGCCGATGATCGAGAAGATGACGGTGACCGCCAGCGAGCCGCGCAGCGCCGGCAGCTTGATGGCCCGCACGATCTGCCACTCGTTCGCCCCGTCGATCGCCGCCGCCTCGTACAGCTCACGCGGGATCGCCTTGAGCGCGGCGTAGAAGATGAGCATGTTGAAGCCGGTGAACGCCCACGTCACCATCACGCCGATGGAGATGAGCGTGGTGCCGGGGGAGAAGGGGTCGAAGTCGGTGCCGAGGGCGTCGTTGAGGCTGCCGAACAGGCCGTACTTGACGCCGAGCAGGAAGCCCCACATGAGGGTCGCCACGATCGCCGGCACCGCGTACGGCAGGAAGATCGTCACCCGCAGGAACCGGGCGCCGTGCAGGCGCAGGCCGTCGAGGGCGAGCGCCAGCGCCGTCGAGAGGAGCAGCATGATCGGCACCTGCACGAGCGTGAACCGCACGACGCGCCCCACGCCGTCCCAGAACTGCGGGTCGGCGAAGAGCTTGGTGTAGTTGTCCAGGCCGACGAAGACGTTGCCGCCGACCAGCTTGTCCTGGAAGAGGCTGAGGTAGGCGGCGTACGCGATGGGCACGATGAACACCAGGGCGAACAGCGCCGCGAAGGGCGCGATGAACGCCAGCCCGGTCTGCGGCCTGCCCCGCCTGCGCACCGGCGCGGGTGCGTGGGTCATGTCGGAGTTCCTTCCTGAAGCAGGCCCGCTAGTCCACCTGGAAGCCCTGCTCGTTGCCGTACTGGATGCAGCGTTGCCGCCACTGCTCCAGGACCTCGGCGAGCGTGCCCTTGCCGGTGGTGTAGAACGGCGAGGCGAGGTCGCCGTAGATCGAGCGCGCCCACTCGAAGAACGGCGGATACTGCCAGTCGTCGGCGACGATCTCGGTGGCCTCGGCCAGCACGCCGCCGACCTTCTGACCGCCGAAATACTCGTTGGCCTTGCCGGTGAAGGTCTCGTTCTCCAGCACCGACAGGTTCGGCACGAACGCGCCCGCGTCGACGCGGGTCTGCAGGCCGCCGCCGTGCGCGAAGTACTCGAGGAAGGTGAAGGCCGCCTCCTTGTGCTCGGCCGCCTCGGGGATGCCGAAGGAGCTGCCGCCGTTCGCCGCGCCGACCTTCTCGCCCTCCTGCCACTGCGGCATCAGGGCCACCTTGAAGTCGCCGGCGGCCTTCGGCGCGCGTTCGGGCAGCGTGGAGGTGAGCCAGCCGCCCATGGTCTGGGTGGCGAGGGTGCCGTCGTTGAGCGTCCTGTTCCAGTCGTCCGACCAGCCGGTGACCTTGGTGTTGATCAGGCCCTCGTCCAGCATCTTCTGCCAGAAGGCCACGGCCTTGGCGGTGCCGGGGTCGGTGAAGTCGATGTGCACCTTGGTGCCGTCCACCTTGAACGGGCGGCCGCCGGCCTGCCAGATGAGCGAGAGCAGGAAGAAGATGTCGCCGGTGTCCTGGGCGATGTAGTAGTCGTCGCCCAGCTCGCGGATCTTCTTGGCCGCCTCGTAGTACGCGTCCCACGTGGCCGGGGGCTCGTCGATGCCGGCCTTCTTCAGCGTGGCCTCGTTGTAGAACATCGCCGATGGCCCGTAGTCGGACGGCAGCGCGTACACCTTGCCGTTGACCGTCACGTCGTTCCACGCGGCCGGGACGTAGTCGGCCTTCAGCTTGTCCGCGCCGAGTTCGCCGAGGTCGGCCAGCTTGCCGGGGACCGCGAAGTACGGCACCGCGAAATACTCGAACATCACCAGGTCCGGCACGCCGGAGCCGGCCTGGATGGCGTTGTCGAGCGCCTTGTACTCGTCCTGCGACGAGCCCGCATTGACGACCTCGACCTTGATGTTCGGATGCGCGGCCTGGAATCCGGGCACGGCCTTCTCGACGGTGCCGTCCCAGCTCCAGACGGTGATCTTCACCTGTTCGCCGCCGTCCGCGCCTGCCTGTCCGCCGCCGCCCGAGCACGCGGTCAGCGCGAGCATCGGCACGAGTGCCGCGCAGAGGAGTTTGAGCTTCCGGGAGAGCCGCATGGGGTCTCGCCTCTCGTCCTGAGCCGGTTACGAAATTATTTCGCAACATGTTCGGTGTTGCGGAGGACCATAGGTGTCGTTTCTGTCCGATGTCAACGGGTGATCCTGCGCGATCGGGGCCATGGTAGGTTTACGAAACAATTTCGCTGGAAGCCCGGAAGGAGCCTTGATGGGACGACGGGGTCGTTCTGAGCGCGTCACCTTGGCCGACGTCGCGCGGCTGGCCGGCGTCTCGCCGACGACGGCCTCGAAGGTGCTCAACGGGCGCAGCGACGTGGGCGCCAAGACCCGCGAGCTGGTGCTGGGCGTCATGGCCGAGACCGGCTACAAGCCGACGGCGGTCCGGCACGAGCAGCCCCGCGACAACACGCTGGTCACCGTGCTCGACATCGTCGAGTCCCGTTACGCCGGCACGGTGCTGCAGGGCATCCTGCTGGCCGCGACCACCGCGCGGGCCGAGCTGCTGCTGCGCCTGCCGCCCGTCGAGCCGGTCAGCACCAGCCGTACGGCGGCCCGCACCTGGGTCGAGGAGCAGCAGGCGTCCGGTGTCGTCGGCGTGATCGCGCTGGCCGTCGCCGTGCCCGACCCGGTGCTGCACGCCGCCGACGACCTCGGCCTGCCCATCGTCACGATCGACCCCATCGACACCACCGAGTCGCGCCTGGTCAGCATCGGCTCCACGAACTGGGCGGGCGGCCGTTCCGCGACCGAACACGTCATCAAGCTCGGTCACCGCAGGATCGGCTGGATCGGCGGCCCGCTGGGTTCGGCCCCTTCGCTCGAACGTTTCCACGGCTACCAGGCCGCGCTCGACTCGGCCGGCCTCACCCCTGACCGCGCACTGGTCCGCCACGAGGCGTTCTCCGTCGAGGCGGGGCGGCGCCACGGCCGCGACCTGCTCGCGCTCGCCGACCGGCCCACCGCGATCGTCGCGGGCAACGACGAGATAGCGGTCGGGGTGCTCGCCGCGGCCGGTGACCTGGGCATCTCCGTGCCGGGGCAGCTGTCGGTGACCGGTTTCGACGACACGCCGCAGACGCAGTGGACGACGCCGCGCCTCACCTCCGTCCGCCAGCCCCTGGAGGGCATGGGCCGGATGGCGGTGGAGACCGTGCTCGGCATGGCCGAGGGCGTCCAGCCCGCCTCCCGGCACCTGCAGCTCGCGACCAGCCTCAGCGTCCGCGACTCGACGGGCCCGGCCCCCGCCTGATCACCTCGCCGAAAGTTACTCTTGTTTTCTGTGAACGTTATCGCTTACGTTGCTGCTGCAAACGTAACCGATAACGATTCCCCCTAGTGAGGCGGTATGGCCCTGGGCGGCTCGCCCGTGACCATGAGCGACGTCGCCCGGCTCGCGGGCGTCTCGACCACGACGGTCTCCCGGGTGGTCAACGGGCGGTACGGCGTCAGCGCACGCACCATCGCCCAGGTCCGCTCAGCGATCGAGCGGCTCGGCTACGAGTCGAGTCTGGTGGCGACCAGCCTGCGGCGCAGCAGGACCGACGTGCTCGGCCTGGTGACGCACAGCTTCCAGTCCTACACCGCCGAAGTGCTCAAGGGCGTGATGGACGCACTGAGCCGATCGGGCCTCGACCTGATCATCTACGCCGACAGCGACCTGTACGGAACCTACGCCGAGGGCTGGGAGCAGCGGCACCTGGCCCGTCTCGCGGGCACGCTGACCGACGGCTGCATCGTGGTCACGCCCTCGGGCGAGATCCGCAGCGGCATCCCGGTCGTCGCCATCGACCCGGCGAAGGACTCGCAGGTGCCGTCGGTCACGGCGGCCAACTTCGAGGGCGCCACCGCAGTGGTCGAGCACCTGCTCGGCCTCGGGCACCGGCGCATCGCGTTCATCGCGGGCCGCGCCGAGCTGGCCGCCTCGTGGTCACGCGAGGAGGGCTACCGCAAGGCGCTGGCCCGCGCGGGCGTCCCTGCCGACCCTTCCCTGATCGCGCAGGGCGACTTCAACCCCGACTCCGCGGCGCCGCTCGCGCGGGCGCTGCTGGAGCGCCCCGACCGGCCGACCGCGATCTTCGCGGCGAACGACGGGATGGCGCTGAAGACCCTGGAGGTCGCCAAGGATCTGGGGCTCAGCGTCCCCGGCGACCTGTCGATCGCCGGCTTCGACGACATCCCCGAGTCGGCGCTGGCCCAGCCGGGGCTCACCACGGTGGACCAGTCGGTGTACCGGATGGGCCTCGAGGCCGCGCGCATGCTCAAGGCGCTGGTGCGCGGCGGCTGGGACGGCCCCCGCCAGATCGTGCTTCCGACCCGGCTGATCGTGCGCGGCTCGACCGCGCCGCCGAGGAGCGCCATGTGATCGTGAAGCCACGCGATGTAGTGGCGTCACACCGCACCTGACACCCGCGGCAACGGGCGTCAGGCGGGCAAGCGGATCCCACGACGGAATGGAGGTGCGAAACACCCACAACACAGAGTCCACCGCATGAATCAGGCCGACCATCCGGGCTGCAACCGTGGCCGGCCGTCAAGGGAGTTTTTGCATGCCTTCTTTAGAATATCACGGCAGGTCACGCGTGCTCCGGCTCACCGCCGCGATCACCGCGGCCCTCGTCGCGCTCGCGGTGGCGGTGCTCGCCCCGCGGCCGGCGATCGCCGACACTCCGTGGCTGGCCGTCTCGGAGGACGGCTACGCCTCGTTCACCGTTCCCGTCTCCGCCGTCGAGGCCGCCGTCGGCGGCTCGGTGTCATCGGTCCTCATCGAGGGGAACTTCGGACCCTCCGCCGCGTGGGCGGAGTTCGGGCTGACCCGCCGCGGTGCCGCCTTCTCCGGCGTGCTCGGCCCGCTCAAGCCCGGCCTGTACACCTACCAGGTGACGGCCGACGAGACCAAGGGCGTCAAAGACCCGACCAACGCCACCACCGTGGCCTCCAAGCCGCTGTGGAGCACGTTCTTCGTGGCCGGCGAGCAGGCCGCCCTGCTGGCGGACGTGCCCGAGGGGCAGGGCGGCACGGTCGAGACCCTCACCTACGCCAAGGGCTCGGCCCTGGTCTGGACGCCGCGCGGCTACACCGGCAAGGGCGCCAAGAGGTACCCGGTGCTCTACCTGGACACCGCGGGCGCCGCCGCCGGCGACTGGCTGGACCTCGGCCGCGCCAAGCAGATCCTCGACAACCTCTCGGCCCGTAAGGCCATCGAGCCGATGGTGGTCGTGATCGGCGAGAGCGGCAAGGAGCTGCAGAAGGCGGTCGCCGGCCGCTACCGCGTCCACCGTGGCCCCGCCCACCAGGCGATCGCCGGTGCCGGCGAGGGCGGCACGAACGCGCTGCGCGCCGCGCTCGGCCACCCCGCCGAGTACGCCTACGCCGGCTCGTTCTCCGGCCTGCTGACCGAGGCGGCCGGCAAGCACAAGCCGCACCTCAAGCTGCTGCGCCTCTACACCGGCAACGTGACGGACCCGGCGTACAACGCGACCGTCAAACTCACCAAGGCGCTGGACCGCGCCCGCGTCTCCTACGAGTTCGACGGGGTCAACCCCGACGCGGGGGCGAACTGGAACGCCTGGCAGGAGAACCTGATCGACTTCCTGCCGCGCCTGTTCCGCAACGTCCGCGACCACGGCCCGAGCGACGGGCACGGAAGGCTGAAGGGCGAGTTCGCCCCGCCGCCTCCCGGCACGACGCCGACGCCGTTCGTGACCGACGACGGCTTCGTCACGTTCGAGACCACCACCGAGTACGCCGCCGCCAAGCAGGTCAAGGTGTGGGCGAACTGGGCGCCCGGCGGCAGCTGGCTGCGCATCCACCTGACCAAGGCGGGGGACCGGTGGCGGGGGACCGTCGGCCCGCTCGACCCGTGGTTCTACTACTACAAGCTGATGGTGGACGGCGTCTCGCTCAAGGACACCTCGAACCCGACCAAGATCACCACCGAGCCGACCTGGAGCAGCTTCCTCGTCAACGGTGAGCGGGCCCGCCTGCTCACGGACGTTCCCGAGGGCCAGGGCGGCAAGGTGGAGCGCCTGACGTACCAGAGCACGGTCGCGAACCAGGAGCGGACCGCGCTGGTGTGGACCCCGCCGGGCTACGACCCCGGCCGGGCGGAGCCGTACCCCGTCTTCTTCCTCCAGCACGGCGGTGGCCAGAACTACACCGACTGGACCGAGATGGGGCGGGCCAAGCAGATCCTCGACCATCACTTCCTCGACGGGAAGATCGTGCCGATGGTCGTGGTGATGGGCAACGGCAACGTCTCCGACTTCAACCGCGAGCTGCTGGAGAACATCGCCCCGGCGGCCAAGGCCCGCTACAACATCTCCGACGACCCGTCGCAGCAGGCGCTGGCCGGGCTGTCGATGGGCGGCGGCCAGACGTTCGGCATGCTCAAGGCGCATCCCGGGCGGTTCGCGTACATCGCGGCGTTCTCGGCCGGCTTCGGCAGCGGCGCGGGCGTCGACGCCGAGGCGATCAACAGCGGCACCAAGCTGCTGCGCCTCTACATCGGCGACCAGACGGACTTCGTCTACCCGGGGTTCGCCTCCACCCTGGCCACCCTGGACGACCTCGGGATCCGCTACGAGTTCGACGGCGTCACCCCGGGACCGCACGGCTGGGACGTCTGGCAGAAGAACCTCATCGACCTGGCACCCCGCCTGTTCAAGCGCTGAGCCCGGCGGCTCTGCCCCGGCAGAGCCGTGTTAGCGCTCACATGAGGATCGGCGACGGGGCACGGAAAGCCATCCGTGCCCCGTCCGCCGATCACTCGGCCCCACCGGTGGCGCACGAATCCCCGCGTGCGCCGCGATCGCAAGGAAAACACCACATGAAGAAGACACGGCTCTCCACCGCGGCGCTCCTGCTCGCCGCCGCGACCGCGCTCGCGGGCTGCGCTCCCGACCCGGGCGGCGGCGGTGGCACGGACGCGAACGCCACCAAGGCCGCCACGAACGGCGGCGGCGGCAACAGCGCGAGCAACTGCACGAACACCATCCCCAAGAAGGACCTGCCGGTCGTCACGATGTGGGGCTGGTATCCGAACACGCAGCTCGTCGTCGACAACTTCAACAAGCAGAGCAGCGACGTCCAGGTCTGCTGGACCAACGTCGGCCAGGGCAGCGACGAGTACGAGAAGTTCCAGACCGCGATCGCGGCGGGCACCGGCGCACCCGACGTCATCATGATCGAGATGGACCGCATCCCGACCTTCCAGATCCAGAACGCGCTGGTCGACATCAAGCAGTACGGCTACGACTCCGTCAAGGCCGACTACGGCGAGGGCGCGTGGAAGGACGTCTCGGTCGGCGACGCGGTCTACGGCGTGCCGGTCGACGGCGGCCCGCTGGCGATGATCTACCGCAAGGACATCTTCGACAAGTACAAGATCAAGCCGCCGACGACGTGGGCCGAGTACGAGGAGGCGGCCCAGAAGGTGAAGGACGCGGGCGGCCCCGCGTTCGGCGACTTCGCCGCCAACGTCTCGGCGCTCACCATGGCGCTGCAGATCCAGAAGGGCGCCAAACCCTTCACCTACGACCCGGCGCAGAAGGACACGATCGGCATCAAGCTGAACGACCAGGCGTCCAAGGACGTGCTGGAGTACTGGGGCCGGCTGGCCGGCAAGGGCCTGGTCGGGACGCAGGACCAGTTCACGCCCGAGTACATCTCCGGCGTCATCAACGGCAAGTACGCCACGTACATCTCGGCCGCCTGGGCGCCCGGCTACCTCACCGGCGCCGGCGTCGGCAAGGGCGAGGACACCGGCAAGTTCGCGGTGGCGCCGCTGCCGCAGTGGGACCCCGCCAACCCGGTGCAGGTCAACTGGGGCGGGTCGGCGTTCTCGGTGACGACCCAGGCCAAGAACCCCGAGCTGGCGGCGAAGGTGGCCTACGGGCTCTACGCCGACAAGGAGTCGCTCACCGACGGCTGGACCAACCAGATCATCTTCCCGCTGAACCTCAAGGCGCTCAAAGACCCGGCGTTCGAGGAGCTGAAGGTGGAGTTCTTCGACGGCCAGCAGGCGAACAAGGAGGTGTACGTCCCGGCGGCCAACGCCTACCAGGGCGTCACCTACAGCCCGTTCGGCCAGTACTACTTCGACGCCATGACCAAGCAGGTCAGCGCGCTCATCGACGGCTCCGTCAACGCCGCGCAGGCCGCCGACAAGCTGCAGGAGGACGTGGCCGGCTACGCCAAGGAACAAGGCTTCACCGTCCAGTGACGCCGCGGGAACCGGCCGCCGCCCGCGCGCGGCGGCCGGCCCGTACCCGACCTCCCTGCATCCCCCGTTTCCCGGAGCCAGAAATGACCCTCATGATGGAGAAGAGTGCGCCAAGCGCCAAGGACAGGAAATCGAGCAGTCGCGGCAAGGTGCGCCTTCGCGAGCATCTGATGGGGTGGCTCTTCGTCGGGCCGTTCGGGCTCGTCTTCCTGGCGCTGCTCATCGCGCCGCTGTGCTACGCCTTCTATCTCAGCCTGTGGCAGAAGCGGCTGATCGGCGGCACCAGCTTCGTCTTCCTCGACAATTACGTTAAGGCGTTCACCGACCCCAGTTTTCTGTCCGGCACCTGGTTCGTCATCCGCTTCTCGCTGGTCTCCATCCCGCTGCAGATCATCGTCGCGCTCGTGATGGCCCTGATCCTGGACTCGGTCACCTCGCGGTTCGCCCGCTTCTCGCGCCTGATGATCTTCCTGCCGTACGCGATCCCGACGGTCATCGGCGCGGTCATGTGGGGCTTCCTCTACAGCAAGAGCTTCGGCCCGCTGACCGACATCTTCAGCCTGTTCGGCACCACCGCGCCGGACTTCCTCAGCAGCAACCTGATCTTTTACGGCCTGGTCAACATCGTCACCTGGCAGTGGGCCGGCTACTACATGATCATCCTGTACGCCGCGCTCCAGGGCATCGACCCGGCCCTGTACGAGGCCGCCCGCATGGACGGCGCCGGCGGCCGGCAGATCGCGCTGCGCATCAAGATCCCGCTGATCGCCCCCGCGCTGCTGCTCATCCTGGTCTTCTCGCTCATCGGCACCCTGCAGTTCTTCAACGAGCCGCAGATCCTGCGCTCGCTCGCGGCCGGCACCATCGGCCCCGACTTCACCCCCAACATGTACGCCTACCAGCAGGCCTTCGGCCTGGCGAACTTCACCTACGGATCGGCGATCTCCTTCGCCCTCGGCGGGGTCATCTTCGCCGGCGTCTACGCCTTCCTGTTCTTCACCCGCAAGCGGAGGACCTTCCTGTGATGAGTGACCGCTCTCCCGCCGGCACCCGTCGCCGGCCGAACCACAACCTGCCTCTGCACCTCCTGCTCGCCTTCCTGGTCGTGTACTTCCTGGTGCCGTTCTGGTGGGTCGTCGTCAACAGCTCCAAGGACGCGGCCGGCCTGTTCTCCGGCGGCAACACCCTCTGGTTCTCGGGCAACGTCGACTACCTCGGCAACCTGCAGCAGCTGTTCACCTACGACAACGGCATCTACGCCAGGTGGATACTCAACTCCACCCTGTACGCCCTGGCCGGCGGCATCGGCGCCACCGTCCTGGCCGTCATGGCCGGCTACGGGTTCGCCAAGTACCGCTTCGCCGGCCGGCGCTTCAGCTTCTCGCTCGTCCTCGGCGCGCTGATGGTGCCCGCGACGGCGCTGGTGATCCCGACGTTCATGATGTTCTCGGAGTTCGGGCTGACCAACACGATCTGGGCGGTCATCCTGCCGTCGCTGCTCAACCCGTTCGGCGTCTACCTCATGCACGTCTACGCGCGCGACGCCGTGCCGAACGAGATCCTGGACGCCGCCCGCGCCGACGGCGCCGGCGAGATCCGCACGTTCATCAGGGTCGCGTTCCCGCTGATGCGGCCCGCCGTGGTGACCGTGCTGCTGCTGTCGGCCGTCGCCTCGTGGAACAACTACTTCCTGCCGCTCGCCATGCTGTCGGACAACCGGCTCTTCCCCGTCACCGTCGGGCTCGGACTCTGGCAGGGCATCGCCTCGGCCAACAACGCGGGCACCACCTCGCTGTGGAGCCTCATCATCCTCGGCGCGCTGGTGTCGATCATCCCGCTCGTCATCTCGTTCTTCGTCCTGCAGCGCCACTGGCGCGGCGGCCTGTCCGTCGGCGGCCTGCGCTAGGAGCTCTCAGGACGCGGGGTGCGGGTCGCCGAGGTACGGGAACCGGTCGAGCGTGTCGGTGTGCGGGCTCAGGCCGGTGGGCGGCGCCTCGTTCTTCGTGAGGAACGCGACGCGGACGTCGATGACGTCCTCGGTGAACGTCCGGCCGTTCGGATAGGCGGCCGGCTTCGCCGGGTCGAAGTGCAGCACGTCCGGCAGCAGGCCGTGCTCGTCGATCGCGGCGATCGCCTCCTCGCGCGAGTAGCCGCCGGTGTGACCGAGCAGGTGCACGAACGAGTCGGTCCACCGCTCCCGGTCGCCGGCCGGCTCGCTCGCGTTGTACTCCTCCTTGGTGTCGTCGGTGTTGAAGAAGCTGCTCATCGACGGGTGCCCGGCCCGGTCCGCGTGCACGAGCCGGCCGTCGCGCCGGACGCTGCACCGGCCCCAGACGTGCAGCTCGGGCCGGGGCGCCAGCGCGTCGGTGGGCAGCTCGACGGCCATGGAGAAGACGTTCGCCGTGACGTTGGAGTCGACGCCCGTCCACGGTGACGTGCCGCCCAGGTGCGGCGCGGTGAAGTTGCGCTTGCCGCTGGTGTCGAACAGGTTCTTGATGCCGTCGAAGTCGAAGTAGAAGGCGTCGCTGCGGCTGCCGGCCGCGATCGTGTGGTGCCCGGCCGTCACCACGTTCGCCTCGGGGCCGAACGAGACGCGGGCGTCCTTCACGATCTCGGTGCCGCCCGGCTCAGGGTCGCGGGCCTGCTCGCCGGTCGCCAGGTACACGCTGTAGGTCTGGGAGCCGTCCGGTCCCGGCTCGCCGAACACCCAGCTGAACGCGATGTCGGTCAGGTAGTCGCCGTCGTCGTCGATGTTCAGGCGGTAGACGGCGTCCGGGTGCAGGGCGTCGGCGTTGGGGTTGGCGTTGAGGATGAGCACCGTCCTGCCCGGGTCGCCCGGCGCCTGGAAGGCGTACAGGTCGCACAGGTCGAGGCGCTGGTCGCCGAGTGGCGGCCCGAGGCTGAGGCCGGTGAAGTGGTTGGACATGGCTGACCCTCCCAGCGGCTGCTGGTTCGTCGCGAGACCTTCCCTGTCACGCTAGGCCGGAGGTGGCAAACGGCGGCGAAAGCCGTGGTCGGCTGCTCGCCGGGTCTTGAGGAGTGATGTTGCCGCGTGGCAAAGTGGGCTTTGCCACGCGGCAAAGAGCGTCTTGGGAGGAGGTGGGCGGTCGTGGTCACCCAGCGGGACGTGGCGCGGCTGGCGGGGGTCTCCGTGCGTACCGTCTCCAACGTCGTCAACGACTTCCCGCACGTCTCGCCGCAGACCCGCGCCCAGGTGCAGCGCGTGCTGGACGAGCTCGACTACCGGCCCAACGTCGCCGCCCGCAGCCTCAACCTGGGCAGGTCGCGGCTGCTCGCCCTCGTGCTGCCGCTCGACGTGCCGTACTTCACGGAGCTGGCCGGCCACGTCGTCGACCAGGCCGAGGAGCGCGGCTACACGGTGCTCGTCGACGGCACCGAGGGCATGGCCGAGCGCGAACGGCGGATCCTCATGCGGCGCGACCGGTCGGCGCTGTTCGACGGGTTCATCTTCAGTCCCATCGGCCTGACCGGGAACGAGCTGCGCCGCTGGGCCGGCGACTGCCCCGCCGTGCTGCTGGGGGAGCTGCGGGTGCCGGGCGTCGACCACGTCGGCATCGACGACACCGCCGCGGCCCGCGCGGTCACCGCCCACCTTGCCTCCCTGGGCCGCACGCGGGTCGCCGTCATCGGCGTGCCGCACCCGCCGCCGGCCGACGCCCTCGACGCGCCGGCCGGGCGGGAGACCTCGGTGCACCGCGCGGCCGGCTACGAGCAGGGGCTCGCCGACGCGGGGCTGCCGTTCCGGCCCGAGCTGGCCGTACGGGTGCGGCACTACCAGCGCGAGGACGGCCGGCGCGCGATGGAGGACCTGCTCGCCCTGCCGGAGCCGCCGGACGCCGTCTTCTGCGCCAACGACCTGCTCGCCATCGGCGCCGTGCACGCCGTCCTCGCCGCCGGGCTGCGCGTCCCCGAGGACGTCGCCGTCGCCGGCTTCGACGGCATCGAGGAAGGCCGGTACGCCAACCCCGCCCTGACCACCGTCGAGCCCGACAAGCGGCGCATCGCCGAGCTGGCCGTGACCCGGCTGCTGGAACGGGTCGAGGGCGGCGCGAGCGAGCCCGTGCACCTGGAGGCGCCCTGGCGGCTGGCGGTCAACGCCAGCACCGCGGGCCGCCGAAGCGCATGACGTCGATCACCCTCCACGAGAAAGTGAGCATCGTGCCCGACATCCCTCAAGTGCCCCGCCCGGAGTACCCGCGCCCGCAGTTCGTCCGTACCGAGTGGCAGTGCCTCAACGGAACCTGGCAGTTCGAGCGGGACGCCGGCGACTCAGGGCTGGAGCGCGGGCTGCTGGAACGGGACCTGTCCGGCGAGATCGTCGTGCCGTTCTGCCCCGAGGCGCCGCTGTCCGGCATCGGCGACCCCGACTTCCACCCGGCCGTGTGGTACCGCCGCAGCGTGCGGGTGCCGGAGGAGTGGGCGGGCCGGCGGGTGCTGCTGCACTTCCAGGCCGTGGACCACGACGCCACCGTGTGGGTGGACGGCGCCGAGGCGGGCCGGCACCGGGGCGGGTTCACGCCGTTCAGCTGCGACCTGGCCGCCGCGGCCGATCCCGGGCACACGTACACGGTGGTCGTCAGGGCCAGGGACCCGCGCACCGGGCCGCAGGCGCGCGGCAAGCAGGTCCGCACGTACGAGGGGCACGGCCCGTGGTACGGCCGCACCACCGGCATCTGGCAGACGGTGTGGTGCGAGCCGGTGCCCGACGTCCACCTCGGCCGGCCGCGCATCACCCCGAACGTCGCCGCGTCCGCGTTCCGCGTCACCGTCCCCGTCTCGGCGAACCGGCCGGGACACCAGGTCCGGGTCACGGTCTCCGACGCGGCGGGCGAGGTCGTCCAGGCGCGGGTCCGCGCCGACCTCGACCTCGCCGCCGAGCTGTGGCTGCCGCTGCCCTCCGACCGGGTACGCCTGTGGTCCCCCGAGGACCCCCACCTGTACGACCTGCGCATCGACCTGCTCGACGCCTCAGGCGCGGTCGCCGACACCGCCGCCAGCTACGCCGGGCTGCGCTCGGTCTCCATCGACGGGCACGCCATCCTGATCAACGGCGTCTCCGTCTTCCAGCGGCTCGTGCTCGACCAGGGCTACTACCCCGACGGCCTGATGACCGCCCCCTCCGACGAGGCCCTGCGCCGCGACATCGAGCTGGGCATGGCCGCCGGATTCAACGGCGCCCGGCTGCACCAGAAGGTGTTCGAGGAGCGCTACCTCTACCACGCCGACCGGATGGGCTACCTGGTGTGGGGCGAGTTCGGTGACTGGGGCGCCGACGTCGGCGGGCCGCCCGGGGACAACCAGCAGCCGACCGCGTCGTTCGTCACCCAGTGGCTGGAGGCCGTCGAGCGCGACTACTCCCACCCGTCCATCGTCGGCTGGTGCCCGCTCAACGAGACCGCGCAGCGCCGGCACGACCGCATCACCGTGCTGGACGACGTCACCCAGGCCATGTACCTCGCCACCAAGGCGGCCGACGCCACCCGTCCCGTCCTCGACGCCTCCGGCTACTCCCACCGCGTGCCCGGCGCCGACGTCTACGACTCGCACTGCTACGAGCAGGATCCCGAGCTGTTCGGCAAGATGATGGACGGGCTCGCCGAGGGCCGTCCCCATGTCAACGCCGACGCCGACGGGACGCCGTGGTCGGTGCCGTACCAGGGGCAGCCGTACTTCTGCAGCGAGTTCGGCGGCATCTGGTGGAACCCCGGCGTACGGCAGGGCGAGTCGTCCTGGGGGTACGGCGAGCGTCCCGCCACCGAGGAGGAGCTGCAGCGGCGCTTCGCCGGGCTGACCGGGGTGCTGCTGGACGACCCCCGCATGTTCGGCTACTGCTACACGCAGCTCACCGACGTCTTCCAGGAGCAGAACGGCATCTACCGCTTCGACCGCACCTCGAAGCTCGACGTGGCCCGCATCCGTGCCGCCCAGCAGCGCCCGGCCGCGATCGAACAGGCGGAACGCCCGGCCGCGGGCTGACCTCCGGGCCGGGGGACCCGGCCGCGGCGAGCGCGACCCCCACCCGCACACCGATCCCCCGATGCGAACCCATGGCGGTGATCGTGCATGGGAGCTTGGATCTGGGAAGAGACTGGTGGTGGAACCAAGGTCCGGTCAGGAGAACGCCATGACCAAGCCCGCAGAGCCGCGCGGCCCCCGCGCCGAGGACCCTCGTCGCGGCGCGGGGAAACTCCGCCCAGAAGAGCGTTCCGGGGAGCCGCGGCGCGTCCAGGTGCTGCTCTCGCCCGCCAACGTGTGGCGGGTCGGGTTCGCCGTCGTCGCGGTCGTCGTCGTGGTGTACCTCATCCGCTTCATCCTCACCGACGCCGGATCGCTGGTCGTCGTGGTGGTGATGGCCTGGTTCCTGTCGCTGGCGATGGAGCCCGCCGTCGGCCGCCTGTCGCGGCACATGCGGCGCGGCGTCGCGGCCGTCCTGGTGATGATCGGCATCGCGCTGTTCGCCGGGCTGTTCCTCTACCTGTTCGGGAACCTGTTCGTCGAGCAGGCCGCGCTGCTCGTCCGCGCGCTGCCTGAGGTGGTCACCGGCGCGATCGACTGGGTCAACGGCAGATTCGGTACGCGCTACGAGATCTCCACCATCCTCAGCTCCATCAACCTCACCCCGCAGCAGGCCGCCGACTACGCCCAGGACCTGGTCGGCGGCGTGCTGGGCCTGCTCGGCACGATCACCGCGGCGCTCTTCAACACCTTCGCCCTGCTGCTGCTCACCTTCTACTTCTCCGCCGACGGCCCCCGGCTGCGGCGCTGGCTCGCCCAGCTCCTGCCGGGCCGCATCCAGCAGGTCTTCCTGACCGTGTGGGACGTGTCGCTGGTCAAGACCGGCGGCTACGTCTCCGCCCGGCTCATCCTCGCCACCATCAACGCCAGCACCTCGGCCCTGGTGTTCTCGCTGATCGGCATGCCGTCGTGGCTGGCGCTCGGCGTGTGGACGGGCGTGGTGGCCCAGTTCGTCCCGACGATCGGCACGTACATCGCGATCGCCCTGCCCACGGTGGTGGGCCTGGTCTCGCCGAGCCCCTGGGTCGGGGTGGCGGCGCTGGCCTGGGGGATCCTGTACCAGCAGGTGGAGAACCTGACGCTGGAGCCGCGCATCAGCGGCCGGTCGGTGAACATGCATCCCGGGGTCGCCTTCGCCGGCGTGCTGCTGGGGGCGCAGCTGTTCGGGGCGGTGGGCGCGCTGCTGGCGGTGCCGGTCCTGGCCATGCTGCTGTCGCTGGTCGACACGTTCGTCTCGCGCAAGGAGATGATGCCGGTCATGCCCGAGGTGCCGGAGGCGTACCTGGACGAGGACGAGGGCCCCGCCGACCCACCGCCACCCGGCTCGGAGCCGGAAACGGGGGCGGGAGCGGACAAGGCGGGCGCGAAGGGCGACCGGCCCGCCGTCGGCTCCGCGCCGCCCCGCCCACCGGGCCGCGCCAGGTGAGCTTCGGGTGAGCTTTTCCCGAGGCGCGCGGCGCTAGGTGAGCTTCGGGTGAGCTTTTCCCGAGGCGCGCGGCGCTAGGTGAGCTTCGGGTGAGCTTGCCCGAAGCGCGCGGCGCTAGGTGAGCTTCGCCTCCCCGCCCGCCGGGGAGCGGGCCTCCAGCTCGGCGGCCTCCCCTGCGGCTTGGGAGCGCTGCTTGAGCTCGGCCTCGTATACGTGCCGCCGCCCGCCCGTCAGCCGGTCCCGCACCTCCTTCTCGACCGCGCGGAACGTCGCGTAGTAGTCGTCGTCGTACGCCTCCACGATCTGGAACGTCCAGCGCCCGGGCAGCACGTCGCGGCCGACCAGCTCGGCCGCGAGCAGCCTGGCCAGCTCGTCCTGCCCGGCCTCGCGCAGCATCCCCACGGCCTCGTGCAGGGTCGCGTGGGCGGAGCCGGTGAGCTGGTGGAAGGAGTAGAGGTGCCCCCGTGCGCGCTCGACCGTCTCCAGCGCCTCCGACACCAGACCGGCGGCGCGTACCGCCTGGTCGTCCGCGCCGTCCGGCCGGCGGTGGTTCTGATCGGGTGTGTATGCCATGCACTCAGCGTTACCCGCTGCCGCCCGGAGGATGCGCGCGCCACCGCCACGTGCCGCCCGGGACGCTCCCGCACGAGGACGAAGCGCCGGACGTCAGCCGCCGCCCAGATGCCGCACGATGACGTCCACGCACGCACCCAGCGCGTCCGCTCCGTCCGCATCGTTCCAGGTCATCAGGAACGTGTTCGGCGCCTCCGCGTCGAGCAGCCGGTACGGCGTCATCCGGGTGTGCGGGCCCCGGTGGACGGCGAGCACCACGGCGACCCGCTGCTCGTTGCCACGGAGCTCGCGTTCGGCCTGGCCCAGGATGTGCCCCTCGGTCGTCGAGGGATCCGGCCACACCGCGACGCCGATGCGCAGCAGCGCGACCTCCACCACGCACGCGAGCCCGCCACCCGTGCGCTGGACGAGGTAGCCGAAGCGCCGGGCGCCCCTCTCCAGGTCGCCGGTGACGGTCGCGGCGAACTCGTCCACGACCGGCCTGCGCAGCCCCGGCGCCTCGGCAGGCTGATCGCCGGACAGCGGCAGCCCGTGCAGCGGGACGCCGATCGCCGCCCCGAGCGCCGCGAGCCCCCGCTCGTAGTCGGTCAGGTCGATCTGCTGGAAGACCGACAGCAGCGGCGGCACCGCCACCGGGCTCAGCACGACGGGCAGCACCCTGATCTTGCCCTGCGCGGCCCGGTCCACGGCCGCGGCGACCTCCAGCTTCACCCATTCCTTCGTCAGCGACGCCGGAGAGAGCAGCGCCAGGAAGCAGTCGCTGCCCTCCAGCCCCGCATCGATGGCGGCGGCGAAGGGCGTACCGGGGGCGATGCTGTCCGGCGCCATCCACACGGTGACCCCGGCCGCGCGCAGGTCGGTGGCCAGCCTGCGGGCGCGTTCGAGGTCGGGGCCGGCCGCGTAGCTGACGAAGACGCGTGTCACCTCCTCATTGGAGCGTCCCGGGCGGGGAGCGGCAAGCCGTTCACGAGGGGAGGTCGTAGGTGACGCCCGTGAGGCGTTCCGACAGGTCCCAGAGGCGGGCGGCCGTGGCGGTGTCGTACAGGGCGCGCTCGCGGGTGCGCCGGGTGGGTTCGCCGCGGATCTGCAGGGGGCCGTCGGGCACGATGTACGAGCCGCCGGGCAGGTCGGGGACGGTGGCCGCGTACAGGGAGGTCTTGGCACCATCCGGCGCGGGGCGGAAGGCGGCGCGCTCGGCCAGGCGCATGGCGGCCAGATAGAGCCGGCTGCGTGCGCTGTTGGCGCCGCCCGTCATGACGTTCGTCCTGGTGAAGCCGGGCTCGACGGCCATGCTGCGCAGCCGCAGCCCGGCGGCCTCGGCCCGGCGCTGGAGCTCCATGGCGAAGTAGAGGACCGCGCGCTTGGTGCGCCCGTAGTGGAAGGCCGAGCGGTAGGAGTGTTCCGCGTTGAGGTTGCCCAGGTCGAAGCGGGCGAACCGGTGCGCCATGCTCCCGACGGAGACCACCCGCGCGGCGGGCGCGGCGAGCAGGCGCGGCAGGAGCAGCCCGGTCAGCGCGAACGGCCCCAGATGGTTGACGCCGAACTGCGACTCGAACCCGTCGGCGGTCCGCGCGTACGGCACCATCGCGATCCCCGCGTTGTTGACCAGCAGGTCGAGCCGGTCGTGATCCCACGAGGCGGCGAAGGCACGTACGGACTCCAGGCTCGCGAGGTCGAGCGAGCGCAGCTCAAGCCGCGCGTCGGGCACCTCGTCCCGCATCCGCCCGAGCGCGTCCTTCCCGCGTTCGGGATCGCGGCAGGCCAGCACGACGTGCGCGCCACGGCGGCTCAGCTCGCGCGCGGTGACGTACCCGATGCCGCTGTTGGCGCCGGTCACGACCACGATGCGGTCAGATTGGTCGGAGATATCGGTCAAACTCCAAGGACGGGGGATGCCCATGCTCGTCACCTCGCGCCGAGGCCCGGGTACGGAGCTCACGGCCTGTACCCGGGCTGGGATCGTTGCGATCGGGAAGTGTCAGTACTTCTTGATCTGGTAGGAGTGGCCGGTCGCGTTGCGGTTGCCGGAGCAGGTGGCGACGGACTGTCCCGAGATGCCCGAGGAGACGACGACCCACGGGCCGTACGTGGTGCCGGTGGGGCACTTGGCCACCGCCCGCACGTATCCGGAGCCACTGTTGCAGCTGGCCCAGGTCTTGTACTTCTGGTAGTAGATGCCGCTGTGGCAGTCGCTCGGCACAGGGTCGGCATGAGCGGTGCCCTGGGCCAACGGGATGACCGCGGTGATGGCCGCGGCCGTCACCACCGCCATGATCATTTTACGCATGGCGGAATGGTACTGGAAGCGCGTGTTTCGTCAGGGCCATTTGACCGGTCTCGCCCTTCCTTGTGAAGGTCCGCGTGTCAGGGCCGGGCGTCCGGCCCTGACACGAAGAACGCCGCCCGTCACCCGAGGATCGGGGTCCACTCCTTCAGCAGCGCGATGTCGTACGCGTCCACCGCCGTGTACGGGTCATCGTCCAAGATCTCCCGGAGTTCCGCCTCGTCCGCGACCTCATAGATGTGCATCGCACCCTTGTCGTCGGCCCACGGCCCCGCGGTGATCAACCGGCCCTGGTCGAACAGCGCCTGCAGATGCTCACGATGCGCCGGGCGCACTCTCAAGCGGTCATCCTCGTTCTTGAACTCCATGTACAGCACAAATCTCGCCATAGCCGTCAGATTAGTACTGAACGATCTTCGGGGCGGAGGCGGCGGCGCAGGTTTCTACCCGTTCACCAGGTCTTGCCCGCCTGCTCCCGAACCGTGTGGTTGATCAGGTTGAAGAAGTTGGTCAGGGCGATGTGCAAGATGATCGACGACAGCTGATCCTCGTCGAAGTGCGCGGCGGCGGCGTCCCAGATCTCGTCGGTCACACCGGGCGCGCCGTCCTGGATGCGGGTCGCCGCCTCGGCGAGCGCCAGCGCCGCCCGCTCGGCGTCGGTGAAGAACGGCGTCTCGCGCCAGGCCGCCACGCTGTGCAGGCGCTCGTCGGTCTCCCCGGTCTTCTTCGCCGACGCGACCCCGGCGTACACGCAGGGGCTGCAGCCGTTGATCTGGCTGGCCCGCAGGTGCACCAGCTCCAGCACCCGCGCATCGGCGCCGCCCGAGTGGACGGCCTTGTAGAGGTGCTGAACGGCGGTGGTCACGTCCTGGTTCGGCGTCCGGTTCATACGTGCTTGCATGGCTCTTGCTCCTTCATCGGTTACCTGTGCCCTTCCGGGCTCGTCATCCCCATGACGGAGCGGATCCGAGGAAGGTAACAACATGTCCCACATCAGCCCGGCGCCGGCCGAGACGTTCGAGGCGCAGCGCGACCGGCTGCACGCGGTCGCGTACCGCATGCTGGGCTCGCACGCCGACGCCGAGGACGTGGTCCAGGAGGCGTGGCTGCGGCTCTCCCGCCAGGACGCGGCGGCCATCCACAACCTCGCCGGCTGGCTGACCACCGTGGTCGGGCGCATCAGCCTGGACGTCCTGCGCTCGCGCCAGTCCCACCCCGAGACCTTCCTCGACGGCCCGGCGCCCGTGGTGGTGGACGACGGCGCCGTACCGGAGGACGACGTGGCGCTCGCCGACTCGGTGGGGCTCGCCCTCCTCGTCGTGCTGGCCACGCTCACGCCGGGCGAACGGCTGGCGTTCGTGCTGCACGACCTGTTCGCGGTGCCGTTCGACGAGATCGGCCAGATCCTCGGCAAGTCCACCGCCGCCGCCAAGATGCTCGCCAGCCGGGCCCGCAGGAAGGTGCAGTCGTCCGAGCGGCCCGCTGCCACGGGACGTGAGCAGCGCGTGGTGGTCGAGGCCTTCCTGGCGGCGGCGCGCGACGGCGACTTCGAGGGCCTGCTCCGCGTCCTCGACCCCGACGTGAAGCTGACGGTGGGCACCCCCGGCGGCCCGGTCGTCGTCCTCGGCGCCACCGCGGTGGCCAACGGCGCCCGCCTCCGCCTGGCCGCAGGCGTCGGCCCGAGCCAGGAGGTGCTCGTCAACGGCCTGCCGGGCGTGGTGGCCCGGCACGAGGACGGCACCCCGCTGTCGCTGCTGGCCTTCACCGTCACCGACGGCCGCATCACCGCCATCTCGGTCGAAATCGACCCGGAAAAACTCGCTCGCATCGACCTGCCGGCGCCGGCCTGAGCCGACGAGACACGCTACGGCCCTCGCCATCCCCCCACCTGTATGACGTCGGCGTTCACCGGGCACGAGCGGTCTCGCAACGATATGAGCGGACTCTCATTCCGAGGGTGCCGCGGCTCCTGCCCGGGAAGAAGCGGGCGGTGTGGTCGTCGGCGGGGAAGCAGGCCTCGACGGCGATGTCGTCAAGGGTGACGTCGAAGACGGCGCCGAATTCCCCACGGAATGTTCTGGCCGGACGGCGTGGAGCGGCGACCCCCACCTCGATCGAGACCGGACCGCCGGGAAGATCGAGGCCGCCTCAGGGCCACGCGCTCGGCGCTTCCGGGATCAGCGGGAGTTCAAGGCGGCCCGCAACGCCTCCTCGACGGACGTCGCCGGATGGCCGATCGCGGTCTCCAGCGCCGGGCTGGTCACGTCGAACTCGCCCTTCCGGGACGCCGTGAACATGGTCAGCATGAACTCCGCCACCGGCCGGGGCAGCCCGCTCGCCGCCATCCACTCCTCGTCGTCCACGACGACGCGCTCGATGCGCCGGCCGGTGATGCGGGTGACGATGGCGGCGACGTCGGCGAAGTCCAGCGTGTGCGGGGCGGTCAGCGGCGGGGTGATGCCGTCGAACGCGCCGGCCTCGGTCAGGGCGAGGACGGCGGCCTCGGCCAGGTCGTCGTGGGCGGTCCACGACACCGGGCCGTCCTGCGGCACGGCGAGCGTGCCGGTCTCGAGGGCCGTCTCGATGTAGGGGCCGAGGGTGGAGGCGTAGAAGCCGTTGCGCAGGGCGGTGAAGGGGACGTCCTGCCGCTTCAGGTGCTCCTCGGTGGCCGCGTGCACCTTCTGCGGCGGGAAGAGCGAGCCGGGGGAGGCGGCCTGGTGGCTGGTGTAGAGGATGCGCCGCACGCCCGCGGCGCGGGCGGCGTCGACGGCGGCGAGGTTGGCGGCCGTGGCGGCGTCGCCGCGGATGGCGGCGGAGATCACCAGGACGCGCTCGGCGCCCTCGAACGCGTGCTCAAGGGTGGCGGGGTCGGTGAAGTCGCCCGCCCGGACGCGTACGCCCCGCGCGGCCAGGCCGGCGGCCTTGCGCACGTCCCGCACGCTCACCCCGACCCTTTCCGCGGGTACGCGCTCCAGCAGGCGGTTGACGATCTTCGACCCGAGGCGGCCGGTGGCTCCCGTGACGATCAGCATGGGGGACTCCCGTTCTGGCTGTTTCCAGTGGAACGAGAACAACGTTAACACTGATATTTCCATTGGCAACAACAGTGGTACGGATATCATCGCTCGCATGGCGCAGACCCAGCAGCGGCGAGACCTCACCCGCGACCGCATCGTGACGACGGCGGCCGGCCTGCTGCGCGACCACGGGCCGCAAGCGGTGACCACCCGCCGCGTCGCGCAGGAGGCCGGGCTGCAACCGCCCGCCCTCTACCGCTTCTTCCCCGACAAGGAAGCCCTGCTGGACGCAGCCGCCGAGCACGTCTTCGCCGAGCACGTGGCGGGCAAGCAGGCCGCCGCGCCCACCGGTGACCCGGTGGCCGACCTGCGCGCCGGATGGGACACCCAGATCGGCTTCGGCCTGGCCAACCCCCACGTCTTCAAGCTGCTGCTCAGCCGCCCGCGCGACACCCCGGCCCAGGCGGAGGGCCTGCGGGTGCTGGCCGAGCGGGTGCACGCCATAGCCGTCGCCGGCCGCCTCAAGGTGAGCGAGGAACGCGCCGTCAACCTCATCCACGCGGCCGGCGTCGGCACCGTGCACACGTTGCTGAGCCTGCCCTCCGAGCACAGCGACCCCCGTCTGTCCGACGCCGCCTTCGGCGCCGTCGCCGCCGCCATCCTCACCGACGAGCCCGCCCCCGCCGACGACCCGGCCGGCGTGGTGACCACCTTCCGCACCCTGCTGCCAACCCTGTCCACGCTCACCAAGGCCGAGGCCGCCCTACTGGAGGAGTGGCTGCGCCGCTGACGTGGACGACCACCCGGATGAGAATGGAGTTCTCGCATACGGCGTCCATGACCCCCCGCTCGGGTCCGTGTCACCAGCCGCGATCGACGCGCTGCTGCGCGCGGGCGTCGACCGCAACGACGACACCCGTCAGCAGGGAGGCCCGGACCGGCGAATCATCGGAAGAGACTGTGCTTCTCCGGCAGGTCGACGACGCCCGCCAGCGCCAGTCCCGCCAACACGATCAAGGCGACGGCGAGGACACCGAGCAGGAGCCAGGCGATCGGATGGCCGAGATTGAGGGTCCATGAGGAGGAGCCGAGACGGGCGTGCACGAGCAGAGCCGGGTCGCGGCGGTTGACGTAGACGGTGCCGGCGAGGAACCAGTGGCGGTCGTCGTCGCGCTGGCCGGCTCCGGTGTCCTCCAGTTCCTCACCTGGCAGAGCGGGGAGCCGGTGCCCGGCCTGGCCCACCTTGATCTCCCATATCAGCCAGCCGCCCAGCAGCACGATGAGCGGGACATGGACGGCCACCTGCCAGGCGATCGCGGGGGTGACGATCTCCCACAGCTGCAGGGCCGCGAAGAACAGAGCCAGGTTCAGACAGGCCGCGGACAGCAACGACATCACCGCGATACCGCGCAGGTAGATGCGGTAGCGGCGGGCTGAACCTCGGGGTCTGGCGGCATCGAGGTCGGGGCGGGCGCGTAGCGCGGCCAGGACTGTGGCCAGGACCGTCACGGTGATGACGACCTGGTAGATCACCGGTTGGAAGGCGTTCAGCACGGTTGTGGGTGCACGCTGGGAGGAGGCTGTGCCGTACCCGAGAAATGGCGGCAGCGTGGCGGGCAGCCCGCCGTAGCGTGCCCAGCCGATGGCCGCGGTGAGCAGCAGCACGGACAGAGCGGGCAACCCCCACACCCACGGCACGCGGACCGGGTCGGTGCGGAAGGTGGTGTCCACGGTGACGCCCTGACGCCGCTCGGCCGCCCACCGGCCGGCGAGCTTGGCGGCGCGCACCATGCGATGAGCGCGGTAGAACAACAGCAGGTCCACGACGATCACCACCGTCGTGGCGATGCCGATCGCGACGGCGGATCCGGTGATCAGCAGTCCAAGGATCGAGACCGCTGCGGCGAGTGCGGCCACCAGGCCGGTCATGCGAGCGTAGAACCGCCGCGCAGTGGTGATGGCGGGATCGCCCACCCGCTGGATGCCGACGCGTACTCCGAACGGCAGTGTGGGCCTGGCCAGCGCCGGGAGCGCCAGCATGAGGGACGTGACCAGTGCGATGAGGATCAGGTCGGCGCCGAGGAGCGGGATCACACGCTCTCCTCGAAAGCGATCGGCAGAGCCTCGCACCGGCCCAGCACATCCTGCCGGTCGATGCCGTGGACGGTGGCTTCTGCCAGCAGCACGCGCATGCGTTCCTCCCAGTCGTCGATGAAGGGTGCCTCGGGCGGGCCGGTGCCGGCATCGCGCCGTACGGCCGCGCCGCTCTCGCGGTTGATCCGGATGACGCCCTGCTGTCGTAGCAGGGCGTAGGCCTTGTTCACGGAATGGACGTTGATGCCGACACTCTATCTGATATACAACTAATAGAACAGATAGTTATGGAGGACACATCATGCTCCAGGTAGAGATTCACCAGGAGACGCTGACCATCGGCTTCGCCCCGTGGACACGGCTGTTCACCAGGACCAGCGCGGTGAATGTTCCGCTGGCGGAGATCGCCGAGGTGCACCTGCTCGACCGGCCGCTCGCGGCCGCCACGGGCACGCACTACGGCCTGCTCGTCTCCGGCGTCATCAAGGTCGGCACCTGGACGTCCCTGACCGGCGTCAAGCGTCTGGTCGCCGCCCGACGAGAGGTCACCGGCCTGCGGATCGTCCTGAAGAACCGGGTGCCGGGCCACGACGAGTTGATCCTCAGTGTTCCGGACGCCGAACAGCTTCAGCGCCGGCTGATCGCGGTGATGGCATGAACATCGAGGTACATGGCCTGACCAAGGCGTTCGGGCCGGTAGCCGCCGTCACCGACCTCAGTTTCGAGGCCGGAGCGGGGAACGTCACCGGATTCCTGGGGCCGAACGGCGCCGGCAAGACCACCACCATGCGGATGATGCTGGGCCTGGTCACGCCGACCTCCGGCACCGCCACGTTCGGCGGCAGCCGCTACGCGAACCTGCCCCGCCCGTCGGCCACCGTTGGAGCCGTGCTGGACAGCGCGGGCTTCCACCCCGCCCACACCGCCCGCGACCACCTGCGGGTCTACGCCCGCATGGGCCGGTACAGCGCGTCCCGGGTCAAGCAGGTCGCCGACGTGACCGGGGTGTCGGCCTTCGCCGATCGCCCCACGCGTACCCTGTCCACCGGCATGCGGCAACGCCTCAGCCTGGCCACCGCGCTGCTCGGCGATCCCCCGGTGCTGCTGCTGGACGAACCGAGCAACGGCCTGGACCCTGAAGGCATCGCCTGGCTGCGGCACTTCGTCCGCGAACTGGCCGCCGAAGGCCGCACCATCCTCATCTCCAGCCATGTGCTCGGCGAGATCGAGCACATGGCCGACCATGTGGTGGTGATCCGCGACGGCCGGCTGGTCACCACAGGACCCATCACCGGCTTGTACGGCACAGCCGTCGTGCTGGTCCGCTCCCCGCAAGCTGACCTGCTCGCCGCCAGGCTGATGGAGCGCGGGACCCGAGTGGAACATCCGCAACCCGACCTCCTGCGCATCCACGGCCTGAGCGCCGCAGAGGTCGCCACCGCAGCCGCCTCCCACGCCGTCACCCTGCAGGAGATCACCCCCGAACGCCCCACTCTCGAACAGGCGTTCCTGCACCTCACCGGAGGTTCCCGATGACCGCGCTCCTCGCCGCCGAATGGACGCGCCTGACCAGCAGCAGGCTCTGGCTGTGGGGTCTGCTGGCCGCGCTCGGCAGCGGAGCACTCGTGGGCCTGCTCGCCCTTGTCGGGCCGGAGAACTTCACCCCTCCGCTGCCCGGGCTGGACACCGCCCAAGGCACCCACGTGCTGCTGGGCCTGCTCGGCCTCACCGTCTTCGCCCCCGCCCTGCTGGGCACCATCGCGGTGTCCTCGGAGTATCGGCACCGGACCATCACCACCACGACCTTGTTCGCTCCCAGACGCTGGACCTGGCTGGTGGCCAAGCTGGGGGTCTACACGGGGGCTGGGCTCGCCTACGGCGCGATCGCCGCGGCCGTGGCCGGCGGCGCTCTGTTCGGGGTGGCCATGCTCAAGGGCATCACGCTCGCTCTTCCGACCGTCATGGTCGTGGCCTTGTTGGCCCGCATCGCGCTGACCATGGCCGTCTACACTCTGCTGGGCGCCGCGGTGGGTGCTCTGCTTCGCAACCAGGTGACCGCTCTCGTCGCCGTCGGTGCCTACTTCTACATGATCGAGACCGTGTTGATGCTCGTCCCGGGAATCAAAGTGCTCTATCCCTATCTCCCGGGCGGCGCCACCGCCGCGCTGACCGGCTTCACTTATCTGGCGGATGCCGTGGCCAGTCAGACCGGTACCTCGGCGGCCCGGCTGCTGTCCGCGCCGGCCGGTGGTGGCCTCCTGGTCGGCTATGCCGTGATCGCGGCTGCCATCGCCGTCGCGGCCCCGTTGCGGCGAGACATCCTGTGAGCGTCCCGACAGGCCCACTAGCGAAAGGTGTTCGCGGCCGGTTCGAGGACCCAGCGGGCGAAGTCGGTGGGGGAGGTGTTGCTGCCGCAGATGACGGTGGTGACGCGGCGGCCGGTGAAGCGGGCCGGGTGGTCGAGGAGGGCAGCGATGCCGAGGGCGGCCGAGGGTTCGGCGACGAGGCCGGCGTGTTCGTACAGGGCTCGCATGCCTGCCTTGATCGCGTCCTCGCTCACGAGCAGCACGTCGTCCATGACCACGAGCAGGTCGTCCAGCACCTCGGGGATCGGGCAGCGGCCGGCGACGCCGTCGGCGATCGTGTCGATGCGGTCGGTCTCGACGACCGTCCCGCGCCGCCACGACAGGGACATCGCGGGCGCGCCGGACGGCTGGACGCCGATCACCTCGGCGCCGGGGGCGAGGGCGTGCACCGTGTACCCCACGCCGCCGGCCAGCGCGCCGCCGCCGAGCGCCACGAGGACGACGTCGAGGTCCGGGTCGTCGCGGACGAGTTCGAGGCCGATCGTGGCGGCGCCCTCGCAGGTGGCGAGGTCGAGGCTGTCCTCGACCCAGTACGCGTCCCCGGCGTCGGCGATCTCGCGGGCGAGCAGCCTGGCGTCCTCGATGTCCTGGCCGGTGAGCCGCAGGTCGGCGCCGAGCGCCGTGATCTGGGCGAGTTTGAGCGGGTTGGCGGTGGTGGCGGCGACGACGGTGACGTCCAGGCCGCGGCGGGCGGCGCTGTAGGCGAGGGCCTGGCCGAGGTTGCCGGCGCTCGCGCACACCATCCGGGACGCCCCCGCCCTCGCCGCCGCCGCGGCGACCGTCTCGGTGCCGCGGCCCTTGAAGCTGCGGACCGGGTTGAGCGTCTCCACCTTCAGCGTCATCGAGCAGCCGAGCGCCCGGCCGAGCGACAGGCAGGGCATGGCCGGCGTGTCCAGGAACACCGGGTCGATCTCGCCCACCGCTGCGCGGACGCGGTCGAGCCGGAGCCGGACATGATCGAAACCGCTCATGGTGCCGGAGTCTGTCATAAGTGACGGCGGATCACGCGTTATGTGATGGAACGATGACAACGCGGCCCGGCCGGTGATCCGTCTGTTTGCCTGAGGGCCATGGATCTCACTTCTCACCTCTTCGCACGTCTGGCCCTCGCCGTGGTCGCCGGCGCCGCACTCGGGGGCTGCGGCGCCTCCTCCTCAGCCGACGACCGGGCCGTCGACCGGGCCGACGACCGGGCCGAGAGCACCGCCACCCAACCCGGCGCCTCCCGGACCGGCGTACGGGTGCTCTGGATGGGCGACTCCATCGCCGGTGCGCAGGCTCCCGCCGTGCAGGCGGCGCTGGAGGCCGCCGGTGTGACGGTCGAGAACGCCACGTCCGACGGCGGCGGCAATCTCGTCGCCGGCGATCACCCGGTCACCACCAAGGCGGCCCGCGACACGTGGAAGGCGCTCAAGGAGCACATCTCGTCGTTCCGGCCGACCGTGATCGCGTACCAGATCACCACGTACGACTGGGGCACCGCCCGCGAGCAGCTGACCGCCTACCGGAAGCTCGCCAAGACGGCCGGGGACGCCGGGGCGCGGCTGGTGCTGGTGTCGGCACCGCCGTTCAAGATCGACGAGTTCTTCCAGCCGCACGCCGCGTCCATCAAGAGCGCCCCCAAGATGGCAGCCAAGGCCGCCGACGGCACCAACGCCCGCTTCCTGGACGCGTCCGAGCTGTGGGGCACCGACCACGCCGCCGCCGAGGCCCAGCGCTCCAAGGACGGCATCCACTCCTGCCAGCAGGGCTCGGCCGCGTTCGCCACCTGGTTCGCCAAGCACCTCGGCGAGCTGGCCGGCTTCACCCCGGCCGCACCCGCCGAGTGGGCCACCGGGGCGTGGACCGGCGACGACCGCTTCACCAAGCTCGGCTGCAGCTGATGCCCTACAAGGCACGTGATGGCGGGCCCGCCTTTGAAGACGCGCCCGTCTCTGGGGACGCGCCCGTCTCTGGAGACGCGCCCGCCTTTGAAGACGCGCCCGCCTCCGGCCGCCGGCACACCGCCGCGGACGTCTCTCATCGCGCCCACGGCGGCGCAGGCGCCTCTCATCCCGCGCAGATCGCGCGCCGGGCGCACATCGGTGCGTTGGATGGGCTGCGGGGGTTCGCGGTGGTGGCCGTGCTGCTGTTTCATGCCGGGCATCTGGGTGGCGGGTTTCTCGGTGTGGACCTGTTCTTCGTGCTGTCCGGATTCCTCATCACGGGGTTGCTGCTGCAGGAGGCCGGGCGGCCCCGGCCGGGGGTGTTCTTGGAGCGGCGGGCCCGGCGGTTGCTGCCCGCGCTGGGTGTTCTGGTGGTGGTCGTCCCGCTGCTCACCTGGGCGGTGGGACGCCTCGACCTGCTCAACGCCGTGCAGCAGGACACGCCGTGGGCGCTGGCGCAGGTGGTCAACTGGCACTACATCGGCGAGCAGATCGGGTACTGGAACGCCTCGGACACCCGGCCGTTCGCGCACCTTTGGAGCATCGCCGTCGAGTGGCAGTTCTACCTGGTCTGGCCGCTGGTCGTGGTGCTGCTGGGGAAGGGGCGGTGGCGGGTCGCGGTGGTCGCGCTCGCCGGTGCGCTCGGGTCGCTCCTGCTCATGGTCACGTTCGGGGCGGCCGTGGACACCACGCGTGCGTACGAGGGCACCGACACCCGCGCCTTCGCCCTCCTGCTGGGCGCCGCCGCCGCGACCGCGCCCGTCCGCGAGGCCGTCGCCCGCCTGCCGCGCAGGGCGGCGGACGTGGCGTGCGCACTGCTGGTCGGCGGGCTGGCCGTCGCGTGGGTCGTGACGGCGGGGGAGCAGGCGCCCGGGCTGTTCCAGGGCGGCATGTTCGCTCACTCGCTCGCCTGCGCGGTGCTGATCGTCCTGCTGGCCGGAGCGCCGGACGGGCCGGTGGGCCGGGCGGTCGGCAGTGCCGTTCCGCGCCGGCTCGGCGAGCTGTCCTACAGCCTGTACCTGTGGCACTGGCCGATCTACCTGCTGCTGCCCCGCCAGAGCTGGCTGGACGGCTGGGTCTGGACGGCGGTCGCGGCCGGGCTGTCCCTGGCGGCTGCAGTAGTGTCGAAGGCCGCCGCCGAGGATCCGGTACGCCGGCGCGCCCGCTGGACCACCGGCCGCCGCGGTTGGGCGGCACTGGTCGCCGCCGTCACGGCCGGGGCGGCGGTGTGGGCAGCGATCCCTCAGCCGGAGCCCGGCGCGGGGACCGTCGACGTGAGCAGACTCGAAGGATGAAAGGGGAACACATGCCGCGAACGCCCGTCCGCCTCGCGGCCGTCGTCGCGGCGGCGGCGCTGGCGGCCGGCTGCGGGATCACCGGCACCGGAGTGCGCCCCGCGGGCGAGCCGGTCCAGGGCGGGCTGACCGGGAAGAGCGGCCAGCTCCTGCGGATCTACTTCGTCACCACCGAGGGCACGTGGCCGGTGTCGCGTCCGGCGGCATCCGGCGGTGGCGTGCAGGAGGCGATGGACGCGCTGCTCGCCGGCCCCACCGCCGACGAGCGGGCGCGCGGCCTGGCCTCCCAGGTGCCCGCCACGAACGGGCAGGTCCGTGCCAGGACGTCCGGCGGCCGGGTGGAGCTGCGGCTGCCGTGGCTGGTACGCGACCTGCCGCACCTGGCGGTGAGCCAGCTCGTCTGCACGGCCGCCGCCGGCGGTGACCCCGTCGTCGAGGTGTACGAGCCCGGCATGGGAGACCGGCCGTGGGAGGTCCGATGCGCCGAGAACGGCACGGCGGTCCCGGCCGGCGAAAGGCGGACGTCGTGACACGCGTCCTGGCGATCGGGAACGGCGCGGCGGGAGGAGCGTTGTGACGCGGGTGCTGGTGATCGGGAACGGCGCGGTGGGAGGAGCGTTGTGACGCGGGTGCTGGTGATCGAGGACGACCCGGCCGTGCGGCGGGGTGTGGGGCTCGGGCTGCGGCACCAGGGGCACGAGACGCTGCTGGTCGGCACCGGGGAGGACGGGCTGGCCGAGCTGGTCGCGAGCGCGCCCGACATCGTGCTGCTCGACCTCATGCTGCCCGGCATGAGCGGCCTGGAGACGTGCCGGCGGATCCGGGCGTTCAGCCAGGTGCCGATCGTGATCCTGTCGGCCCGTGATGACGACGTGGACGTGGTGGTGGGCCTGGAGGCCGGCGCCGACGACTACGTGATCAAGCCGGCCAGCACCGAGGTGATCGAGGCCAGGATGCGGGCGGTGCTGCGGCGTACGACGCAGGCCGTGACCGGCAACGCCCGCTCCGAGCACGGCGACCTGCTCATCGACCGGGTGGCGCTGCGGGTGCTCAAGCACGGCGCCGAGGTGGCGCTGGCGCCGACGGAGCTGAAGCTGCTGCTGTTCCTGTCGGCCGCGCCCGAGCAGACCTTCAGCCGCCAGCAGCTGCTCGAACAGGTGTGGGAGCACGCCTTCCACGGCGACTACCGGCTGGTGGACGCGTGCGTGATGCGGCTGCGGGCCAAGATCGAGGACGATTCGCGCAGCCCCCGCTACATCCAGACGGTACGCGGGTTCGGCTACCGGTTCGGGCCGCTGTGATCCGCCCGCGGCTCGCTCGTGGCCTGCGCGCTCAGCTCGTACTGGCGTTCCTGCTGGTCTCGGCGCTCAGCGCGGTGACCGCCGCCGCCGTGACGTACCGGCAGGGCCGGGACGCGATCGCCGAGCGCGCCCAGGCCGACCTGGTGCAGGAGCTGCGTGCCCACCTGGCCTCGCGGGTGCCCGACCTGCCGGCCGATCCGAGGGCGGCGGATCTGCGGACGCTGGCGGTGCAGCTCGACCGGGCGGCGGGGGCGCGCGGGTGGCGTACGGCGCTGTCGTACCGGGGCGGGGCGCTCGTCGCCGCAGGGCGGGAGGCGCCGCCGCTGCCCGCGCCGCTGCGGGCCGAGGCGGCGACGGCGGCGACCGTGCTGGCCCAGCGGTTCCACCACGGGGAGACGCCGTGGCTGGCCGTCGCCGTCCCGGTCACCGCGGCGGGCCGGCCTCAGGGTCCGCCGCCGCTCACCGTCTACGCCTCCATGTCGCTGGCCTCCCAGCAGCAGGACGTCGAGGGTTTGGCCGCCGCCGCCCGTGCCGCCGCCGTGCCCGTCGCGCTGGCCTCGATCATCCCCGCGCTGCTCGCCGCCCGCCGGTTGCTGCGGCCGGTGCGCCGGCTGCGTACCGCCACGGAACGGATGTCGGCGGGAGGGCTCGACACGCGCGTCACGGTCACCGGCGACGACGAGCTGGCCGACCTGGGGCGGGCGTTCAACGGCATGGCGGCCACGCTCCAGGCCGACGCCGCCACGCTGCGCGCGATGGAGGAGCGGGCCCGTCGCTTCGCCGCCGACGTCTCGCACGAGCTGCGTACGCCGCTGGCCGCCATGTCGGCGGTGACCGGCGTGCTCGACGCCGACGCCGCCTCGGGACGGCTGCCGCCGGTCACCGCCGAGGCGCTGCACCTGGTCTCCGACGAGACCCGCAAGCTCACCCGCCTCATCGAGGACCTCATCGAGGTCTCCCGCTTCGACGCGGGCGCGGCCGTGCTGCACCTCGACGAGGTGGACCTGGGCGAGCTGATCGGCAAGACGCTGGCGCTGCGGCACTGGGACGGGCGGGTCCGCACCGACCTGCCGGCCGGGCTGCGGGTGCGGCTCGACCCGCGCCGGGTGGACGTCGTCCTCGCCAACCTCGTCGGCAACGCGCTGCGGCACGGCGGGCCCGGCGTGTCGGTGACCGTACGGGTCGAGCCGGCTCCCGACCGGGTGGCCGTCATCGTCACCGACGACGGCCCCGGCATCCCGGCCGGCCTCCTGCCGCACGTCTTCGACCGCTTCACCAAGGGCGACTCGGCGCGCGGCCGCAGCGAGGGCAGCGGCCTCGGTCTGGCCATCGCCGCCGAGAACGCCCGACTCCACGGCGGCACCCTCACCGCGACCACCCCGCCGGCGGGCGGCACCACCATGACCCTCACCCTGCCGCGAGGCTCGCAGGGGCCGGACGGAGGCCGCCGGCCAGGGCCAGGGTGACCGCCACCGACACCACCGCCATCGCCGCCATGGCCGTCTCCGCCGAGGTGACCTGGGCGATCGCGCCCGCCAGTGCGGCGCCGACGCCCTGCATGGCGAGGGTGCCCGAGGAGTGCAGGCCGAGGGCGTGGCCGCTCAGCTCCTCCGGGGTCAGGGCCATCAGGCGCTCCTGGAGCAGGAGGCTCGCGGCGTACCCCACCGATGCCACGCCCACCGCGAGCGCCGCAACCGTGAGGCCCGGACGGAACGCGAAGACCAGATAAGGGGCGGCCAGCAGGAGGCGCATGGGGGCGCCGAGCCTGGCACGCCACCGGGCGGGGACGAAACGACCGGCCAGGACGTCGCCCGCCAGCATGCCCGCCGCCGCGACCGCGAACAGCAGCCCGGCGTGGTCAGGCGCATAGGGGACGAACAGCGACTCGCAGCCGACGATCAGCCCGTTCGGCACCCACAGGGCGAGGAACACGTACCGGCGGGGCACCGACGACCACAGCCGCGCGTTCGCCCGCCAGGTCGCGGTCACCGACGGACGGCCCGTGCCCCGTGGCGGCCTGGCACTGAGCCCCCACCGGGTGACCGCCGCCTCCGCCAGGTACAGCGCGGCCCCGGCCAGCAGCGCGCCGCGCGGCGACAGGGCGGCCACCAGCACGCCGCCGGCCGCGTACCCGCAGATCTGCAGGAGACCGGCCGTCATGTTCATCGTCGAGCGGCCCAGCAGGTAGCCCTCGCGCGGCAGGATCTCGTTGAGCAGCCCCCACCGCACGCCGCCGTTCAGCGACGCGACCAGCCCGAGCCCCAGCACGACCGCGAACACCGCCCCGACCGGCAGCCCTGGGACGGCCAGCACCGCCGTGCCCACGCCGAACACCAGGGCGATCCCGCTCAGCGCGGCCCTCGGGGGCAGCCGGTCGGCGGCCGACAGCAGCGCCGCCGCGCCGGCCACCTGCGCCAGCGACGGGCCGAACATGCTCAGCGCGGCCAGCAGCGGCGACCGCGTCGCCCCGTAGACCAGCACGCCCAGCGCCAGCCCGCTCACCGTCGAGGCCGCCACGTGCGCGGACGTCGCCACGAACAGCGGCGCGAACTGGGGTGCGCGCAACAGTTCTCGATAAGTACGCATGCCGCGCAGCCTGCGGCCCCCGCCCGCGCGAGCGTTACAGTTTCGCGGGGCGGCGAAACGTAGGGCGGTCGCGTGTCCGGTCGGGGAGGTGGAGTGGTGGGGTGGTGGCAGCTTGACGCTGACACGTTGGTGGGCGGCAGGTTCGTGGTGTCGCCGCTGGCCGAGACCGTGGCGAGCCTGTGCCTGCTCACCTCGGGGCGGGCGACGCACCCGGCGGCGCGGCGGTGGCTGGCCGAGCATCTGCCCGCCTATCGCGAGCGGCTCGATCCCGTCACGGCACTCCTCGTACGGTGTGCGCTCGAGCAGCCGTGGATGGCGGACTTCTGCGCCCCGCCCCCGAGCACCGAGGCGCGGACGTTCGCCGAGGAGCTGGCGGTCGTGCGTGGGACCCCGCCCGATGTCGCCAGGGCGGACGTGGCCGTGGCGGTGAACGGCATGCTGCCGGCCGCGCTGGACCGGACCGACCTGGCCGAGCGCATGGCCGGCCTGCTGCAGTGGGTGTGGGCGCGGGCCGTCGAGCCTGAGTGGGCGCGGCGGCGCCGGGTCATGGAGGCGGACATCGTGGCCCGTACCGCCCAGCTCGGGCAGGGCGGCTGGGCCGCCGCACTGGCCGACCTGCGGCCGGGGATGCGGTGGCTGGGCGACGGACGGTTGCGGATCAACGCCCACGATCGGCCGCCCAGGACGATCCGGTCAGGGGCGCGGCTGCTGTTCGTCCCCGTCACTCCAGGTGGCGCCTGGGTGACGTGGGACGAGCCGCACACGTACGCCGTCATCTACCCGTGCTCGGGTGTCCTCGCCGAGCCCGACGGCGAGCCGGTGCCCGAGGCGCTCGGGCGGCTGCTCGGGCCCGCCCGCGCCGCCGTCCTCGTGCTGCTCGCCACCCCGAAGAGCACCACCCAGCTCGTCGCGCTGACCGGGCAGGGGCTGGGGTCGGTGGGCCGCCACCTCAAGGTGCTCCTCGACGCCCGCCTGGTCCGCCGCCGCCGTGCCGGGCGGTCGGTGCTGTACTACCGCACCGGCGCCGGGGACGTCCTCGTCCGTGCCCAACGTCCCTGACCAGCCGGAAAAGGCATGTGGCGCCGATCACACGCGCTGTGTGGATTCCTCCACAGTTGATCCGCGCAGGTCTCCGTAATGTCCCTGTCAACGAAGAACACCGACGACGGGGAGGAACCCGAAATGCGTAAGACCCTGGCGATCGCCGCCCTTGCCGGTTCGATGGCCGTCACCGGCCTCGCGATGAGCGCTCCGGCCCAGGCCGCCACTCAGACCGCGCACTCGACCGGGACGTCCTGGGGCAAGTTCTTCTCCAGCGACCACAAGGCGTACACGTTCGGCAAGACCTGGAAGTCGCACGGCAAGGTGTTCACGAAGTGGTACGGCGTGGACAAGCGCGGCGGCAAGAAGGGCTGGGTCTGGTTCGAGGTCTACCAGAACGGTCACTGGACGAAGTTCAACAAGGCGTGGGACGGCAAGGTCGTCGGCACGTGGAGCGGGCACGGGATCGAGAAGGTCTACACCTTCACCTGCTGGGCCGGGAAGTTCGACAACTGCGGCAAGAAGTACCGCGTCTACTAGAGGTTGAAGCCGCCCGACACCTCCAGGACCTGCGCGGTGACCCAGCGCCCCTCATCGGAGGCCAGGGCGGCGATCATGGCGCCGACGTCGTCGGGCTCGCCGATCCGGCCCAGAGCCGTACGCGCGGCGAGCGGCGCGGCCAGCTCGGGGAAGCGGCTGAAGGCGTCGCCGCCGAGCCGGGTACGGGTCGGGCCGGGGGAGACGCAGTTGACCCTGATGCCGCGCGCGCTGAACTCCTTGGCCATGTAGCGGGTCAGCACGTCGATGCCGCCCTTCATCGAGCCGTAGACCGAGTAGCCGGGCTCGAGCCCGGCCGTCGCCGTCGAGCTGCTGCCGGTGTTGACGATCGCGCCGCCGTCGGCGAGCAGGGGCAGCAGCTGCTGGGTCAGGAAGTACGGGCCCTTGAGCAGGACCCGCGTCAGCCGGTCGAACATCTCCTCGGTGGTGTCCTCGAACAGCGCCGCCTCGGCCTGACCGGCGTTGTTCACCAGGGCGTCGAACGTCCCGCGCCCCCACGTCTCGCGCAGCGCGGCGGCCACGCTCTCCCGGAAGGCCGGGAAGGTGCTCGTGTCGCCGAGGTCGAGCGGCAGCGCGACGGCGGTGCCGCCCTCCTTCTCGATGGCGGCGACGGTGTCGAGCCCGCCCTGGGCGTTGCCGCCGTAGGTGAGGACGACGCCGGCGCCGCGCCTGGCGAGCTCGATCGCGGCGCTCCTGCCGATGCCGGAACTGGCGCCCGTGACGATCGCGACTTTCATGATGGTCCTTTCACCGCTTGCTTGGGATGACTCCATTCAAGCGGCGCGACCAGGGGAAACCCTAGATCGATCCTCGCCGGTTCTTGCCTGATCCTCTCACCAGTCGTGGATGGTGCCGTCCTGGAGCCGGTTGATCGGCAGGTACGCCGCCTCGTACGGATGCGCCGCCGCCCGCTCCTCGTCCAGGCTCACGCCGAGCCCCGGCTCCTCGCCCGGATGCAGGTGCCCGTCGGTGAAGGTGTAGGCGTGCGGGAAGACGGCCTCGGTCGCCTCGGTGTAGCCGGCGTACTCCTGGATGCCGAAGTTGTGCACGGCGAGATCGAGGTGGATCGCGGCGGCCATGCCGACGGGGGAGATGTCCTCGGGCCCGTGAATGGCGGTCCTGATCTGGTACTGGGCGGCGTAGTCGAACAGCTTGCGCAGCGGTGACACGCCGCCGAAGTGGGTGACGGCGGAGCGCACGTAGTCGATGAGCTGCTCGCCGATCAGCGTCTTGTAGTCGTAGACGGTGTTGAAGACCTCGCCGATGGCCAGCGGCGTCGTGGTGTGGGAGCGCACCAGCCGCAGGCCCTCCTGGTTCTCGGCGGGCGTGCAGTCCTCCAGCCAGAACAGGTCGTACGGCTCCAGGTCCTTGCCCAGCCGGGCCGCCTGCATCGGGGTGAGGCGGTGGTGGGCGTCGTGCAGCAGCGGCAGGTCGGGGCCGAACTCCTGGCGCACGGCGTCGAAGACCTTGGGCAGGCTGCGCAGGTAGGCGGGGGTGTCCCAGTCCTCGACCACGGGACGCGGCCCCGCGGCGGTGTCCACGGTGTGCCGGACGCCGTACACCCGCTTGAGCCCCGGCACGCCGGTCTGCACGCGGATCGCCTGGTAGCCCTGGTCGAGGCGGGCCCTGATCGAGTCGAACAGCTCGGGCAGGTCGCGGCCGGAGGCGTGCCCGTACGTGCGGACCCGCTCCCTGCTCGCGCCGCCCAGCAGCTGGTAGAGCGGCAGCCCGGCGACCTTGGCCTTGATGTCCCACAGGGCGACGTCCACGGCGGCGATGGCGGCCATCGTGACCGGACCGCGCCGCCAGTACGCGCCCCGGTAGAGCGACTGCCAGGTGTCCTCGATGCGGTGCGGGTCGGTGCCCGGCAGCAGCGGCACGACGTGGTCGGTCAGGTAGCTGACGACGGCGAGCTCGCGCCCGTTGAGCGTGGCGTCGCCGAGGCCGGTGACGCCCTCGTCGGTCTCGATCTTCAACGTGACGAAATTGCGGCCCGGGCTGGTCAGGACCACCTTGGCGTCGACGATCTTCAATGCTCTGCCTTTCGAGAAAGAGGGGGCCTCAGCCCTTGGTGGCCCCGGCGGTCAGCCCGGCGACGAGGTGCTTCTGCCCGAGCACGGCGACGATGACGACCGGCACGGTCATGAGGGACGCGGCGGCCATCAGGCCGCCCCAGTCGGTGCCGGCGTAGGAGATGAAGTGGAACAGGGTCACCGGCGCGGTCCGGGTGTCCTCGTCGGAGAAGATCAGCGCGAACATGAAGTTGTTCCAGCTGAAGATGAACGCCGGCACCGACGCGGTGGTGGTGCCGGGCGCGGCCGCGAGCAGCCCGCGAGCGCCGTGGCGCCCAGGGAGACGGCGGCCGCTGCGGCGAGCCTGCCGAACGTCCGGCGGCTCAGCGGGCGGCTGAGGGGGTGGTCGTTCATGGTTCGGCTTTCTGCACCGGTACGTCCTCTGCGTGGTCCAACTGGTAGGACCAGTCGGACCATAGCAGTCTCCCGTCACCGATCGCCACCCCCGGTGACGGGGGACAGGGGAGGTCAGCGGCGGTGGGCGGCCTGGCTCAGCAGCGCCTCGATGTGCTGCCTGGCCATCACGTCGACGCTCACGTCGAGGTCGGCGCCGTAGGTGCGCAGCCCCAGCATGAGGTGCTCGCGCATGTGGTCGCGGGCCCGCTCGACGTCGCGGGCGGCGATCGCCGCGTAGATCTCGGGGTGGTGCGGCACGCCCGGCTCGCCGATGCCGGGGTCGGAGTGGGAGCGCAGCATCATCTCGAACATCATGCCGCTGATCGACGACAGCATGATGCGCAGCACCGGATTGCCGCTGGCCTGCGCGATCGCGTCGTGGAAATCGAGGTCGGCATGGGCCTTGTCGACGACGTCGGTGGCCTTGAGCAGCGCGTCGTCGGCCTGCTTGATGACCGCGAGCTGCGCCTCGTCGGCCCGCTCGGCCGCCAGCCCGACGATCTCGACCTCGAGCGGGATGCGCGCCTCGATGAGCTGGCGGACCGTCGGCCGGCCCGCGCGGTAGAGGGCGTCGTAGTGGCGGGCGTGCTGGGAGGTCTGCTCCCTGACGAACGAGCCACGGCCCGGCGCCACCTCGATCAGGTGCTGGGCCTCCAGCCGGCGCAGCACCTCGCGGACGACGTTGCGGCTGGCCCCGAACTGGGCGGCCAGCTCACGCTCGGAGGGAAGTTTGGAACCCACCTGGATCTCGCCGGAGCGGATGCCGTGCTCCAGCTGGCGTGCGATGCGCTCGGTGAGCAGCCCCCGGTAGGACTGTGCGATGTCCTGGCCCATCGCTGCTGGCGGGTCGGCGGGCATGCACCAGAGGATACAGGAGGCGGTCCTGACCCCGTACGGAGCCGGAACGGCAGGCCCTGATGACGACATATGATCGCTACGTTTGAAAGCTGCCCGGAAAGGCCCTTATGACCCACCCGCTCAGCCGCCGCTCCGCTCTGCTCGGCGCCGCGGCCGTGGCCGGCCTGGCTCTCGAGGGCAGAGCCGGGGCGGGGGTGGTGGACGCGGCGGCTTTCGACACCGCCCGCCGCCGATGGGTGAGCCTCTTGGCCGGCACCTCGTACGACCCCGCGTACGCCGACAAGACCAGGACCGTCGAGGGCTCGGCCAGGGCCGTGCTGCGCAAGCTCAAGCCCGACGCGCGCCGCCCCGGCCTGTGGCCCGACCTGCCGCTCGGCGACCCGAACAGCGGCAACTTCAACCGCTCCTACAACCGCATGCGCACGCTCGCGATCGGCTGGGCCACCCCCGGAACCGCCCTGCACCACGACGCCAAGGTCGCCGAGACCGCCGTCGAAGCGCTCGACTTCCTGTACGAGCACGCCTACAACGAGCACATCGGCCGGCGCGGCAGCAACTGGTACTGGTGGGAGATCGGCGTCCCCCGCGCCCTGACCGACACCTGCGCCCTGCTCTACGACGGCCTGCCCAAGGACCGGCTCGACCGGTGGCTGCGCCCGCTGCGCCGCTGGTGCCCCGACCCCGAGCGGCGCATCAGCCACCCCGGCGTCGTCGAGACCGGCGCCAACCGGGCCGGCAAGGCCATGGCCGTCGCGATGCGCGGCCTGCTCACCCACGACGCCCGGCTCGTCAGGAAGGCCCAGGACGCCGTCTCCGACCTGCTGCGCCTCACCCGTGGGCCGGGCGACGGGTTCTACCGCGACGGGTCGTTCATCCAGCACGACATCTACCCCTACACCGGCAGCTACGGCGTCGACTATCTGGAGAGCGTGGCCAGGCTGATCGCCATGCTCGCCCGCTCGCCCTGGCAGATCGGCCGCATCGACGCGGTGTACGACCTCGTGGACCGCTCCTTCGTGCCGTTCGTCTTCGACGGGCTGATGATGGACTGCGTACGCGGGCGGCAGATCTCCGTGCAGGGCCACCGCGACCACCACTCGGGCCAGAAGACGATCGAGGCCATCCTGACGCTGCTGGACACGGCGCCCGAGAAGCACGCCAAGCGCTGGCGGCCCCTGGTCAAGGGGTGGCTGACCCGCAACCAGGCCGTGCCCTACCAGGCGGTCGCGCCGCTGGCGAGCGTCGCGCGGGCGGACGCCCTGCTGCGGGATCCCTCGGTGCCGGTCGGGGCGCGCACCACCGGCACGTACGTCTTCGCCGACATGGACCGGGTCGTGCACCGCCGGCCCACGTGGGCGTACGCGATCGCCATGAGCTCTGAGCGGATCGGCGCCGTCGAGGCCATGAACAGGGAGAACCTGCACGGCTGGTACACCGGCGACGGCATGACCTATCTCTACACCGCCGACCTCACCCACTGGAACGACGAGCTGTGGCCGACGATCGACCCGTACCGGCTGCCCGGCACGACCGTCGACCGCCGCAAGCGCGGCGACCTGCGCCACGGCACCCGCCGCCGCCCCGCGACCCCGTGGGCGGGCGGGGTGGCGCTGGACGGCGAGTACGGCCTGGCCGTCATGAAGCTCATCGGCGACGGATCCTCGCTGCGCGCCAAGAAGGCGTGGTTCCTGCTCGACGACGCCGTGATCGCGCTCGGCACCGGCATCACCGCCTCCGACGGCCGCCGCGTCGAGACCGTCGTCGAGAACCGCAACACCCACGGAGCCCACCCGCCGCTGTCCAAGGGCGACGGCTGGGTGCACCTGGCCGGCGTCGGCGGGTACGCGCTGCTCGACGGCGCCAAGCCGAAGGTGCTGCGCGAGAAGCGCACCGGCCGCTGGCGCGACATCGACAAGGGCGCCACCACCGGCGGCGACTCGACGCCCGTCACCCGGCACTACACGACGATCCTGCTCGACCACGGCGTGGACCCGCGCAAGGCCCGCTACGCCTACGCCGTGCTGCCCGACGCCTCGGCCAACCAGACCGCCGCCTACCAGGGCCGTGTCAAGATCCTCGCCAACTCCGGCACCGTCCAGGCCATCTACCGCGACAACCTGGTGGCCGCCGTCTTCTGGCGGGCCGGGACGGTCGAGACCGACGAGGGGCTGCTGAGCGCCGACGGGCCGTGCGCGGTGGTGCTCCGCCGCGACCAGTTCCAGGTGCGCCTCGCCGTCGCCGACCCCTCCAGGACCGCCGACGACCTCAAGCTCACCCTGCCCTGGCGGATCAAGTCGATCAGGAAGGCCGACCGGGGCGTGCGCCGGTCGAAGGGCGCGCTGAAGATCGAGGTCGCCGGCACCCGCGGCCACACCCGCACAGCCGTGCTGAACGTCTGACCGCCTTCGCGGGCGGCGAACGCGAGGTCAGGAGGCGAGGAAGGCGGGGCGGAGCATCGTGAAGACGCGGTCCGTCAGGGCGGTCCTGTCGGCAGTGCCGCCGGTGCGCAGCCACTCGCGGGCCACCGCGTCGAGCGCCGCCCCGGCGGCGGCCGCCGCCAGGTCGGCCTCCAGCTCGGGCAGCCCGCGCCCGGTCAGCGCCTCGATGATCCGGCCGCGCGCCTCATCGCGCTTCTGCAGCAGCCTGGTACGCAACGCCGGCGTGTCCTCGATCAGCCGCATCACCTCGACCTGGGTGGTGATCCGCGCCTCCCAGTCGCGCAGCACCGCATGCAGGCACTCCCACGACCCCTCGCCGGCGGGCCGCGCGGCGATCTCGGCGGCCACCTCCTCGGCCAGCGCCTCGACGCCGCCGAACAGCACGTCCTCCTTGGCCGGGAAGTAGCGGAAGAAGCTGCGTTTCGACAGCCCGGCCGCCCTGGCGATGTCGTCGACGGTCGTCTCGTCGAACCCGCGCTCGATGAACAGCTCAAGCGCCCGCCCGGCCAGCTCGGCGCGGACGGCACGCCTGGTGCGATCTCGCAGACCTTCCATGTCCCCACACCCTACACCAGTTGCTATGTGTGGCACTCAGTGTCACATTTGGGCCCATGCTCTCAAGCGATAGAACCGCCAAGACCGTCCTGATCACCGGCAGCACCGGCGGCATCCCCGGCACCCCGATCGACCCCGGCGACCTCCAGGCCGAGCGCCGCTACCTGGGCTGGACGTTCAGCCAGTACGACCACATCAAGACCATGCTCATGGCGATGAGCCTGCGCTTCGCCGAGGAGGTGGCCGGCACCGGCGTCACGGTGAACGTCGCCTACCCCGGCCACGCCCACACCCCGATGAACCGGTCGATGACCATGGCCGGCTTCCCGTGCGCCTACCGCCCGCTCGTCCCGCTCCTGCGCCTGGCCGCGCCCCGGCTCCTCGCCGACCTGGCGAGACCGGCCCGCTCCAGCATCCACCTCGCGTCGAGTCCCGAGGTGGAGGGCGTCAACGGGGCGTACTTCGACGCGAAGTGCCGGCGTACGGACTGGCCGGCGGCCGCGCTCGACCGCCGCGCGCAGGACGCCGTCTGGGCGCTGTGCGAGGAACTGACCGTGAGCCTCGCGCTCTGAGAAAAAGATTCCGGCCGGCGTGTAGAGGCGGCCGGGAGGGCTCCGACTAACAGATGACGGAGCCGAGAGACGGCGCCGGTCCGAACGGAAGAAGGTGCACCATGAGCAGGATCGTGCTGGACGTGTCGATCTCCCTCGACGGTTTCTCGGCCGGCCCCAACGTGCGGATGGACGAGCCGATGGGCGACGGCGGCGAGCGGCTGCACGCGTGGATGGCGGGCGAGGGCCCCGGCGGCGCGGCCGAGCTCGCGATCCGGCAGGAGGTGGACGCGTCCGTCGGAGCCGCGCTGATCGGCCACCGCACGTTCCAGCTGGGCCTGCGCCCGTGGGGCGGCACGCCGTGGCCGGGCGCCCCCGGCTTCGTGGTCACCCACCACGCGAGGGAGGACCTCATCGGCGACAACGGCGGCCGGTTCGCCTTCGACGGGCTGGAGGCGGCGGCGCGCCGCGCCAAGGAGGCCGCGGGCGGCAAGGACGTCCTGGTGCTGGGCGCGGAGGTGGCGCGAAGCCTGCTCAGGGCGGGCCTGCTGGACGAGGTGCACCTGCACGTGATGCCGTTCCTGCTGGGGGAGGGGACGCCGCTGTTCGCCGGCGAGCGGGCCGAGCTGATCCCTGTGGGCGAGCCCGTCGGGGGAGCCGCGACCCACCTGCGCTACCGGGTGAAGAAGGCTTGAGGACGGGCCCGGTGCCCGCCAAGCCGGCCCGGTTCTCCTGGTGGTCCACGCACCCGGGCGTCGCCGAGCGCGTGGACCGTCTCACCTGACGATCAGGGCCAGAGCACGAAGTCCACCGTGTCGTTGTTCTCGTCGAGCTCCTCCAGGTCCTGGCCGGGGAAGAGCGGCTGTATCCGGGGGCCGTCGTGGTCGAGCAGGTGGGCGACGCGGAAGCTGCGGTTGACCCAGGAGCTGACGTTGTTCGCGGCGGTGGGGCCGCCGCTGCCGGCCATGGGCAGGAGGTTGAGATCGACGTGGCGGCCGGGTTCGATGCCGTACGCGGGGCCCTGCCAGTCGTAGTCCCGGTAGATGCACAGGAGCCTGGGCGGGCACGGCCGGCCGACCCCGAGGTCGGTCACGCCGGGTGGCAGGGGCAGTGCGGCCTGAGCGGGGAGCGCGGGAACCGCGACGGCGGCGGCGACGGCCAGGCCGGTCAGCAGGCGGGTGGTGGCGGACATGGGGGTGTTACCTCCGGAGGAAGCGCTGTCAGGACCCCTCCACCCTTTCGTAGCTGTTTGCAGTTGAACAGTTGCCTACAGTGACAATGCGCAGATGGCAGCGGTACGGCGACCTGCCCCGACGGCCACGACCTGCCCCGCCCGTGATCGAAGCGTTATCGGTTGCGCCGGCTTCCGCCGTTTCCCGGCCCGGCCTCAGGGCAGTCGCGGTCCCATGGCTACTCTTCTTTGGATTCTCGCCGTCATCCTCGTCGTCGCCGGTGTCTACGTGCTGCTGGCCCGCCGCGACATCCTCTGGGGCATCGTCCTCATCGTCGTCGGACTGCTGGTCGGCCCCGGCGGGGTGAGCATCTTCAACGTCTGACGCCCGGCACGACCGGGCCCCCACGCGGGCCACGTCCGGCCGCGGAGCGTGCGGCCGGCCCGCCCCACGAACACGTCCCCCGCACACCCCCTGAGGAGAAAGCGCTCCATGGACGCCATCGTGCTGCTCAAAGACGACCACAAAACCGTGGAGAAGCTGTTCAAGCAGTTCGAGAAGGCCGGGCCGAAGGCCCACAAGGAAAAAGAGAAGATCGTCGCCCAGGTCATCGAAGAGCTGACCGCGCACACGTACATCGAAGAGACGATCTTCTATCCGGCCGTCCGCGCCGACGTGCCCAAGACCGACGACCACGTCCTGGAGAGCGTCGAGGAACACCACGTCGTCGTCTGGATGCTGTCGGAGCTCAAGAAGCTCGACCCCGCCGACGAACGCTACGACGCGAAGATGACCGTTCTCATGGAGAACGTCCGTCACCACGTCGAGGAGGAGGAACAGGAGTGGTTCCCCCAGGTCCGCGAGGCCCTGGGCCGCAAGCGGCTGCAGGAGCTGGGCGAGCAGATGGCCCAGGCCAAGAGCGACGCGCCCCGGGACCCCCTGAAGATCCCCAGCGCCACCCAATGACCATCTGAACAGGACCGCTCGCAACGGGACCGCGCCGCATCCGGCGCGGTCCCGTTGCGATCACCGCATGCCCTGCCGCTCGCGCAGGACCTCCACGCCGTCGCCGGTCAGCTCGTCGCAGTACGCCGCCCGCCCGGTCATCGCCATCACCAGCGCCAGCGTGGACCCCGACACCAGCGGCCCCGACCCCGTCGCGAACGGGCCGTCCTCGGCCGCGAGCCGCAGCCCGGCGATCCGCCTCCTGCCGGGCAACACCATGTCGGTGCCCTGGTAGTACTCGGCCACGCGCGTGAGGGCGCCGATCGGGTGGGCGCGCCGGATGCCGAGCGGCCGGCGGATGTCCTCACCGTGCACGATCGTCTCACCCAGCATCGCGATCACCGGCAGCGGCGGCTTCGTGGTGCTGGTGACGACCCGCCGGAACCGGCCGAGCGTCTCACCGGCGTCCGCGCCCAGCTGCTCGGCCAGCCGCATCGCGACCTGCCGGTCGAAGTCGAACCGGCACCGGATCACGCCCGCCAGCCACCGCACGGCGTTCAGGCTCGCGCCTGAGGTGAGGTGGGCGAGCACCTCACGCACGCTCAGCCCCTCGCACAGGGACGGCGTCGCCCACTGCTCCCCGGTCAGCCCCGCCAGGTCGTCGGCCAGCGCCGCCCGCTCGGCGTGCACCAGCGCCCAGCCGCCGTCCGGGGGAGCGGCCTGCCGTCGTGCGTCCGTCATATCGTCCCTCTTCATGAGCTTGTATCGGTCAGCAGGTACGGACTCGCGCGGCGGCTCGAAATCATCGCTCGCCGGGTCAGGTGCGTGGGGCGTACATGATGACGAGGACGCCGGTCAGGCAGACCAGGGCGCCGATGACGTCCCAGCGGTCGGGGCGGAAGCCGTCCACCACCATGCCCCAGGCCAGCGAGCCGGCCACGAACACCCCTCCGTAGGCGGCCAGGATGCGGCCGAAGTTCGCGTCGGGCTGCAACGTGGCGACGAAGCCGTACAGGCCGAGGGCGATGACGCCGGCGCCGATCCACAGCAGCCCGCGCTGCTCCCGGACGCCCTGCCAGACCAGCCAGGCGCCGCCGATCTCGGCGAGGGCGGCCAGGGCGAACAGCAGCAGCGAGCGCAGGACGGTCATGGCAGGTAGTACATCGCATGTCAGGGGATGCTCGTCCGCGGGGTGATCCGCAGGCCCCTCGCGGTGAGGCGTTCCATCGCTCCTTCGAGGTCGTCGGTGAGGTGGCAGAACTCGTCCAGGACGGCGCGGGCGGTGTCGTCGTCGATGACCGCGCAGTCCCACGCGACCTCCTCGCCGGTCTCGGTGACGTCGAAGGCGAAGAACGCGCAGCACGCCTTCTCCCGCGCGGCCAGATCCCGCACCCACGCGGCCACTCCCGGCTCGGCGCGCAGCCGGAACCGGATGCCCTGGGCGGTGCGCTCCCGGGCGATCAGGTGCCGGCCGAACAGCTCGTGGTATTCGCCCAGGCGCTGCCGGGGCGTGTCGGAAGCGGTGCTCATGTCGCAGACGACCGGGGTGTCGGGGGCAGGGGTGTCCATGATGTCCTCCCTCTTGTGACGTCGGTAGAGGCAACCGTAGAGTCTGGACCCGGGTCCAGAGTCAAGAGGTGAGGCGCCGTGAAGATCGGTCAGGTCGCCCGCGAAGCCGGGGTCAGCGTGGACACCGTCCGCTTCTACGAACGCCGCGGCATCCTCCCCGCCGCCGCGCGCCGCCCCTCGGGCTACCGCGAGTTCGCCCCCGCCGCCGTCGAACGCATCCGTACGGCCAAGGCCCTGCAGGAGCTGGGCTTCACCCTCGACGAGGTCACCGCCGCCCTGACCGCCCACGACGGGGGCGGCGCCACCTGTGACAGCGAGCGCTGGCGGCTGGAGGCGGTGGTGGCCCGCTTCGACGCCCGCATCGCCGAGCTGGAGCGCGCCAGGGAGGCCGCCGCGCAGGCCCTCCGGGACTGCCACTCGGGCCACTGCCGCCTCCGCTTCGAGAGTCCTTGAACCGGAGGCGCCGCTCGTGCGTACCCGTGTGTACGCGGCTGGGAGTGGTGCCTGATGACGGTTCATGCACGGTTCGATGCTCGGGCGGGGGCGCGGCTGAGCACCCGGTGGTATGCGAAGGCTTACGTCGTCGCCCTGGCCGGTGCAGGGACGCTGGTCCTGGTAGCGGCGTTGCGGTTCGGGGGCGGGGCCGGGGTGCCGCAGATCGCCGGGTTGCCGACCGCCGGGCCGGTCACCGAGTGGGGGTTGCCGCTGGCCCGGCTGGTGTACGAGGTGTGTGCGGCGGCTTGTGTGGGGACGTTGCTGGCGGCGTCCGTGCTGGCGCCGGCCGCGGCGCCCGAGCGGGAGTCGTGTCTGCGGGCCGCCGGGTGGTGGGCGCTCGCCTGGGCGTTCTCCTCTTTGGCGACCTATCTGCTCACCTTGTCCAGCTTCATTCCGATGCCGGTCGGCGAGCTGCTGGCCCAGCCGGACATGCTCGGGTTCGGCGCGGGGCTGCCGCAGACGCGGGCGCTGCTGCTGGTCGTGGCCATCACGTTCATGGTGGCGACCGCGACGATGGCGCCGCGCCTGCCGCGCCGGGTGCCGCTGGTGATCGCGACGGCGGGGCTGCTGCCTCCCGCGTACGTCGGCCACGCCGCCTCCGCCGGCGACCACGACCTCGCGGTGTCCGGGCTCATGGTGCACCTGGCGGCGATGGCGGTGTGGGCCGGCGGGCTGGGCGCGGTGCTGCTGCACTTCCGCCGCTCCGGCGACCTGCCGGTGGTGCTGCGGCGCTTCAGCGCGATCGCGCTGTGCTGCTTCGCCGCCGTCGCCTTCTCCGGCGCGGTCAGCGGCTGGGTACGGCTGGGCACGCCGTCCGACCTGTGGCAGAGCCCGTACGGGATGCTGCTCCTCGCGAAGGTCGCCACGCTGGCGGTGCTGGGGTGGTTCGGGTGGACGCATCGGCGGCGCACGGTCGCGGGCGTCGCCGACCGCAGCGTGCGCAGGACGTTCGTCCGGCTGGCGGCGGGCGAGCTGGTCGTGATGGCGGTGGCGATGGGGCTGGCGGTCGGCCTGGCCCGCACCCCGCCCCCGGCGGGCGGCGAGGCCGGCGCGCACGCCCATCCGGCGCTGGAGTACGCGCTCGCGCCCTTCTCCCCGGCCGCGCTGATCACCGAGATACGGCTGGACCCGCTGGTCGTGCTGCTGCTCGCGGTGCCCGCCGTCGCCTACCTGGCCGGCCTGCGCCGGGTCAGGGACTGGCCGCGGGCCCGCACGACCGCCTGGTACGCCGGGCTCGCCCTGGCCGCGCTGGTGCTGCTCGGCGGGGTGAGCGGGTACGCGCGGGCGATGCTGTCGGCGCAGGTGCTGCAGCACGTGGTGCTGGCGCTGGTCGTGCCGCTGCTGCTGGCCGCCGGGGCGCCGGTCACGCTGGCGGCGCGCTCCGACGCCCTCAGGAAACGGTTCGGCCCGCGCGTCGCCGTGAGCCTGGCCGTCGCCTGGCCCGCCATGGCACTGCTCCTGTACGGAACGGGCTGGCTGGCCTGGTCGATGACCGGTTACGCCGAGCACCTGGGCACCGAGCTGCTGTTCCTCGCCGTGGGCCTGGTGACGGCGTGGGCGCTGGTGGGCGCGGATCGGCCGGTGCTCCCGCCCGGGTGGCGGGGCCGGCTGGCGGCGGTGGCGGGCTTGACGTACGCGGGGGTGGGGGCGTACCTGCTGCTGGCGTCCCCCGTCGCGGCCCGCTGGTTCGCCCTGGCAAGACCCCACGACGCCCCCGACCTCATCACCGACCAGTACCTGGCGGGAGCGTTGCTCCTGGTCATCCCGCTGCTCACACTGGCGGCGCTGCGCAAGGCTCAGTCCGTCCAGTGAAACCAGGCGTCGAACACGGTGTACGGCGGAATGCTTAGGAACGTCTCCACCCGGAGCCCTGACGGCAGCGGCCGGCCGAAGTCCCGGCTGCCCGCGCCTGAAGGGCCCGAGCTGCGGACGGCCGGGTGGAAGATCGCCGCCAGCGGCGCGAGCCGGCACAGAGCGAGGGGGAGCCCTTCGGCGTGCGTCCAGCCGTCCCGCGAGCGGCGGGCCACGCACGCTCTCCTTCCTAGACAGATCTACATCGTAAAGGCGTCGGGGCCGGACGTCACATCTCTTGGGTGGTCTCCCTGATGAAGACGACGGCGTCGGCCGTGGCGAGGTGGGCGGGGTCGAGGGGGAAGTACGCGAAGTCGGGCGGGACGCGGGTGCTCATGCCGGGGAGGGTGGCGAGGCGGCCGGCGTCGAGGAGGGAGCGGTCCCAGGGGAGGGTGGCCATGCGGCCCTCCACGGTGTCGGGTGCGGGGGGTTCGCCGGCGACGGTGCCGAGGGCCGAGGCCAGGAAGGCGTAGCCGGAGCCGAGCCTGGTCTGCGTGATCGCGCCCGCGCTCGACCAGCGCAGCACGTCGTCGCCGAACGGCATGGTGGACTCGTTGCGCTGCAGGTGCAGGTTGTGGGAGAAGACCAGGGCGGGGCCGTGGCGCTCGGCGATGGCGCACAGGTTGTCCGCCATCATCACCGCGCGCAGGGCCGACAGCCTGGTCCAGCGGACGGGGGAGTCGTCGGCCAGCCAATAGTGGTAGCGCAGCAGGCCGGTGGCGGTGCGCGCGTACAGCTCGGCCTGCTCCCTGTCCTCGTCGCTCAGCCGCGGCTTCTGAGTCTCCAGCAGGGCGACCAGGTCGTCGGCGATCACCCGCAGCCGGACGGCCTCGGGGGAGCGGCCGATCGAGCGGGCGGGGTTCATCGCCGACTCCTCGTCCGACCAGCGCTCGTCGGCGCCGAGCAGCGCGTCGAGGGTCTCGCGGGTGCAGGGGTACGGCTCGCGCAGGAGGTCGTAGAGGCCGGTGAGCGCCTCGCGCGGGCTGTGCGCCCAGTATTCGAGCGGGCCGTCGAAGCCGAAGAAGCGCAGCTTCTCGTCATGCTCCTCGTTGTACGCCCGCATCCACCGCACCAGTTCCCTGTTGCCCGGCAGGCTGCCGAAGTCGTGGCTGAAGCCGTGCGCCATGACCTCGTCGAGGCTGCCCTTGCCGGTGGTGACGTGGTCGTTCACGATGCGGGCCTTGAGACAGTCGATCTCGAGCACGATCGCGCGGTAGCCGTCGTGCTCGACCAGGTGGGGGAAGAGCTCGTTGCGCAGGTCGCGCAGCTCCTTGACGCGGTGGGTGGCCTCGCCGAGCCCGAGCAGCCGGGGGCGGGCGGGCAGAGAGCCGAGAAACGCCGACAGGGCGGCGCCGTCGAGAGGGCGCGCGATGTCCTTGATGTCCATGCCTTCAACGGTATCGTTGAACCTTCGATGGAAATTTGGCGGAGTTTTACCAAGGAAGTTCCGGAAAAAGTCTCAACCGTACAGGTCAGGCCAGGCGACGTCGTCCACCGCCAGGAACGGCGCCGCCGCCACCGCCGCCGGGGTCATCCCGGTGAAGGCCATCACGTCCCGGTGCAGGTGCGACTGGTCGGCGTAGCCGCTGTCTGCGGCCACCGCGGCGGGGGCGTGACCGGCGGCCAGCCGGTGGGCGGCGTGGTCGAAGCGGATCAGCTGGGCCACCCGCTTGGGCGTGAGGCCCGCCTGCGCGCGGAAGCGCGACCACAGGCGCTTACGGCTCCAGCCGACCTCGGTGACGAGCGCTTCCACGCGGACCCGGCCCCGCCGGGCCACCATCTGCCGCCAGCAGTGGGCCACCTCGGCATCCACCGTCCTGCGGACGTCGTCCCGCCGCCTGACCAGCGCGTCCTCGGCGATCGTGAAGCGTTCCTCCCAGGTGGCGGCGGCGGTGAGGCGCTCCTGGAGGTGGACGGCCGCGCGCCCCCACAGGTCGTCGAGCGAGAGCACCGAGCCGCCCAGTTCCGACGACGCGCCCAGCAGTTCGTGGGCGAGCAGCGGCGACAGCCGCACCTGGAGGCAGGCCGTCTTCCTGGTCAGCCCCCGCCCCCTGATGCCCTTGGGCGCGAGCCCGGCCACGACGCGCTCGCTCTGCCGGGCGCCGTGGTCGTCCTCGATGACGAACGACGGCTCGCCCAGCTCGATGAGCACCGTCACCGCGGGGTGGGGCACCAGCGCGAGCTCGTGGTACTCGTTGGCCTGGTCGCTGAAGCCCGCCATCGTGACCCCCGGCAGGCGGCCCGGCCGCGAAGGGACCGTGATGTCCCATCGTGGTCCGCGAACCGGTCGCGCTGATCGCACGCCGACATGCTACGACGCCCCTTGCCCGCCTCTGCGGCCTGCCCGCGTGCCAGGATGCTCGGCATGTCGCAACGCGCCCTGAGCTTCGGCACGATCGCAGAAGCCTACGAACGGTACAGGCCCGGCTATCCCGACGAGCTGGCCCGCCTGGTCCTGGAGTACGCCGGCCGGCCGGTCACCAGCGCGCTGGAGATCGGCGCGGGCACCGGCAAGGCCACCCGCGTCCTCGCCCGGCACGGCGTCGCCGTCACCGCGACGGAGCCCGACCCCGCCATGCTGGCCGAGCTGCGCAAACACGTCCCGGAGAACGTCACGCCGGTGCGGGCCGCGTTCGAGGAGCTGCGGCCCGGCGCGACGTACCCGCTGGTGTTCGCGGCGGCGGCGCTGCACTGGACCGACCCGCGCGAGCGGTGGGCGCGCGTGGCCGCGCTGCTGGAGCCGGGCGGGGTGTTCGCCTCGTGCGGCGGGCCGCTGCTGCTCGCCGACCCCGCGGTGGCGGCGGCCGTGGCGGCGGCGCGGGAGCCGTACCTGGCCGACGACACCGTCCCGGCACCCGATGGGACGCCTCCCGAGGCCGCCATGCAGTGGCCGGGCAGCGAGCTGGAGCGGTCGGAGTGGTTCGGCGACGTGGAGCAGCACGTGATCGAGCGGCGTGTCGTGCTCGGCGCCCGCGACTACGCCGGCCACCTGTCGACCGTCTCGGCCTACCTGATGCTGCCGGACGAGCAGCGCGAGCAGGTGCTGGCCCGCATCCTGGAGGTGCTGCCCGCGACCGTGGAGATGACCGGCGACCTCATCGTCCACCTGGCCCGCCGCGTTCCATGACGGGCAGTCAGCGGCGGATCCGGGCGGCGAGCAGGGCGACGTCGTCCTCGGCGCCGTCGCCCACCATCGTCCGCACCACCGCGTCGCAGAAGTCCTCCAGCGGCAGCCGCGCGGCGGCGGCCAGCGCGGCGCCGAGCCGGTCGATGCCCGCCTCGATGTCGGCCTCCCTGGTCTCGATGAGGCCGTCGGTGTAGAGGACGATGCTGCTGCCCGGCGGCAGGTCCACGTCCAGCGAGTCGAACATGCCGAACCCGAGGCCGATCGGGGTGCCGGTGGGCGGGCGCGGGAAGGAGACGGTGCCGTCCGGGTGCACGACGGCGGGCGGCGGATGGCCCGCCGAGGCGAGCCTGCAACGCCCTGCGGCGGGGTCGTAGACGGCGTACAGGCAGGTCGCGCCGGCCGTGCCGAGGCGGGTGCCGCACGCGTCGGCGCTCTCGTCGGCCAGCCTGACCAGCATGTCGTCGAGGTGGTCGAGCAGCTCGCAGGGCGGCTGATCGACGTACGCGAGCGTGCGCACCGCCATCCGCAGCCGCCCCATGGTGGCCGCGGCGTGGATGCCGTGGCCGGTCACGTCGCCCACCACCAGCGCGATCCGGCCGTCGGGCAGCGGGATCGCGTCGTACCAGTCGCCGCCCACGTCGTGCACGTCGGACGGCATGTAGCGGGAGGCCAGCTCGACCTCGCGGGTGCCGGTCAGGCGCGGCGGCAGCATGTTGCGCTGCAACGCCAGGGCGGCCGTGCGCTCCAGGGTGTACTGGCGGGCGTTGTCCAGGCCGAGCGCCGTCCGCGCGCCCAGCCCTTCGGCGAGCGCGAGGTCGCTCTTGGTGAACGGCACCTTGTTGTCGGTACGGACGAACACCGCGACGCCCAGGATGTCGCCGCGCGCCTTGAGCGGCACGATGATCAGCGAGTGCATGCCGACGGCGTGGATGATCTCGGCGCGGTCGGGGTCCTGGTCCAGCCAGGTGCCCGGGGTGGTGACCAGGAACGGCTCGAAGTGGGAGCGGCCCGAGCCCAGCACCATGGTGAACGGCGACGACGGCGGCACGAACACCGCCTGGCCCCGCTCCCACAGCGACTCCGGCAGGCCGTCGTGGATGGAGGCCACGCCCGCCCGGTAGAAGGCGGGCACGCTGTCCTCCGTCGCCTCCAGCCGTTGCAGCGGCTCGGCGCCCGGCAGCACCGCCTCCGCCAGGTCCACGGTGACGTAGTCGGCCAGCGCGGGCACCGCCAGGTCGGCCAGTTCCTGGGCGGTGCGGCGGATGTCGAGCGTGCTGCCGATGCGGATGCTGGCCTCGTGCAGGAGGGTCAGGCGGTCGCGGGTGTGGCTGTGGCCGATGTCCAGCACCATCGAGCACAGGCCGACCGGGCGGCCGTCCGCGTCCTCCAGGCGGAAGAACGAGGTGGACAGCTTGTGCTCCGAGCGCCGGCCCGGCGACGTCCAATGCGCCTCACGGTCGATCTGCGGGACGCCGTCGGCGAGCACCTGCAGCATCGCCTGCCTGGCGCTGCGCGTGTCGAGGCCCGGCTCGGGGTCCGAGAGCCTGCGGCCGACCTGGTAGTAGGGGAACACGTGCTGCAACGCCCTGGCCGCCTCGTTACGCCAGACGCACCGCAGGTCCCGGTCCCAGATGGCGATCGCCATGGGGGTCCGCAGCAACATCGGCTCGAGAAAGGGCCGCACAGCGGCAAGCTCGTCGCCCACGTCGCTGGGCGATTCCGCCGGCTCCCCGCCGGGCCGGTTCACGGGTGTGCCCATGATGGACCCATTTCCACCCCATGCGCGGATATGCGGGATGACCTGCGCGGATGCGCCGCCGCACAGAGTCGCGTGAACCCGTGCGGCGGCGCGTCCGGCCGTGGTCAGGTGAGCTGGATGTAGTCCAGCTCGGCGTAACCCGTGCCGCCGGCGAAGTGCGGGGAGCCCTTGGCGAGGCGGATGACGTTGTAGCCGGCCCGCAACGTCACCGTCGTGCTGACGGTCGCCCCGAACTGGCCCCACGCCGCCGTCGGCGGGTAGCTGACCGTGCTCCACGCCCCGCCGTTGTACGCGAGCCCCTGCGTGGCGGTGGCCCCGGTCCCGTTGGCGTAGCCGATGGTCATCGTGTACGCCCGAGCGCTCGGCACGTTCACCACGAAGTCCACGTAACTGTCGGTACGCGGCGTGCCCGAGTTGTCGATGCGTCCCACGTACCCGCCGGCCGACGCGCTGGAGGAGGTCAGCCGCTGGGCGCGGAAGACGGAGGCGTTCTCGGCCTCGTACCGCTGCTGGAAGGCGGGCACGCCGGAGGCGGGCTCGACGAGCAGCTGGTACGCGCTGGTCGCGACCATGTTCGGCACGGACACGCTGAGCTGCCCGTTACTGACCGTCCTGGTCGTGGTGGAGACCGTGGCCGGCGCACCGACGGCGGTGAAGCGGCCGCTGGACGGCGTGGACAGCAGCGTGACCCGCACGCTGGAGCCCAGCGCGCCGAGCCCGGTCAGGTTGACGGTGTTGGTGCCGGACTCGTTGCCGAACACCACGTTGACGATCCTGCGCGTGGGGTCGTAGGCGGCGAACCCGTCGAGCCCGGACGAGGAGGTGGTGGTCGTGACCATGTTCCCGGCCATGTCGCCGTACCACTTGTACAGCCACCACGTGCCGGTCGGCTGGGAGTTGCCGGTGACCAGGCCGTTCATGGTGCCGTACTCGTACCAGAAGGCCCGGTGCGCCGACTCGGCGCCGCCGCGCTCCAGCTTGGCGACGTAGCCGGCGATGCGGCCGGGCACGTCCACCTCGGCGGGGGCGGCGTACTCGTTGATCGACAGGCGGCGCGGGCTGATGCCCAGCGACGCCTCCAGGTTGCGGTAGTCGGCGATGTCGGCCGCGATGCGGTCGGGGTTCTGCAGCTCGTGCCAGCAGATGATGTCGGGCAGCGTGCCGGTGTCGCGGGCGCGGGTCAGGAACGCCTGCATCCACGAGCGGTTGTAGGTGGCGGTGCTGGGGCCGACGATCGGGGTGAGCGTGTCGAGCGCCCGCACCGCCCGGTACGTCCGCACCCAGCCCTCGTTGAACGACCCGGCGGCGCTGGTGTTCCAGGTGTAGTCGGGCTCGTTCCACAGCTCCCAGCCCAGCACGTTGGTGACGGTGGTGGCCGCGAGCCGCGCCCTGACCATGGTGTTCACCTTGGCCAGCCAGTCGTCCCAGCTCACCCACCGGTAGGGGAAGTCGGGGTAGATGTCCGGCATGCGGATGTACTGGCCGGCGCCGACGCGGTCGGCCTGCGGGGCGATGAGCAGGGAGTCACCGCCGGGCGGCTGGCCGTTGGGCCGCTGGCCGACGCCGGGCGCGGGCTGGGTGAGTGAGTTGACCTTGATGGGGAGCAGGGTCGAGTCGGCGGGGCGGTTGTTCTCCGCCAGGCCGTAGAGGCCGCCTGAGGCGGCGTGGGTGACCGGGCGGAACGGGCGCGCGACGTCGACGGTGAGCGTCGCGCCGGCCGCCGCGGCCGGTGTGGCGCCGGTCACCACGGTGGCGGCCGTGGTGACCAGGGCTAACGCGATTGCGGTGAGCGTACGGGCCATGGGGTCAGGCTCCTTCCTGGGTTGGGGGGTGCGGGTCGGCGATGGGGAGGAAGATCCGCATGCTGGACGGTCCGCGCCGCGCCCAGGCGTGGTACGGGCGCAGCGGCACGTCGAACCAGTCGCCGCCGTCGCCGCTCAGCGGCCGGTCCCGGTAGGACCAGGCCTGGTCGGGCACGCCACGGGCCCGGCCGCGGACCACGGCGCCGCCGGGGACGGCGCGCGGCGCGGAGCCGGCGTCGATGGTGAGGGCGTCGAGGACGCCGGGCGAGGGCAGGTCGGCCGACTCCACGCAGAGCACCTCGGGCCCGCGCTCCACGGCGACGCAGCCGCGTACGGCGTCGATGCGCGGGTCGGGCCAGGTGAAGCGGGGCGTCACCGGCAGCTCCAGGACGATCTCGTCCCCGGCCGCGAAGGCCCGCCGCACCCGGGTCAGCCCCGGCGCGACCGTCGTGGTCCGCCCGCCCTCGGTGAGCGTGGCCCCGTCCGCCCAGCCGGGCACGCGCAGGGACAGCGTCCACGGCTCGTCGGGGCCGGCGACGACGCGCACGCGGACGGTGCCGTCGTCGGGGTAGGCGGTCTCGACGTCGAGGGCCACCGGACGGCCGCCGGGCAGCTCGGCGCGGATCTCGCCGGCGGCGTACTGGAGCAGCTGCAGCCCGTCGTCGTCGACCGTGGCGAGGTAGGTGTGCAGGCCGGCCAGGGTGCGGGCGACGTTCGTCGGGCAGCAGGACACGTCGAACCACGCGGCCCGCACGCCCGCCTCGGCCCGCGGGCTGACCTCGTCCGGGTCGGCGGGCCGTCCGGCGGCGCGCTGGTGCAGCGGGTTGGCGTAGAAGAAGGCCCGCCCGTCGGCGCTGGGCGAGGTGGCGACGACGTTGTAGAGCGTGCGCTCGATGAGGTCGGTGTAGCGGACGTCGCCGGTGGCGAGGTAGAGCCGCCAGGACACCATGATCGAGGCGACGCCGGCGCAGGTCTCGCAGTAGGCGCGGTCCGGCGGCAGCTCCCAGTCCTCGCCGAAGCCCTCGTCCTGGTGGCGCGAGCCCATGCCGCCGGTGACGTACGTGCGCCGCGACACCGAGCGCTCCCACTGCCGCCGCACGGCGTCGAGCAACCCGGAGTCGCGGGTCTCGACGGCGACGTCCACCGAAGCGGCGGCCAGATAGAGGGCCCGCACCGCGTGGCCGCGCCACACGTCCGCCTCGCGTACGGGAATGTCGTCCTGGAAGTAGGCGCGCCCGAGCGGGATGTCCTTCAGCCTGCCGTGGCCGCGCCGCTCGATGAACAGGCGGGCCTGCTCGACGTAGCGCGGCTCGCCGAGCGCGCGGCCGAACTCGGCCAGCCCGACCTCGATCTCCGGGTGCCCGCAGACGCCGTCGATCCCGCCGGGGCCGAACGTGCGGCACACGTGGTCGGCGGCCCGCCGGGCGACGCGGACCAGGTCGTCGTCGCCCGCGGTGCGCAGCCTGGCCACCGCGGCCTGCAGCAGGTGGCCGGTGTTGTAGAGCTCGTGGCCCATCTCCAGGTCGCTGTAGCGGGGCGGCCTGCCGGGATGGCCGAAGCAGGTGTTGAGGTAGCCGTCCGGGTCCTGGGCGCGGGCGACGCGGGCGGTCAGCCGCTTGATCGCCGACTCCGCCTCGGGGTCGCCCGACCTGGCGCTCTCCCAGGACAGCGCCTCCAGCAGCTTGTAGACCTCCGAGTCGGAGAACGACCAGCCGGGCCGGTCGGGGCCGGTGCTGCCGTCGGCGACCCGGTCGAAGTTGGCGAGCCAGCCGAGGCGCTCCATCCACGACTCGCAGTGGGCGAGCGTCGCCGTGGCGTTCACGGTCTGGCGGCCGCCCCAGAACCCGCCGGTGAGCGAGACCTGCGTGAGCCCGAGCGGGCGTACCCGGCCGTGCGAGGGCAGCACGGGGCTGGTCATACGGCGTTACCTTTCTTTCAGTCCTTGACGGCGCCCGCGGTGACCCCGGCGGCGATGTAACGCTGCGCGAGGACGAGGAGGAACGCCGCGGGCAGCGACGCGATCACGGCGGTCGCCATGATCGAGTTCCATTGCGTGGTGTTGTTGCCGATGTAGCGGAAGATGCCGAGCGTGATCGGGATGATGTCGCTGCTGCGGTTGAGCGTGGAGGCGAAGATGAAGTCCGACCACGCCCACAGGAACGCGAACAGCGACACGGTGATCACCGAGTTGCGGCTGAGCGGCAGCACGATCGAGCGGAACGACCGCCACGTGCTCGCCCCGTCGATCTGCGCCGCCGACAGCACCTCCTGCGGGATGCCCGCCATGAACGCGCGGAACAGCAGCACCCCGAACGGCACGGCCAGCGTCGAGTCGGCCACGATCAGCCCCCAGACGGTGTTGAGCAGCCCGAGCCGCAGGTAGATCGCATAGAAGCCCATGGCCATCACGACCGCGGGGATCATCTGTGCGGCCAGCAGCAGGAAGTCGAGCAGCCGGGTGCCGCGCGGGCGCAGCCTGGCCAGGGCGAACCCGGCCGGCAGCGACACCACCAGGGTCAGCACGACCGTGCCGAGGCCGATGAACAGGCTGGTCGCCAGGGCGGGCAGTTGCTGGCCGAGCGCGGCGGCGTACCCCTCGAAGGTGGGGTTCCACGGGAACCAGTGCGGCGGGTCGGCCCGCAGGTCCCGCGTCTTGGTGAGCGAGACGTTGACCATCCAGTAGACGGGGAAGAGCATCACGCCCGCCAGCACCACGCCGAGCGCCGTCTTCCAGCCGCTTCTGCGGGTCTTCATGCCGTTTCCTCCCTCTGCAGGCGCACGTGTACGAGGCCCGCGACGAAGGCGATGAGGATGAGCAGGTTGCCGACCGCCGCCGCGGGCGAGAAGTCGGGCTGTCCGGTGCCGAACGCCTCCCGGTACGACCAGATGGCCAGCGTCGTCGAGGCGTCGGCCGGACCGCCGCGCGTCATGATCCAGATGATGTCGACGACCTTCAGCGTGTAGATCAGCCCGAGCAGCAGCGTGATCAGCGTCACCGGCCGCAGCAGCGGGAACGTGATGCGGGTGAAGCGCTGCCACGGCCCCGCCCCGTCAAGGCCGGCGGCCTCGTACAGGTCGCCGGGGATGTTCTGCAGCCCGGCGTACAGGATGACCAGGTTGAACGGCACGCCCAGCCAGATGTTGGCGACGGTGACCGCGAGCAGCGCGGTGCCCGGCGAGGTCAGCCAGTTGATCTGGCCGATGCCGAACGCCTGCAGCGCCGCGTTCACGATGCCGTTGTCGCTGTTGAGCAGCCACGACCAGGTGGACGCCGAGACGATCAGCGGCAGCAGCCACGGCACCAGGAACAGCGCCCGCAGCACGCCGGACAGGCGGAAGTTGCGGTGGAAGAAGACCGCGAGCGCCAGCCCGATGAGGTACTGCGCGGCGATGGACGCCAGCGTGAACACGGCGGTGTTGCGCAGCGCCCGCAGGAAGGTGTCGTCGGAGAGGATGGCGCGGTAGTTCGCCAGGCCGGTGAACTCCGGATTCCCCTGGATGAACGCCCGCGGCGTGTAGTCGTGCAGGCTCAGGTCGATGTTGCGGTAGAGCGGATAGGCGTAGAAGACGATCAAGTAGATGATGAGCGGGGCGAGGAAGGCGGCCGCGGTCCACCGCCCGCTCCGCCGCCGGCGGGGAGCGGCGTGCTGGTGTCGCCCGCTCGCTTCCCGCACCGCGCCCGTTCGGGTGTGCAGCGAGGTCATGAGCCACTCAGCCGCCGGTCGCCTGCTTGGCCTGCGCCTGCGCCTGCTTGAGCGCGTCGGCCGGACTCGCCGAGCCGCTCAGCGCCTTCTGCACGCCGCTCCACAGCGCCTCGGAGATCTTCGGGTAGTCGGTGCCGAGGTTGTCGCTGGTACGTCCCTTCGCCGAGCGCACCGCGTCCACCCACGGCTTCAGGCTGGGCTCCGACTGCAGGATGCGCTGCTGCCCGTCGGCGGTGGAGGGGATGTAGTACGCGAACGTCGTGCCGGTCTCCACCAGGCCCTCGGGGGTGGTCATGCACTCGAGGATCTTCTTGGTGACGTCGTAGCGCTTGGTGTCCTTCTGCACCGGGACGGTGATGAACTCGCCGCCGGTCGGTGTGGGCGCGACGCCGCCGTCCTTGCCGGGGATCTGCACGATCCCGGTCGGGAACTCCGCCTTCTTCGCGCTGTCGATCTGCCAGGTGCCGTTCTCGGCGAAGGCGAACTCGCCGGTCAGGAACTCCTCCCAGGTGGTGTTCTGGGAGTTGCTGATGACCGAGTTGGGGGCGATGCCGCTCTTGACCCATGACGTCCACAGCTCCAGCGCCGCGACGGCCTGCGGCGAGTCGAGTGCGGTGAGCTGCGCGCCGGCGCCCCAGAACCAGGGCAGGAACTGGAAGGAGCCCTCCTCGGTGCCGATGCCGGCGAACGTGATCGGCTTCTTGCCCGCCTTCTCGACCTTCTTCAGCGCGGCGTCGAGCGAGGCCCAGTCCTTGATGGAGTCCGGATCCACGCCGGCCGCGTCGAGGATCTTCTTGTTGTAGTAGAGGGCGAGGGTGTTGGCGCCGATGGGGATGCCGTACGTCTGCCCGTCCAGCTCGCCCGCCGCGATGAGGTTCTTGTCGAAGCGGGAGGTGTCGAGGCCGAAGTCGGCCATCGTGGCCAGCATCCCGGCGTCCGCCAGCGTCGAGACGGCCGGGTTGTCGAGCAGGATCACGTCCGGTGCGTTGCCCTCCTGCCCCGCCAGCAGGGCCTGGTTGGTCAGCGCGGTCGTGTCGTAGGCGGTGCGCTCGATGGTGACGCCGGCCTCCTTGCCGCAGGCGTTCACCCGTCCGCCCCAGGCGGAGGACTTGTCGTGCTGCGGGTACGGGTCCCACCACGTGTACGCGCCCCCGCCGGAACTGCTCGCCGAATCCGTGCCGGGCCCGCCCTGAGGGGCGGACGCGCAGGCGGCGAGTGCGGACAGCGCCAGGACCGCGGTTCCGAAGACCGCCGCCCTCGCGGACACCGACGGACGGTTCATCGATTCCTCCAATGTTAACGCTCACATGTCTCACACGGTGAGCGTGCCGGACTGATGGGGGGTGGATGGACGGATGGCTAGGAAGCGTGCGGGCGCGGGGGAGCGGTGCTGCCCCGATCGGCCAGCTCGGGCGAGATGAAGCGCACCACGAACGGCTCCTTCCTGGCCGAAGCCGACTCCACGCGGCGCACGAGCTGGCGCACCGCCATGGAGCCGAGCCGGTCGGGCGCGCTCTCGATGAAGGAGTAGGGCAGCGAGAACGTCGCGGCGAACTCGGCGGAGTAGCGCCCGATGACCGACAGATCGCCGGGTACCCGCAGTCCACGCTCGTAGGTGACCGAGGGCAGCGCCGCCGCGGCCGCCTCGTTGTTGATCAGCAGTCCTGTCGCCGCCGGGTAGGCGTCGAGCAGGCCGTGCAGCAGCCGGCCCACGGCCGGTTGCCGGGACTCGCCGTAGACGGCGTGCAGGGTGAGGCCGAGCGTGCGGGCGCGCTCCAGTGCCGCGTCGCGCAGGCGCCAGACGTACGCGCCGCCCCGCTCCACCACGTGCTCGGGCTGCGAGATGAGGATCAGCTCGCGGTGGCCGAGCCGGTGCAGGTGGTCCACCATGACCCGGCCGGCCTCCTCGAAGTCGAGGTCGAACACGTCGAGGCCCGAGCAGTCGCCCGGCAGCCCGACCAGCGCGCCCGGCTGCGGGGCGGCGCGCAGGATGGGCAGCCGGGCGTCGTCCTCGGCGATGTTCATCAGCACGACGCCGTCGACCATGCGCGAGTCGGTGACCCGCCGCAGCGCCCGCACGCCGTCGGCCTCGGTGACCAGCAGCGTGTCGTAGCCCAGGTCGCGGGCGGTGTTGGTGACGCCCAGGATGTACTGCATCATCGCGGGCGCGAACTCGTCCTCGTGGAACTGGGCGAGCAGACCGAGGACCTTGGTCTGGGCGGTGGCGAGGGCGCGGGCGCCCGCGTTCGGCGTGTACGCCAGCGCCTCGGCGGCGGCCAGCACGCGCCGGCGCACCTCCTCCGAGATGGGCCGCTTGCCCGACAGCGCGTACGACGCCGTGCTGCGGCTCACCCCGGCCTCCCGGGCCACGTCTCCGATCGTCGCCACTCTCACCTCCGTATTCATCGAACCGGTTCGACGGTCGCGTTGCACTGCTCCCTCGCATCGTCGCTCCGATGTCGCCTTCCTTGGAGCTCCAGGGCGGGGGGCACCGTGACGGTGACCGCCGGTGGGCACCGGAGGCGGCGAACCGGTTCGAACGATGTGGCTCGACTGTTGCTCCGCCGCACGGCGGACGTCAAGGAGGAACGAGGGCGGCGATACCGAATTGTGACATGTCGGAAACGGGGAGCCGTGCCCATTGACGGGTGAGGGCGGGGCTGCGTAACGTACCGGCAACCCTGCGGTCGCGTTGCGCTGAAGCTCCCTCGGCTCTGTTAGCGCTCACATCCCCAGGGACGTACGCATGCCATTCCCGCGCCTGACCGCTACTCGCCGGAGGGCGGTGCTCGCCGCGCTGCTCCCGGCCGCCCTCGCCCTCCCGTTAACCGCCACCCCCTCGACCGCGGCCGCCGTCCCGGAACCCGTGCTCGCTTACCAGTTCGACGCCGACGACGTCACCACCGGCGCCGTCACCGACTCCTCGGGCAACGGCCTGGACGGCGAGCTGGTCAACGCCGGCACCGCCGAGCTGGTGGACGGCGCCTCAGGCGGGCACGCGCTCAGCCTGCCCGGCGGCGCCCCCACCTCGGACGGCGCCTACGTCAAGCTGCCCCTGGACGCGATCAAGGGCAGGACCGACCTGACCGTGTCCGCCCGCGTCAAGTGGGACGGCACCACCGCCCCCTGGCAGTGGATCTACGCCCTCGGGAAGGACAACTCCCGCTACCTGTTCAGTACCCCGTACAACGGGGACGGGCGGCTGCGCACCGCGGTCACGACCGCAGGCGGCGGCGGGGAGGCGCAGGTCACCGGCTACGCGCCGCTCCCGGCGAACGCCTGGAAGACGCTGACCGTCACCCTCGACACGGCGGCCGGGCGCGTCACCAGCTACCTCGACGGCGCCGCGGTCGCCTCCGCCCCCACCACGATCACGGCGAGCCGGTTGGTGGACGCCGCCACCACCTCGGCCGGCTTCATCGGCCGCTCCTTCTACCCCGACCCGCTGTTCGACGGCGCCGTCGACGACTTCCGGATCTACGGCGCCGCGCTCACCGCCGAGCAGGTCGCCGCGCTGGCCGGACCGCCGCCCGAGCCGGGCGAGCCGAGCACGGACGCCTTCGACGTGCGCACGGTCATCGGCAAGGCGCCCGCGCTGCCGCCCGCCGTCCGCGCCGCCTACTCCGACGGCTACGACCGCGACGTCCCCATCACCTGGCAGCCCGTGGACCCGGACGACTACGCCGCCGCCGGCACGTTCACCGTCACCGGCGCCGCCGGGGGCCGGCCCGTCACCGCGTCGGTCACCGTGATTCGCGAGGGCCAGCTCGTCATCGACCTCGCCAAGGACACCGGCGCCTTCCACGGCGGCGCGTCCGGCACGCTCTACGGCCTGTACGGACCCGGCGTCCCGACGAACAACCTCATCGAGGGCATGAAGCTGCGCACGGTCTCCACCAAGGCGCAGGACGGGCCGCAGCATCCCGGCGCCGACGCCCTGGAGGTGGTCAAGCCGCTGGCCGACAGCACCGGCGGCGACGTGTACATCTACATGACCGACATCCACCGCGGCTTCCCCTACCAGTGGCCGGGCGACACGCCACAGGAGAAGCTCGCGACGTACCGGGAGAAGATCGCGGGGCAGGTCGACCAGGTGCTCACGCTCGACCCGGAGTACCGCGAGCACGTGGTGTTCGTGCCGTTCAACGAGCCCGAGGGCAACATGTTCGGCACCGGCGAGTGGAGCTACAACGGCGTCAGCTGGCTGAGCGACCCTACCGACTATTTCCGGACGTGGGATGACTTCTACCGGCTGATCAAGGGTAAGCTGCCCTCGGCGCGCATCGCCGGCCCGAACACCAGCGTGCTCTACTCCCAGGTCAAGGGCTTCCTGGAGCACACCGTCGAGGCCGGGACCGTGCCCGACGTGATGACCTGGCACGAGCTCAGCCACCCCGAGCAGGTGCGCTCCAGCGTCAAGCGCTACCGCGAGATGGAGGCCGAGGTCTTCGCGGGCACCGCGCACGAGGGCAGGAAGCTACCGATCAACATCAACGAGTACGCCTTCAACTACCACACCTCGGTGCCCGGCCAGATGATCCAGTGGATCTCCGCCATCGAGGAGTCGAAGGTGGACGCCGACATCGCGTACTGGAACATCGACGGCAACCTCAGCGACTCGGCCGTGCAGGCGAACCGCGGCAACGGCCAGTGGTGGCTGCTGCACGCCTACGGGCAGATGAGCGGGCACACCGTCGCGGTCACGCCGCCGTACCCCGGCCAGAACTACACGCTGCAGGGCGTCGCGACGCTGGACACCGGCAAGCGGCAGGCCCGCGCGATCGTCGGCGGCGCGAGCAGCGCCGGGCACATCCGCTTCGAGCACGTGCCGGAGCAGGTTTTCGGGCGCAAGGTGCACGCGTGGATCAAGGAGATCCCCTGGACCGGGCAGATCGGCGACTCGCCGCAGCCGCGCGTCGTCGCCGAGCGCGACCTGACCGTCTCCGGCGGGGCCGTGGCGCTCGACTTCGGCTCCGGTGACCTGCCCAGGCTGGCGGAGTCGTCGGCGTACGAGATCGTGCTGACCCCGGCGGGGACCGGCACGCTGACCGCGCCCGCGCCGCAGCGGTGGGAGGGCTCGTACGAGGCCGAGGACGCCCGCTACACCGGCTCCGGCTACACCCGCAACGGGCCCGAGGGCTCGCCGTCGGACGTGTCGAAGTTCTACACCTCGGGCGGCTACGACGTCGGCGGGCTGCGCACCGGCTCCGACGGCGTGCTCGACTTCACCGTCGAGGTGCCCGAGACCGGCGACTACGACCTGAGCGTGTTCGCCAACTCCCTCAACACCTACGACCTCGTGCGCGAGCAGGGCCCCACGAACGTCTTCGTGCGCGTGGACGGGGGAGCGGAGCAGGAGGTGTTCCTGCCGCTCGGGTACAAGTGGGTGGTCTGGGACCACGCCGACACCACCGTACGGCTCACCGCCGGCCGGCACGTCATCTCGCTGGCCGCGCGCAGCCTCGACGGGAAGCGGGCCACCAAGGGCGACGCGATCGTGGACCGGATCGTGCTGCGGCTGCCGAACCCGGCGGCGGCGACGGCCGTCTACGAGGCCGAGCTGACCGATGCGCGGACGGTCTATGACATCAAGGGCGCCAAAGTGTCCGGCTCGGGCGGCGCGTCTCTCGGCAAGGGCGAGCCGGCGACGTTCTGGGTGTACTCGGCGCGCGACGCCGCCTCCGTCCTGGACCTCAAGGTGCTCTCCGGCACGGCGAAGCTGGCCGTGAACGGGGTCGAGGTGGTGGGCAACGCCACGCGCGGCCATGCCACCGCCACGGTGTCGCTGTCGGGCGGCGTCAACAAGGTCACGGTGACCGGCCGCTCGGGCAAGGCGGTCATCGACCGGCTCGACGTGCGGCCGGGGACGCTGCCGGAGACCGCGTACCAGGCCGAGTCGGCCCGGCTCGCCGGCACCGCCAAGGCCGCCCCGCTCACCCTGGCCGACGGCGGGTCCGCGGTCACCGGCGTCGGCGGGCCGCCCGGCAACGGCAACACGCTCACCTTCACCGTGCGGGCCGACGCGGCGGGCACGTACGCGATGCGGGTCCGCTACTCCAACCCGGAGCAGTCGCCCGCCACCCACTACAACCCCGACCCGCTGGCCCGCCACGCCGACATCAGCGTCAACGGCGGCACGGCGCGGCGGGTGTCGTTCCCGCACACCTTCCACGAGAACAACTTCTGGGAGCTGACCGTCCCGGTGCAGCTGAAGAAGGGGGTCAACACGATCGGCTTCGCGAGCGAGGAGCTGCCGAACTTCGACGGCGAGACGTACGCCTCGGACACCTTCCCCGGCGTGCTGCTGCGCTCGCAGTTCGCGCCGATCATCGACAAGATCACCGTCGCGCGCTACAGCCGCTGACACCCCTCCTCTGAAGGACCGCCCGCTGAAGGACCGCCCGCACCCCGCGGGCGGTCCTTCACGTCGTGCGCGGGGCCGCGCCGTAGAGGGCGTGGTCCACCAGGCGCTCGACGATCGAGGTGTCGAAGTCGACCTTGAGCACCAGCAGCCGGTGGTAGCAGGCGCCCCAGAGCTGGTCGACGATGACGTGCAGGTCGGCGTCCGCGCGCAGCTGGCCCTGGCGCTGGGCGATGCGCAGGCGCTCGACGGCGAGGTCGCGCCGGGGGACGGCGTAGCTCTGCGACCAGGCGCGGGCGAGGTCGGCGTCGAGCTGGGCGGCCCCGACGAGCTGCGACACCGGCCCCTCGGCGCCCGACTCCTTCAGCCACCGCACGAACGCGCCGAGCTGCGTGATCAGGTCGGCGCGGAGGTCGCCGGTGTCGGGGAAGTCGAGCAGCGCCCTGCTGTGCGTGAAGTACGCCTCGGCGGCCAGCGCTCCCGGCGACGGCCACCACTTGTAGAGGGTCGTCTTGCTGGAGCCCGCCTCGGCCGCGACCCGCTCGAACGTGACCGCCTGCATGCCGTCGCGCAGCAGGATGCGCCCCGCCGCCTCCAGCACGGCGGCGCGCACCTCGGCGGCGGGCCGGCGGCCCCGGCCCCGTCGTACGGCTGCGCTCTCGGACATCGGCACCTCACTTATGGACGGAATGTTCATTTAACTGTTATCGTTGAAATGAACGAACAGTCCATATCGTAGCGGAAGGCATCCAGCATGTCCGACAAGATCCAGCGAGTCGCCCTCATCACCGGCGCGTCCGGCGGCATCGGCCGGGCGAGCGCAGAACGCCTGGCCGCCGACGGCTTCTCCATCGTCGTGCACTACGCGGGCGGCAAGGACCGCGCCGAGCAGACCGCACAGGCCGTGCGGGACGCCGGCGGCAGGGCCGTCGTCGCGGCCGGCGACATCGCCGACGAGGACGCGATGGCGGAGGCGTTCGACCTCGCCGAGCGCGAGTTCGGCGGCGTCGACGTGCTCGTCCACGCCGCCGGCATCATGCCGACCGCGCCCATCGCGGAGACCCCGCTCGACACCTTCGACCGCATCCAGCGCGTCAACGTGCGCGGCACGTTCGTGGTGGACCGGCTCGCCGCCCGCCGCCTGCGCGCCGGCGGCGCGATCATCAACCTGTCCTCCTCGCTCACCCGGCTGCAGACGCCGGCCTACGGCGCGTACGCCGCGTCGAAGGGCGCCGTCGAGGCGATGACGCTCATCCTCGCCCGCGAGCTGCGCGGCCGCGACATCACCGTCAACGCCGTCGCGCCTGGCCCGACCGCCACGCCGCTGTTCTTCGCCGGCAAGAGCCAGGAGACCATCGACCGCCTCGCCTCGCTCAACCCGATGGGCCGCCTCGGCGAGCCCGCCGACGCCGCCGAGGTGATCGCCTTCCTCGCCGGGCCGGGCCGCTGGGTGAACGGCCAGGTCCTCTACGTCAACGGCGGCGCCGCCTGAGCCCGGCGCGCCGGAAAGGAGCCCCCACCATGTCCGTCGTGCTCATCACCGGATCGTCCACCGGCATCGGCCGCCTGACCGCCGAGACCCTCGCCGCGGCCGGCCACACCGTCTACGCCACCATGCGCGACCCCGAGGGCCGCGACGCCGCCGCCGTGGCCGAGCTGACGAGGCGCGCCCGCGACCGGGGTCACGACCTGCGGGTCGTCGCCCTCGACGTCACCTCGCAGACCTCCGCCGACGCGGCCGTGCGCACCGTGCTGGACGAGGCGGGCGAGCTGGACGTCGTCGTGCACAACGCCGGCCACCTGTTCATCGGGTACGCCGAGGCGTTCACCGACGACGACGTGGCCCACCTGTTCGACGTCAACACGATCGGGGCGCAGCGGGTCAACCGCGCGGCGCTGCCGCACCTGCGCGAGCGCCGCTCGGGGACGCTCGTGTACGTCAGCAGCACCAGCCTCGTCACCACCCCGCCGTTCCTCGGCCCGTACGTGGCCTCGAAGGCGGCCTTCGACGCGCTGGCCGTGGTGACGTCGTACGAGGTGTCGCAGTTCGGCATCGAGACCTCGATCGTCATGCCCGGCGCGATCACCCGGGGCACCGGCCACTTCGCCAACGCCTCCAGGGCGAGCGACCGGCAGGTGAGCGCCCAGTACGCCGAGCTGGACCCGCTCGTCGAGCGCACCCACGAGGCGCACGAGCTGCTGTTCGAGGCGGGGACGACCGCCGACCCGCAGGACGTGGCCGACGAGATCCGCCGCATCCTCGCCCTGCCCGCCGGCCGCCGCCCGTTCCGCTCGGTGGTGGACGCCGCACGGGCCGGGGTGGACCACGTCATGGCCCTCAGCGACCTCACCCGCGAAGCCTTCGTCCGCCGCCTCGGCTTCGCAGAAACCCTGGAGCTGAAGCGATGACCGCCCGCACCGTTACGGCGGCCGTGGTCGCGGTGCTGGTGGCGGGGGCCTGCTCGGCGGCGCCCGCACCCGCTCCGGTGGCGGACCCGTCCCGGCTGGTGGTGACCTTACCGGCGGGCCCGGTGGCGACTTTAGGCGAGCCGGTCGAGCTGACCACCGGTCTGGAGGCGCCGTGGGGCCTGACGTTCCTGCCCGACGGCTCGGCGCTGGTGTCGGAGCGCATCAGCGGCCGCATCCTGCGCATCCCCGCCGCCGGCGGCGCGGCCCGCGAGGTGGGCGTCGTGCCCGGCGTGCACGCAAGCTCCGAGGGCGGTCTGCTCGGCATCGTCGCCTCACCGGGCTTCGCCACCGACCGCACCGTCTACGCCTCCGTCTCAGGTCAGGACGCCAACCGCATCGTCGCCCTCACCATCGCCGCCGGCCACGACGCGCTCAGCGTGGACCGGGTGCTGCTCGACGGCATCCAGACCGCCGACAGGCACCACGGCGGCCGCCTCGTGATCGGCCCCGACGGCCACCTGTGGATCGGGACGGGCGACGCGTTCGAGCCCGAGAACGCCGCCACCCCCGGCTCGCTCAACGGCAAGATCCTCCGCATCGCCCTCGACGGCTCCATCCCTGCGGACAACCCGGCCCGCTCACCCATCTACTCCAGCGGCCACCGCAACGTGCAGGGCATCGCGTTCGGCCCCGACGGCACCGCGTACGCCTCCGAGCTGGGCCATCGCACCTGGGACGAGGTGAACGTGCTGCGCGCGGGCGCCGACTACGGCTGGCCGGAGACCGAGGGCACGGAAGGCTCGACCGGCGTCCCCCCGATCGCCACCCTCCACCCCGACGACGCCAGCCCCTCGGGCGTCGCGTACGCGGAAGGCTCGCTCTGGATCGGCGCGCTCGGCGGCCGGCGCCTGTGGCAGCTCCCGGTCACCGCCGGCACCGCCACCTCCGGCCCCATCGCCCACTTCCACGGCGACTACGGCCGCATCCGCACGGTCGAGGTCGCCCCCGACGGCGCCCTGTGGCTCGTCACCTCCAACACCGACCACGCGACCTGGGGCGGCACCGACCCCCGCCCAGGCGACGACCGCGTGCTCAGGGTCGAGGTCCAGGAAGGCCGCTGACTCAGCGGAGCAGGCCGACGAACATCGTGCGGTGCAGGACCTCCACGTGGGCCCTGGCCACGCGGACCGCCTCCACCGCGTCGCCCCGTTCCAGCGCCGTCACCAGCGCGGCGTGCTCCTTGTTCGACTCGCGCAGGTAGTCCAGGGGATAGGGCAGGTAGTAGCGGTAGAGGCGGCGCAGCACAGGCCCGTAGTGCGCCGTCGCCGACTCCACGCCCGACGCCGCCGCGAGCGCGAGGTGGAAGCGTTCGTCGCAGGTGTGGAAGTCGGCCCAGCCCGCCGCCTGGTCCATCTCTGTGACCAGGGCCTTCAGTTCGGCCAGCCGCTCGGCGGTGACGGCGGTCGCGGCCAGGTGGGTCAGGCCGCACTCCAGCAGCAGGCGCTGGTCGATGAGCCGGTGCACCTCGGCCGCGGCCGTACGGTAGGCCGCGGTCTCGGCCACCTTCCCGATGGCCGGCTCGTCGGCGACCATGGTGCCGCCCGAGCGGCCGCGGCGGCGTACCAGGACGCCTTCCTCGCACAGTGCGGTGAGCGCGCGCCGCACGGTGATCTCCCCGACGTCCAGTGCGCGGGCGACGTCGGCGGTGGGGGGCAGGCGCTCGCCGGGCTTGAGCAGCCCGAGGTCGACGGCCAGGGCGATGCGGGCGCGCACGGTGTCGAGCGCGGTGAGCCGCCGCAGTCCCTCCAGGGCCTCCGAGTTGAGCGCGGTCAGGGTGTCCATGGCTCACCACCGTACGTTGCTTAAAAAGCTCAATATGAGCTATTTTGGGGCACCACCGCACAGATGTGCTGGTCAGAAGGCAGGTGGACGATGCCCAGGCCCCTCCCCGTCGCGCTCGCGCAGAGCGAGCCGCTGCCCGCGGGCGCGCCCGTGTCGCGGTTCGCCGCGCATGTGGAGGACGTCCTGGCGAACTTCCCCCGCACCCAAATGGTGATGTTTCCGGAGCTGCACCTATTCGGCACCCGGGTCCGCCCGGCCGAACGCGACGCCGAGCTGGCCGCCACGGCGCAGCCCCTCGACGGCCCCCTGGTCAGGCAGCTGACCGAGCTGGCCGGTGACCTCGGCGTCTGGCTGCTGCCCGGCACGATCTGCGAGCGCGGCGACGGCGGCGCGCTGCACAACACCGCTCTGGTGCTCTCCCCCGAGGGCGAGCTGACGGCCTGCTACCGCAAGGTCTTCCCCTGGCGGCCGTACGAGCCGTACCTGCCGGGCGACCGCTTCGTCGTCTGCGACCTGCCGGGCGCCGGCCGCGTCGGCCTGTCCATCTGCTACGACGCCTGGTTCCCCGAGGTGGCCAGGCACCTGGCCTGGATGGGCGCCGAGGTGATCGTCAACCCCGTGATGACCACCACCGCCGACCGCGCGCAGGAGCTCGTGCTGGCCCGCGCCAACGCGATCGTCAATCAGGTGTACGTGGTCTCCGTCAACACCGCCGCCCCCACCGGCACGGGACGCAGCCTCGTCGTGGACCCGGAAGGCCGGGTCAGGGCCGAGGCGGGGGAGGCGGCCACCGTGCTGACCGACGTGCTCGACCTCGACGACGTCACCCGCGTCCGCCGCCACGGCACCGCCGGGCTCAACCGCGTCTGGTCGCAGTTCACCGACGCCGACCGGCCCATCGACCTGCCCCTCTACCAGGGGCGTATCGACCCCGGCCGGTGGAGGCCGGCCGGCGCACCCCCGGAGTGACCATGCCACCCACCCCGCACCCCACGCTCCGGCGTACGCTCGGCCTGCGGTCCGTCGTCCTGTTCGGGCTGGCGTACCTGACGCCGCTCATCGTGCTCGGCATCTTCGGCGTCGTCGCCGAGACCACGGCGGGCGCGGCGCCGTCGGCGTACGCGCTGGCGCTGGTCGCGATGCTGTTCACCGCGCTCAGCTACGGCCGGATGGCCGCCGCCTACCCCGTCGCCGGCTCGGCCTACACCTACGTCCGCCGTACCGTGGACGCCCGCGCCGGGTTCCTGGTCGGCTGGGCCGTGCTGCTCGACTACTTCTTCCTGCCCATGGTCATCTGGCTGATCGGCGGGTCCTACCTGGCGGCGCAGTTCCCCGGCGTGCCGGTGCCGGTGTGGATCGTCGCGTTCGTCGTGCTCACCACCGGGCTCAACCTGGCCGGCATCAAGGTCGCCGACCGGGCCAACTCGCTGCTCATGGTCTTCCAGATCCTCGTGCTCGCCTTCTTCGTACTGCTCGCCGCCGGGCACCTCATCAGCGGCAGCGGGCCCGGGGCGCTGTTCGAGCTGACGCCGTTCACCGGCCAGGGCGCGAGCCTGTCCACGGTCGCCGCGGGCGCGGCCATCGCCGCGTACTCCTTCCTCGGCTTCGACGCCGTCACCACGCTCACCGAGGAGACCGTCGAGCCGCGCCGCACGATCCCGCGGGCGATCCTGCTGGTCGCGCTCATCGGCGGCGGCATCTTCGTCGTCGTCTCGTACGTCACCCAGCTCGTCCACCCGGGCGGCGCGTTCGCCGACTCATCGGCGGCGGCCTCGGAGATCGCCCGGACCATCGGCGGCAGCCTGTTCGGCGCGGTCTTCCTGGCCGGGCTGGTGGTGGCCCAGTTCACCTCCGGCCTGGCCGCCCAGGCCAGCACCACCCGCCTGCTGTACGCCATGGGCCGCGACGCCGTGCTGCCCCGCCGGATCTTCGGCTACCTGCACCCGCGCCTGCGCACCCCCGTCTTCTCCATCCTGCTCACCGGCCTGGTCGGCCTGATCGCGGTCAGGATGGACGTGGCCACCTCGACGTCGTTCATCAACTTCGGCGCCTTCACCGCGTTCGTGTTCGTCAACGTGGCGGTGATCGCACATTACGTCCGCGAGCGCCGGGCCGGGCGGCGGCTCGGCGTGCTCGCGTACGCGGTGGCGCCGGCGATCGGCGCGGTCATCGACCTCTACCTGCTCACGCAGCTCGACGGCCACGCCATCACGCTCGGGCTGGTCTGGCTGGCCGCCGGCGCCGTCTACCTCGCCTACCTGACCCGGCTGTTCCGCGTCCCGCCGCCCGAGCTGGACTTCACCGAGCAGCAGGCCGCGCCGGTCAGCTCGGGCTGAACCAGAGAGCAGGCCGTGCCGGTCAGCTCGGGCTGAACCAGCGGATGAGCGCCGCCTTCAGCCCGTCGGGGTCGTCGCCGGCCCACGCCACGTAGCCGTCGGGGCGGATGAGCAGCGCGGGCGCGGGGGAGCCCGTGGCGGTCGCGGCGACCCGGCGTACCTCGGTCCAGGGCTCGGCGACGGCGGCCAGGGCGGTGCCGCCGGTCAGGTCGAGCAGCAGCGGGCGGGCGTCGTGCTGCAGCTCGGCCAGCCGCCCGGTCCGGCCGTCGGCGGTGGTCACGTCGAGCGGCGGCGCGAACCGGCCGGTGGGCTCGGCCTGCTGGTCGCCGCCCATGTCGTAGCGGACGTCCGAGCCCGCCACCAGGCCGGCCACCAGCCGCAGGTTGCCGGCGCCGGTCAGCAGCTCGGCGAACAGGGTGCGCAGCGCGGTGACGTCGTCGCCGGGCGCCAGCAGCGCGCTCGCCGCCCTGGTGTGCATGATGACGCGCTCGGCGCTGGCCCGCCGCTCGCTCTCGTACGTCGCGAGCAGGCCGTCCCCGGCGCTGCCGCATACGACGGCGGCGAGCTTCCACGCCAGGTTGGCCACGTCCTGGAGTGCGAGGTTCAGCGTCGGGCCATGGCTGACGTGCGCCGCGTCGCCGGCGAGGAAGACCCGGCCGGCGCGGTAGCGCTCGGCGATCCGGTAGCTGCGGCCGGACATGCGGCGCAGCATCGTGGGCGCGCCCTGCGGTGGCGGGCTCAGCGGCAGCCGCACGCCGAGCACCCGCTCCACGCTGGCCTCCATCTCGGCCAGCGTCATCGGCGTGCCGGGACCGGGGTGATCGCCGTCCGGGTGCTCCTCCCATTCGGCCGTGTTGATCAGCGGCCGCTGCGGATCGTGCCCGAGCAGCGTGAAGACGCCCCTGCCGGTACGGTGGAACGCCGCCGAGATCTCGCCCAGCCCCTCGATCGCCACCCGCCCGCCCGGCAGGAACCGGATGCGGTCGCTCGGCCCGATGAGCGCGGACCTGTCGACGGTGTGCTCGTCCTCGCCGCCGGCGAACGCGATGCCCGCCTGCTTGCGGATCGTGCTGCGGCTGCCGTCGCAGCCCACGAGGTAGCGGGCCGTCAGCGTGGTCTCGGTGCCGTCCAGGCCGCGGGCCAGGACCTCCACCCGGTCGCCGTACTGGGTGAACGAGCGCACCTCCCAGCCTCGCCGTACCTCCGCGCCCAGCTCGGCCGCCCGCTCGGCGAGCACCCGCTCCAGGTCGCGCTGGTTGATCGGCAGCAGGTGCATCGGGTTGTCCGCGCCGAGCAGGTGCAGCGGCAGCGGCAGGCCGCCGAAGAAGAACCCCGGCGCCGGGCGCGGCGCCCCCGGGCTGCCGCAGCGGCCGAGCAGGCCACGGTGGTCCAGCAGCCGGACGACCTGCCCGGCCAGGCCGTGCGCCTTGTCGGCCTGGTCGGGCTGCGGCCGCCGCTCCAGGACGAGGGGCCTGACCCCGGCCAGGCGCAGCTCGGCGGCGAGGAAGAGGCCGGCGGGACCGCCGCCGACGATGATGACGTCGAACGTCAAGGACGTCTCCTTAGGATACGCACGTGTATCTAACGAGGGAGACCGTAGAGCAGCGCGATAAGATACACAAGTGAGTCTTGAGAGCGGTTCGCGGCGGCGGGGGGCCCGGCTGGAGGAGGCCATCCTCGACGCCGCCTGGCACGTGCTGGTCGAGCACGGCTACCACGGCTTCACCTACGAGGCCGTCGCCGCCCGCGCCGGCACCAGCCGTCCCGTCCTCTACCGGCGCTGGCCCCAGCGCGAGGACCTGCTGCTCGCCACCCTCACCACCTACTGGCGGCCGATGGAGATCCCCGACACCGGCAGCCTGCGCGAGGACGCCATCGGGTTCCTGCGCAACGCCGACGCCGACAGGAGCGGCATGATCACGCTGATGAGCGTGCAGCTCGGCGACTACTTTCACGAGACCGGCAGCAGCCTGTCCCGCCTGCGCGACTCCCTCCTGGAGCCCGGCCGGCCCGCCCCTTTCGAGACGATCGTGGGCCGCGCCGTCGCCCGGGGCGAGCTGCCCGACGTGCCGCGCCCGTCCCGCGTCGTCAACCTGCCGCTCGACCTGCTGCGCCACGACCTGTTCATGACCATGCGGCCGGTGCCGTACGAGAAGATCGTCGAGATCGTCGACGTGGTGTGGCTGCCCCTGCTGGGCGGGTGGTTTTAATCGTTGGTACGGCGGTCGCCGCGCGGGCTAGGGTGGCTGCGTTCCGCGCCGGGAGGCCGTCGGCCTGCCCGTTCGAACCTGCAAGAGGGGAGCCGCCGGGATGACGGCACAGCTCGTCGCACTCAGCTGGGACGCACACGACCCCGCCGCCCTCGCCCGCTTCTGGGCCGGGGTGCTGCGCTGGGAGAGCGCCGACGACCCGCGCGGCGGCGTGGCCCTGCTGCCGCCCGACGACACCGGCTTCCGCATCCGGTTCCAGCCGACCGAGGCGGAGAAGATCGGCCAGAACCAGATCCACTTCGACCTCACCAGCGCCTCCCCCGACGCCCAGCAGGCCACCGTCGACAGGGCGCTGGCGCTCGGCGGCCGGCACATCGACATCGGCCAGGGCCCCGACGAGGACCACGTGGTGCTCGCCGACCCTGAGGGCAACGAGTTCTGCGTCATCGAGTCCGGCAACAAGTTCCTGGCCGAGTGCGGCTTCATCGGGGCGCTGTCGTGCGACGGCTCCCAGGAGGTCGGCTACTTCTGGAGCGCGGCCCTAGAGTGGCCGCTGGTGTGGGACCAGGACGAGGAGACCGCGATCCGCTCTCCGCACGGCGGCCCCAAGATCACCTGGGGCGGCCCGCCCATCGCCCCCAAGAAGGGCAAGAACCGCCTCCACTTCGACCTCGCCCCGCCCGCCGGCGGAGATCAGGAGGCGGAGATCGAGCGCCTGCTCGCCTTGGGCGCGACCCGCATCGACATCGGCGAGGGCGACGCGGAGTGGGCCGTCCTCGCCGACCCGGACGGCAACGAGTTCTGCGTCCTACCCCAGTAAGTCCGGCGGGGGAGTTCAGCGCCTTGGCCCGGTGAGCTCGGGGGAGGCGTTCGGCGTTCTGCCTCAGCGAGTTCGGTGGGCGTTCTGCTGTGGTGAGCCGGCCGGGGGCGTTGTGTGTTGCCCCGGTGGCCGGCCGGCTGTTGTGCTGCGTGTCGGCTTCGCTGAGCTGGGGCGATTCAGCGGGCGGTCATGCCGCCGTCGATCGCGAGTGCGGCGCCCGTGATGAACGAGGCCTCGTCGCTCAGGAGGAACGCCGCCAGCGCCGCCACCTCCTCTGGCTGGGCGATCCGGCCGACCGGGTGCATGGCGGCGGCCGCTCGCAGCGACTCCTCGGGGCTCGGGCCCAGGTTCGAGCGGGTCAGCGGCGTGTCGACGCCGCCGGTGACCAGGGCGTTGACGCGGATGCCCGCCGTCGCCGTCTCGAGCGCGGCCGACCGGGTGAGGCCGATCACGCCGTGCTTGGCGGCGCTGTAGGCGGCCATGCCGGGCTGGCCGCTCGCGCCCGCGACGGAGGCGTTGTTCACGATGGCTCCGCCGCCCCCGGACGCCCGCAGCGCCGGAATCTGGTGCTTGAGGCCGTAGAAGACGCTGGTGAGGTTCAGGGCCAGCTCGGTCTGCCAGGCGTCGGCGTCGATTCCGGTGAGCTCGCCCATCGCGGTGGCGGCGCCGACGTTGTTGAACGCGCCGTCGAGCCGGCCGTACCGGCTGACCGCCTGCCTGACCACCTCGGCAGCCTCGCTCTCGACGGTGACGTCGGCACGGACGAACGTCGCCTCGCCGCCCGCGTCACGGATGCCGGCCACCACCTCGTCGCCGGCCTCCTTGCCCCGCGCGGCCAGCACCACCTTGGCGCCCTCAGCCGCCAGCCGCTCCGCCGTGGCACGGCCCATGCCGGAGGTGGCGCCGGTGATCAGGATGACTTTGTCGGTGAAACGTGTGGACACGATGACTCCTAGTGATGAGTGGAGATTCCAATGGGTTCGGGAGGTTGGGGGGAGTCGGTGGCGAGGCCGGGGCGACCGGCCGGGTGACCGGGGTCCTCGCCGGTCGCCGCGGTGAGCGGGCGGGCCGCTCGGCCGGCGTGGTCAGAAGGTGAGGACCAGGCGGCCGCGTATTCCGCCCTTGGCGAGCAGGCGGTGGGCCTCGGGGGCCTCGGCGGCGGGCAGGGTTGCGGCGACGCGCGGGGTCAGGACGCCTGCCTCGGCTAGCTGGAGGATTTCGTGCAGTTTGTCCGGGCGGTTCGTGTACTCGGGGACGAACACGGCGGCGATCCTGATGCCTCGGACGCTCTCGACGTTCTTGAATCCGGGCTCGCCCGGGCTGCGGAAACGCGCGTAGGTGCCGCCGTCGCGTACGGCGTCGAGCAGCACGGGACCTATGAGTGCCGTGTCCGCGACCGCCGACACCCCGTCAGGGAAGGCGGCCAGGATGTGGTCGGTGACGTCGGCGCCTCTGGGCACGACCACGTGCGCGCCGAGCGAGCGTACGAGATCCTCGTCGGTGGGCGCGGCGTCGGCCACCACGGTCAGGCCCGCGTGCCTGGCGAGCTGCACGAGGTAGCCGCCGAGCATTCCGGCGGCTCCCGTCACCGCCAGCACCGAGCCGGGGGAGAGCGCCAGCAGGTCGCGCGCCAGGAGCGCGGTGAGGCTGTTCATGGGCAACGTCGAAGCCGCCACGTGATCGATGCCGGCCGGGGCGCGGACGACCCGGGCGGCCGGCAGGACGACCTGCTCGGCGTAGCCGCCGGCGGCCGTTCCGAGCGGGATGACCATCGCCATCACCGCGTCGCCCACGGTCAGGTCGGTGTCGGTGTCGGTGCCGGGACCGATCTCGTCGATGACGCCGGCGACGTCCATCCCGGGCACCCACGGGGGCGGCGACCCCTCCAGGAACGGGGCGCTGACGCCGGCGCGCAGCAGCGTGTCGGAGGGGTTCACGGCGGCGGCGTGTACGCGTACCCGTACCTCGCCGGGGCCGGCGTGTGGCTCCGGCAGGTCGAGGACGCGCAGGACTTCAGGGCCGCCGTACTGGTATAGGCCGATCGCTTGCAAAGTCCCAGCTCCTTAATGGTTCTTATTGTATACCTAGTCCGTCATCGACACCCTCGCACTCCTCCTGTTACGGCCACAAGTAGGCACTTTGACCTGCCCTGGTATCACCGGGAGAACCACCAGCACGTCAGAACCAGGTATCTGACGTATACTGCCTTCCATGTCACCACCCATCGCCGAGGCCGAGCTGGACGAGCAGGCCCGCCGCGCCCTGATCCGCGACGTGCTCGAACGCATCGGTGACAAGTGGTCCGTGGTGGTCATCTGCCAGCTGGGCGACGGCACGCGGCGCTTCAACGAGCTGAGCCGGCTGAGCGAGCCCATCACCAAGCGCATGCTCAGCGCCACCCTGCAGGGGCTCGAACGCGACGGCCTGGTCTCGCGGACCGTCCACGCCACCAAGCCGCCGCGGGTCGACTACGCGCTCACCCCGCGCGGGGCCAGCCTCCTGCAGATCGTCCGCGACCTGGCCGGCTGGGCCGAGGAGAACGCGGCCGGCATCTTGGAGGCCAGGTCGTCCTTCGACGCGAAATGAGCCGAACCCGCAACCCCCGCCGCGCCTGACCGTTCGCGGGTGCGGCTCACTAAGACGTGACCCGATGAGCCACGGCGCCGCGACGAGGAAACGATCGCGATGGCGCCGGGATGGCGTGCGGGGGTTCTGCGTGCGGGGGATACGATCGGCATGGAATGTTCGATGATGATCGTACATATGGGGGATGGCATGGCGCGGACGGTGCGTTTTCACGAGCTCGGCGGGCCCGAGGTGATGCGGCTGGAGGACGAGGAGCCGGGAGAGCCGGGCATCGGTGAGGTGCGGGTACGGGTCGAAGCGATCGGGGTCAATCGGGCGGAGGCGTTGTTTCGCAGCGGGCAGTACATCGAGCCGGTCAAGCGGTTGCCGGGCAGGCTCGGTAACGAGGCCGCGGGTGTGATCGAGGCGGTCGGTCCGAGGGTGAGCGAGTTCGCGTCCGGGCAGCGGGTCAGCGTGATCCCCAACTTCTCGCAGAACGACTATGGGGTTTATGCCGAGCAGGCCGTCGTGCCCGTGACCTCGCTGGTTCCGCGGCCCGAGCAGGTGGACGCGGTTTCGGGCGCCGCCGTCTGGATGCCCTACCTGACCGCGTACGGCGCGATGGCCGAGGTCGCCCGCATGCGGGCGGGGGACGTGGCGGTGATCAACGCGGCGTCGAGCAGCGTCGGCCTGGCCGCCATCCACACCGCGGACCGGCTGGGCGCGCGGCCGCTCGCCGTCACCCGCACCCGCGCCAAGGCCCGGCAACTGGCCGAGGAGGGCGCCGCCGAGGTCATCGTCTCCGACGAGGAGGACGTGACCGCGCGCGTACTGGAGCTGACCGGCGGCAAGGGCGCCGAGTACGTCTTCGACGCGGTCGCCGGACCAGGCGTCGTGGACCTGGCAAGGGCCGTGGCGGCCGACGGCACCCTGTTCCTGTGGGGTGCGCTAAGCGGGCAGCCGACTCCGTACCCGGGGTTCGAGCTGGGCATGCCGGCGCTCAACCTGCGCACGTACACGATGCTCGAGGTCGCCAAGGATCAGGAACGGCTGCGCCGCGCGGCCGCGTTCATCACTTCAGGGTTGCGGGCCGGAGCGTTCCGGCCGGTGGTGGACCGGGTGTTCCCTCTTGAGCAGATCGTGCAGGCACATCAGCACATGGAGTCGAACACCCAGTTCGGCAAGATCGTCGTCACCACCGCCTAGCGCTGTCCCCGGCGGTCGTTGTGCTCGGTGTCGGGCGGCTGTTCGAGGTACGGGTCGTCCGAGCCGCCGGGCACGGGCGGCAGCGGGACCGGGTCCTGCGCCACCGTGACGGCTCCGGCCACGCTGGTCCAGGCCGGACCGATCAGGGCGGACAGGGTGACGGCGGCGGCTATGAGCAGGCGTGGGAACATCGGGATCTCCTCCATGACGTACGAGCACATGGACGATGCGGCTTCCCGGAAGGCGCCATCTCGGCGCGAGACGCTTCCCACGCTAGCGACCGCGCCCTGCGAAATCCCCCAGCATGGGGCAAAGCCTTCCCCGCCGCAGGGTGGGTCAGGCGGTGGCCGGGAGGGCGAAGGCGCGGCGGGCGTGGGTGAGGAAGGCGCGTACGGCGGGCCCGTACGGCGTCTTCCAGGTCAGGGCGAGCCGGGCGGTCTCCTGCGAGTCGTCGATCACCCGCGCGGTGAGCCGGTCGGCGTAGACCGCCGCCATCGACTCGCTGAGGATGCCGACGCCGAGCCCGCGTTCGGCCAGGGTGGCGATGGCGTCGGAGGCACCGGCCTGGAACGCGATCGCCGGCCGGCACCCGCCCGCCGCGCACGCACGGTCGAACGCCTGCCGCAGTCCGGTCCCCGGCGGCATGCACACGACCGGGTACGCCGCCACGTCCGCCAGCGTGACCTGCCCCGGCTCGGCGAGGGGATGGGCGGGCGGCACGGCGGCGACGAGGCGTTCGCTGATGATCGTCATCTCGGACAGCCCCTCGGGGGCGGTGGCGGCGGCGGTGCCGACGAGGGCGAGGTCGACGCTCCCCGCGCGGACGGACTCGGCGAGCGCATCCGAGTCGCCCTCCAGCAGCGAGATCTCCACCCCGGGATGCGCCCGATGGAAGGCGGCCAGCGCGTCGAACAGCGGCGTGATCGTGCACCCGTTGACCATGCCGACGACGAGACGACCCTTGATGAGGTGGGTGACCTCGCCCACCGCCTGGCCGACGGCGGCGGCCGCGGCGAGGGTGGCGCGGGCGTGTTCGAGCGCGGCCTTGCCGGCGACGGTGAGCGTGGCCGTACGTCCTGAACGGTCGAAGAGGTCGGCGCCGAGCTCGCGTTCGAGCTGCCTGATCTGAGCGCTGACCCCGGACTGGCTGATGTGCACCCGCTCGGCCGCACGCGTGAAGTTCCGCTCTTCTGCGACGGCGACGAAGTATTCGAGCTGGCGCAGTTCCATGACTGCTGATTCTAGTTGCCATCAGAACTAGCTGTTGGACTTCTCGAAGTGCCCGCTGCCATGCTGAAGAAAAGCGGAAAAGACCACTAAACGAGGACATATATGTACGAGAAGGCCATGCGTCCGGAAGACATCACCCGCCTGTTCGTCGAGCGGTCCAACGCCGGAGACGCGGCCGGGGTCGCCGCCCTCTACGAGGAGGACGCCGTCCTCGCCTACCCGCCCGGCAGCCGGACGAAGGGCCGGGAGGCGATCCGCGAGCTGTGGGAGAAGGTGCTGGCCGGTCGGCCGCACTTCGAGCAGGAGCCGCCGCTGCCCACGCTGATCAGCGGCGACATCGCGCTCACCTCGACCCCGCCCAAGGACGGGGCGGGCGCTCGCGCCCAGGTCGTCCGCCGCCAGCCCGACGGCAGCTGGCTCCGCGTCCTCGACCAGCCCGAATTTGTCCCGGTCGACCAGGAGAACTGACCGCTCAGGAGGCGACGACGGCGCGGGACGCGATCCGGGCCGGCTCGCCGTCCGGGAGCGCGTACGAGGAGAGCAGGGCGAGCTTGTCGGCGTGCTCGGTCCCCGGCTCGGCGTGGTACATGACGAGCAACTGCCCCGTGACGCCGGTGATCGCCACCTCCTCCCGCCGCAGCCCGGGCACCCGCCGCAGGCCGGCGTTCGGCAGCCCGACCGTCTCCGGCGCGACCTGCTCGCGGCGGGCGCGCAGGTAGGAGCCCAGGACGTTCGCGTCATCCGTTCTGGCATCGAGCCTATGCAGCCGGGCCTGATGCTGACTGGTCCTGTCACCCCCAGGAACGCCGGGACACTGCCACCACCCCTCTCCGGCGCTGGACGATCGTCCCGTACCGAAGAGAGGAACGATCATGACTGTGACCCTGGTGACCGGTGCGAACAAGGGCATCGGCTACGAGACCGTCCGTCTCCTCGTCGCGGCCGGCCACACCGTGTACGCCGCCGCCCGCGACGAGGAGCGCGGCCGCCGCGCCGCCGCCGAACTGGGCGCGCGGTTCGTCCGGCTGGACGTCACCGACGACGCCTCCGTGGCGGCGGCCGTGAAGACCGTCGAGGCCGAACAGGGCCGCCTGGACGTGCTCATCAACAACGCCGGCCTCGGGCTCGAGAGCCTCGCCGGGCCGGAGGCGCTGCTGGTGTTCGACACCAACGTGGTCGGGGTGATCCGCGTGAACCAGGCGGCGCTGCCGCTGCTGCGCAGGTCGGACAATCCGGTGGTGGTGAACCTGTCCAGCGCGCTCGGCTCGTTCCACGCCGTCACCGACCCGGAGCGGCCCGCGTTCCACGTGCCGTCCCTCGTGTACGGCTCCAGCAAGGCCGCCGTCTCCATGCTCACCCTGCAGTACGCCAAGGCGATGCCGGACATCACGTTCAACGCGGTGGAGCCCGGCTACACCGACACGGACCTGACCAAGGACCACCCCGGCGGCCGGCCCGCCGAGGTGAGCGCGCAGGTCGTCGCCCGCGTGGCGATGATGGGCAAGGACGGCCCCACCGGCACCTTCCAGGAGCAGGACGGCATACTCGCCTGGTGATCTACGATGTAAAGGCGACGGCCAGGCTCGGCCACACGAAGCTCCGCAGATCACCGGCCAGGGGCGGCACCTGCGGAGCGGGCAGGAAGTGCACGGTGGTGCCCGTGGTGCCGTCGTCGGGAACGGGCTCCAGGCCGGTGACGGGCACGCCGTGCTCGTACCGCTGCGTCCACGACCCGTTCGCCCTGCGGTTGGTGTGGACGAGCCAGTCGCTGAGTGCGGCGACGACGGACATGCCGCGCCGCGGGTGCCCGTCGGGCAGTGTCTGCGCGCCCGGATGATCGAAGAACCGCAGGTCCTTGGACGCCATCACGGGCTTCTTGACGGGCCTGCCGTGCTCGTCGAACCGCGTGTCGGTGCCACGCCCTTCGTCGGCGACGGACACCGAGCCGTCGGGGTGGAGGGTGACCGTGCAGCGCCCGGCGCCGGTGGCCGCCGCCTCGTCCGCGGGGTAGGCGAGGACCTCGAGGACCAGGTGCAGGACCCCGCCGGGTGCGTACGCGGCGGGGTCCTCGCGGATATGGGCGAGATGGCGGTGGTCGACGTCGGTCGCCCAGTCGTGGGTGGTGTTGCGCCAGGATCCTCGGGACGTACTCATCTCAGCACCCTACGATCACCCTGTGACGTACGACGCCGAGAGCTGGCTGAGCCCCGCCGCCGCACCGCGCCGTTCGCCGATCGAGGGCACCGGGCTGTTCGCGGTCGGGCGGATCCGCCGGGGCGAGGTGGTGATGCGGCTCGGGGGCCGGGTCATCGACGACGACACGCTGGCCGCCCTCACGCCGCCCTACAGCAGCATCACCGTCGAGGACGGCGTCCACCTGCTCCTCGACCCCGCGCACCCCGTCCGGTACGGCAACCACTCCTGCGACCCGGCCCTGTGGCACCAGGACGCGACCACGCTCACCGCCCGCCGCGACATCGAGCCGGGGGAGGAGCTGACCATCGACTACGCGACGCACACCGGCGTCGAGGGGTGGTCGATGGCGTGCCGATGCGGGGCGCCGTCGTGCCGCGGGGTGGTCACGGGCGCCGACTGGCGGTCGGAACGGCTGCGGCAGGTCTACGGCACGCACTGGAGCCCGGCGCTGCTCGCCAGGATGAGGGCGGGGTAGCGGGCGCCGAGCAGCTGCGGGCGGGCCGGTCAGGCGTCGTCGTCGGCGGGTGGGGTGCTCAGGCGTGGGTCGCGGTGGATGGCGGGGCTCAGGCGTGGGTCGCGGCGGGCCGGGTGGTCAGGTGTGGGTGGCGCGGTGGGAGAGCCACTGGTCGCGGGTGATGGCGTACTCGACCTCGCCCTGCTCGCCGCCGGGCAGCGGGTCGTCCCAGTCCTGGTGGAACGTGCGCACGTACGTCATGCCGAGGGATGCCATCGTGGCGCGGGAGGCGGCGTTGACCGCCATCGTCTCGGCGAAGACGCGGTCGAGCCCGAGGTCCTCGAAGCCGTGCCGCAGCAGCTCGCGTGCCCCCTCGCCGGCGAGGCCCTGGCGCCAGAAGCGGCGCAGCAGCCGGTAACCCAGCTCGGCCTGCCCCGCGACCGGGCCCTGGTCGGCGCGCTCTGGCGGCTCCAGAATCCACCATCCGACGAACTCCCCGGCCACGAACCCCGCCCAGAACCCGAGCCCGGGGACCCGGCCGGCGGTTTCCAGCCGCAGCCGGTGCGCCGCCTCGACCTCCTCGCGGGTGCGAGCGCGCCCGGTGAGGTAGCGCATCACCTCGGGATCGGAGTCGAGCTCGATCTCGTGCTCGAGGTGCTCGTCGGCGAGCGGGACGAGATCGATCCGGTCAGTACGCAACTTCGCCTGGGACATGCCCGTATTCTTCAGGGCTGGCGGGCGGAAAATCACCCGGTTTCTGCAAGGATGCGTTCCAGGGTGCGCCGCCCCATGAGGCTCATCGGCGGGTTGCTGTCGACGTAATACCAGACCGTGCCCATCGCCTGCTGGAACGCCCACGCCTTGCCGCGCTCCCACTCCAGGTCATCGCAGCCGAGCGCGGCCCGCAGTTCCTCGCGCGGCCCCGCCTCCAGCAGGTGCCAGGCGCTGACGAGGTCGAGGGCCGGGTCGGCGGCGCCGAGGCCGCCGGTGTCGAGCACGCCGGCCAGCCGCCCGTCCGCGACGAGCACGTTGCCGGGGATGAGGTCGCCGTGGTTCATCACGTCGGGGGACTCGCGGGGCAGCTCGCGCAGGTCCGCCCAGAGGCGGCGCAGGCGTGGGACGTCCATCAGGTGCTCGCTGCTGCGGAAGCAGGTCTCCATCCACTCGTCGTGGGCGGGCAGGTCGCCGCCCCTGCCCCGGCCGGAGAACGTACGGCCGCGGGTGTCGATGGAGCGGATGTCGCCGATGAGGGCGGCCAGGTCACGGGCGAACGCGGACGACTCGCGCGGGTCGGCGTCGGTGGCCACCGTGCCCGGCAGCCAGGTCTGTACCGACCAGGGGAGCGGGTAGCCCGCGCCCGGCTCGCCCAGCGCGACCGGCTCAGGCACCGGGAAGCGGGTGGCCGCCGCCAGTTCGCGGGCCGCGCCCGCCTCCGCCTCCAGCAGGCTTCGCACGGCCTCGGGGTCGCCGGGCTGCAGCGGGAAGCGGGCGGCGAGGCGGTCGCCGATGCGGGCGATGGCGTTGACCGTGCCCTGGGTGGCGAGCATGGCGACGGGCAGGCCGCGCCACTGCGGGAACTGCTCGTCCACCAGCTTCTGTACGGTCTCGGCCTCGATCGTCAGTTGGTCGGCGTGCATTTTCACGAGGGGCAAGGCTGCCCGATGCCGGTCGCGGCCCGCAAATCCTTTTGCGGCGCGTGGTCAGGGAGCGACGTCGGTCACGCCGCACACGTCGCAGCGGTAGAGGGTGCCCAGATCGTCCTCGCCGAACTCGCTCCACGAGTGCGCGGTGCCCGTCAGGTCGTACGGGTCGCCGGAGCAGAGCACCCGCGCCCCTCCACCCGCGGCCGCGTCATGGGGGCCGGCGGGAACAGGGGCGGTGGGTGTGAGCATGGAGGTCTCCCGGGGGTCAGGTGGGGTAGCGGTCAGCGGGCAAGGTTCTTTCCTGAAAGTGAGCGTTGAAACCGTCACATCAGGACAATGCACGTCAATGCCTACATATCCGTTTGCGTGCCTCTCTCCGGGTAGGGCGAGCGCCGCACCATCCGCAGCGTTGGGAGGAACCCGGTGGAACCGGTCTGGATCATCTCCGCCATCGCCATCCTGATCGCGATCGGCATCGCCTACCGCAGCGAGCGGAACAAGCGCAAGCACTGATCAGGCCGCACACCCCGCGGCAGGACGGCGTGGTGTCCAGGCTGACGTCACTGCGGTCACCCCCAGCGCCCACACGGTCAGGTCGCTCGGTACCCGCCGGCCGTCGCTCAGCACCACCGCGTCCTGCTCCACCGCCGCGACCGTGCAGCCGAGCCGCAGCCGCACCCCGCGCCAGCAGCCGCACCCCGCGCCAGCAGCCGCACCCCGCGCCAGCAGCCGCACCCCGCGCCAGCAGCCGCACCCCGCGCCGCTGCAGCGCCGCCGCCCACCACCACGACGTGCGTGCCCGCCCGCCGCCCCAGCGCGGTCTCCTCCAGCAGCATCCGCAGCCGCTCGCGCAGCACCGTCGCGGCGCGCCCGCACGAGCCCCGGCCGTCCGTGTCGTCCTCATGGCGACCATGACGGCCGATGGCGCACGCGCCTGCTGTTCGCCGCCGGCTCAGTGACTGCCGGACAGCTCGCCTGAGAGGGTCTCGTGCATGCGGGCGCTCGGCTGGTTGAGTCCCACGATGCGCACGCTCTTGCCGCGGGCGGCGTACTTGGCCTCGACGGCGTCCAGCGCGGCGACCGATGAGGCGTCCCAGATGTGCGCGTCGGTCAGGTCGATGACCACGTCGTCGGGGTCGGTCGCGTAGGAGAACCGCGAGACCAGGTCGTTGCTGGAGGCGAAGAACAGCTCCCCGGTGACCGCGTAGACGACCTGCCTGCCTTCGGGGTCGAGGCAGGCGGTGACGTCGGCGAGGTGCGCGACCCGGCGGGCGAAGATGATCAGCGCGGTCAGCGAGCCGATGGCGACGCCGATCGCCAGGTTGCTCGTGGCGACCACCACGGCGACCGTGACCAGCATGACGGTGGTCTCGCCGACCGGCAGCCGCCTGAGCGTGGCGGGCGCGATCGAGTGCCAGTCGAACGTGCCGAACGACACCAGGATCATCACCGCCACCAGCGCGGCCATCGGGATCTGCGACACCAGCGGCCCGAACACCACGCACAGCACCATCAGCATGACCCCGGCCGTGAACGTGGACAGCCGGGTGCGGGCGCCGTTCCTGACGTTGATCATCGTCTGGCCGATCATGGCGCAGCCGCCCATGCCGCCGAAGAAGCCGGTGACGATGTTCGCGACGCCCTGGCCGATCGACTCGCGCGTCTTGGACGAGCGGGTGTCGGTGATGTCGTCCACGAGCTTGGCCGTCATCAGCGACTCCATCAGCCCGACCAGCGCGAAGCCCAGCGCGTACGGGGCGATGAGGGTGAGCGTGGCCCACGTGAACGGCACGTCGGGCAAGCCGGGCACGGGCAGCGAGGCCGGCAGCGCGCCGCGGTCGCCGACCGTCGGCACCGCCAGGTGGGCGCCGATGGTGAGCGCGGTGAGCGCCACGATCGAGATCAGCGGCGCCGGCACCACCCTGGTCAGGCGCGGCAGCAGCACCATCAGCACCAGCGCCCCGCCCACCAGCGGATAGACGACCCACGGAACGTCGATCAGCTCCGGCACCTGCGCCATGAAGATCAGGATGGCCAGCGCGTTCACGAACCCGACCATGACGCTGCGCGGCACGAACCGCATCAGCTTGGCCACGCCGAGCGCGCCCAGCACGATCTGGATCAGCCCGCCCAGGATGACCGTCGCGATCAGGTAGCCGAAGCCGTACTCGCGGCTCAGCGGCGCCACCACCAGCGCGATGGCGCCGGTCGCCGCGGAGATCATCGCGGGCCGGCCGCCGACGAACGCGATCACCACGGCCATGGTGAACGAGGCGAACAGGCCGACGCTGGGGTCCACCCCGGCGATGATCGAGAACGAGATCGCCTCAGGGATCAGCGCCAGCGCGACGACCAGGCCGGACAGGAACTCGGTACGCGCGACCGACGGCGACAGCCAGGCGGGCCGGCCGGGCCGCAGCCGGGCGGCCAGGGACGCGGACGGGCGGGCGGGCACGGAAGAGCTGGGCAACGAACGTCCTTCTGACGAGGGCGAGGCGGCGCCGGAGCGTACGGCGCAGTGGGAGAGAGACAGGGGGAGAGACGGGGCGGCGATGCGCGCCGCGGGCACGTCACGGTGGGCAGGTCACGGTGGGCAGCAGGCGGTGGTGATCAAAGGCATGCGCGCGTCGAGAGTCCTGACCTTGGGGATGGCGGGGGGCGGCACACGTCGTCGTGGCCGGAGCGCCGGGGATGTCGGGTCCGCGCCTCTCCCGGCGCGGCCACCGGCAACTCTACCTTAACGTTAAGGTAGAGATCTGGCGGGGCCTGGCACGCCGCTCCCACACCACGCCGGGCAGTGAGGTCGTACGAGAGATGGACGAGCCTGCGCCGCCCGTCATGGAGACATCAGGTCACATGCACATCGGCGAGGTGGCGGCCCGCACCGAGCTGTCGCTGCGCACCATCCGCCACTACGACGAGGTCGGCCTCGTCCGGCCGTCCGCCCGCAGCCTGGGCGGCTTCCGCCTCTACACGGAGGCCGACGTCGCCCGCCTGATGGTGATCCGCCGCATGAAGCCACTCGGCTTCACCCTGGAAGAGATGGGCGAGCTGCTCTCCATCACCGACCGCCTCGACGAAACGACCCCACCGACCCCACAACCGGCCACGGAACCGGCCACGGAACCGGCCGAGCGGCCGGCACCGGCTTCAGAACCGGCCGAGCGGCCGGCGCTGTCACCGGCCGAACGCGCTCACCTGGCGGTAAGACTCGCCCGCTTCGAGGAGGCGGCCCGCGACCGCTGCGCCGCCCTGCGCACCCAACTGGCCCGCGCCGAAGAGTTCGCCACCGACCTCCGACACCGCGCCGAACAACTCTCCACCGACCCCACCTGAACACCGCTCCCCCCAAGCCTGCACGCCGACCCGCCTTGAACGCCGGCTCAGCTTGCGCACCGACCCGCCTTGAACGCCGGCTCAGCCTGCGCACCGACCCGCCCTCCAACGCCGCCCCGGCCCGGGCGGAGCCCCGGCTCGCACGCCGGCCCCACCTCGGCGCCGCCCCCACCCCCCTTCCCCCAAAGGCCATCAGCTCCGACGGCGGCTGATGTCCCGAGCCGGCCGTCGCCTGGCTGTGGTCAGTGGGTGTGTTCCTCAGCCGCCGGTTCAACGGCGGGGGTGGTGGCGTGATCGCGGCGGTGCGGTAGAGCGAGGGCCAGGACGGCGACGCCGGCCAGCGCCGCCGCTATGAGCACGAACGCCTGTCCGTAGGCCTCCGCCAGGGCGGCGGGGCCGGCGTCGGCCCCTTGCGCGGACGTCAAGGCGACCAGGGTGATCAGGCCCAGGGCGCCGCCGATCTGCTTGGCGGTGTTCATCAGGCCGGCGGCTGCCCCGGCGTTCTCCGAGGCCACGCCTGAGGTGACGGTGACGGTCAGCGGGGTGTTCAGCAGGCCGCCGCCGAGGGAGATGAGCACGGCAGGCCCCAGGACGGCGGTCACGTAGTCGCCGCCCGGCCCGAGGCGGCTCTGCCACAGGAAGCCGGCCGCCCCGATCAGCGCGCCCGCGACGATGAGCGCCCGATCACCGGTACGCCGCATCAGCCAAGGCGTCACCCGCAGCCCGATGAGCATGGTCAGCAGCGTGTGCGGCAGGAACGCCAGCCCGGTCAGCAGTGCCCCGTAACCGAGGACGTTCTGCAGGGACAGCGTCAGGAAGTACCACATCGGGTTGAGACACGCACCGGCCAGCAGCATCGCCACGTTGCCCAGCCAGATCGCCCGCGCCCGCACCAGGGAGGGCGGGATCAGCGGAACGGCCGCGACCCGCGTCTCCACCAGCACGAACAACCCCAGCAGAACACACCCGCCGACGACGGCGACGACCGACCCGGACACCCCGTACGCCAGCGCCACCAGCCCGCCGGTGGCCGTCAGCGCGCCCAGGACGTCCAGCCGCCCGCGGCGCCGCCCGGGACCGGCGGTCAGCCGGCGGGCGGCGACCAGGCAGGCCAGCCCGATAGGCACGTTGACCAGCAGGATCGACCGCCACGACAGGTACTGCGTCAGCGCCCCGCCGATGAGGTTGCCCGCCGTGCCGCCCGCCAGGCTGACGGCCGTCCAGACGGCGATGGCCCGGGTACGCCGCGGCCCCTCGGGAAAGACGGAGGTCAGGACGGTGAGCGTGGCCGGCGCCAGGATCGCCGCCCCCACCCCCTGCCCGGCCCGCGCGGCGATCAGCAGCCCGGCCGTGCCCGCCAGCCCACCGGCCAGGCCGGCCCCGGAGAACACGGCCAGGCCCGTGACGAAGACCCGCCGGTGCCCGTACAGGTCGGCCAGCCGCCCGCCGAGCAGCAGCAGCCCGCCGAAGGTCAGCGCGTACGCGTTCCCGACCCAGGCCAGTTCCCGAGGCCCGACGGCCAGCGCTTCCGCGATGGAGGGCAGGGCCACGTTCACCACGGACACGTCCAGGACGACCATGAACTGCGCCGCGCACAGCAGCGCGAGGACGATCGGCACCCCGCCTCCTGGTCAAATCGATGTGTTCACATCGTACTGAGGGGCAGGAGCGCCTCGGCGAGCAGCCGCCACTGCGGCATCGCCGAGCCGCCCGGCTCCACGCCGATCACCTGGACCGTGACGTGGTCGGCCCCGGCCTCGCGATGGGCGCGCAGCTTGTCCGCGATGACGTCCGGCTCGCCCCAGAACACGAAGTCGTCCACCAGCCGGTCGCTGCCGCCCCCGCCGATCTCCTCGTCGGAGTAGCCGAGCCGCCGGAACTTGGCCATGTTGTAGGGCTGGGACAGGTAGGGGCTCAGGTGCTCGCGCGCGATCGCCCGGGCCTTCTCGGGGTCGGACTCGAACAGCACGGGGTGCTCGACCGCGAGGAACGCCTCAGGCCCGAGCAGCTCGCGCGACTGCGCGGTGTGCGCGACGTTCACGTGGTAGGTCTGGGCGCCCGAGGTCCGGTCCCGGGCCAGCTCCAGCATCTTCGGCCCGTACGCGGCCAGGATTCGCCGTACCGGACCCCGCGGCGCCGGGTTCACGGTCGCCAGCGCGTCCATCTCGTCCAGGTACGCCGCCATCGCCCCCAGCGGCTTGACCCCCGGCTTCGGCTCGCCGCCGAACCCCAGCCCGAGCACGTGCCGTCCCGGGTAGGCGTCGGCCAGCAGGAGCGCGCCGCCGTGCGCCCACCGGGCCCCGCGCGACCAGATCTGCGCGATGCCGTTCACCACCTTGAGCCGCTCGGTGCTCGCCAGCAGGAAGCCGGCGTGCGAGAGCGCCTCGCGTCCGAGCAGCTCGGGGACCCACACGGCCGGCCAGCCCAGCTCCTCCAGCTCCTGGACCGCATCCCGCACCCGCGCCGCCGGCAGGTGCTCGAAGTCGAAGGTGTAGACGCCGAAAGGCCCGAGGTCAAGGCGGTCGTTCTCGCTCATGGCAATCCTCCTCGATCACATCATCAAGTCGGATCAACATATCGCATATTGTCGATTCGTTCTGGCGTGCCCCGGGCAGGCGTGCACGGTGAGAGGCTCACCAGACGACGTACGGGCTCTCCGCGCCGCCGCTCCACGACACGCTGCCGGTACGCCGCCAGCGCTGCCGAATGTCCGTCTTCGCCCCCTTGCGCGGGACGCTGATCGTGAACGGGCCGCATGTGGCGACCCCGCCCGCCGGCGCGAGCACATCCGCGCAGATGAACGGCTGCGACAGGTTCGTGTCGGCGTCGGTGTCGTAGAGCTGGACGTGGACGTCGGATCGCGCCGACCCTCTGACCTGGCCCTTCAGGTGGATGACGTCGCCGGTCACCGCCATGCACGGCGACATGTCCACCCCGCCGGCCGTGGTGAGCCAGGAGCGGCAGCGCCACTGCGGCGCCGGCGGCTCCGACGGCGGCGCCTCGCTCTCAGGCTCGGTCTCACGCTCGGTCTCCCGGGGCTTCGGCCTGCTCGACTTCGTCCGTACGGGCCGCGTCGGCGCGGTGGTCGCCGGGCTCGGCGGGGTGGAGGTGACCGTGACGACCACCTTCGGGGTCTCCTGGCGTTCCTTGGGCTTGGCCAGTGACTTCGGCGACGGCGTCTCGATGTCCACGGCCGCGGCCCCGGACGGCGTGGCGGGCGGCGTGGACGGAGCGGACGGCGGCGTCGTGGGCGCGGCCACGGGAGTGACCTCCTGCCGCCACGGTGCCGCGACGACCAGCGCCGTTCCGGCCAGGGCCACCGCCAGAGCCCCGCTCGCCACGAGCACGCCCCGCTTCCTCGACGGCCGAGCGGGACTCCCCGCGCCTCCGCCACCGGCCCCTTGCGGCCAGGTGGACGGCTCAGCCGAGGACGGCGGCTGCGAAGGCACCGTCTGAGGGTGGGGTTCCGGGGTGATGGGGGCGTGGTGCCCGGACGCATGGGAGGCGGTGGGGGCCGGTTGCGGCGGGGTGGGGGTCGGCTTGGGTGGGGTGGGGAGGGGCTCTGAGGTGGAGGAGGCGGGGTCGGTGCGGGGGACAGGGGGCAGGGCGGGGAGGCCGGTCAGGGCCGGAGCCGCCTGGTGGAGGGCGGCGGCGACGGCTTCGGCGGTCGGGCGGACGGCCGGGTCCTTGGCCGAGCAGGCCCAGATCAGCGTCCACAGGGCGTCGGGCATGCCGGGGAGGCGGCGGGGCATGGCCGTGGCGTGCTGACGGAGGAGCGCCATCGGGTGGTCGCCGGCGAAGGGCGGGCGACCGGCGAGCAGCTCGTACAGGATGAGGCCGAGCGCGTAGACGTCCACGGCGGCCGTGGCGGCGTCACCCTCGGCGATCTCGGGGGCCAGGTAGGCAGGGGTGCCGATGATCGAGCTGGTGCCGGTCAGGCCGGGTCCGTGCACGATGCGGGCCACGCCGAAGTCGCTCAGCCGCGCCCGCCCGGCGGTGTCGATCAGCACGTTCCCCGGCTTGACGTCCCGGTGCACGACCCCGAGCGCGTGCGCGGCGGCCAGCGCCTCGGCGACCTGCGCCATCAGCCGGGCCGTCTCCGACGGCGGCAGGGTGTCGCGCTGTCGCAGCAGGCCGCGCAGGTCGCCGCCCTCGACGAGGTCCATGACCAGGGCGAGCCGGTCGCCTTCGACGACGAAGTCGCGTACCGGCACGATGTGGGGGTGGCGCAGGCTGCGCATGACGTTGCGTTCCTGGACGAAGCGCAGCACCAGGTCCTGGTCGGCGGCCAGGCCGTCGCGCAGCAGCTTGACCGCCACGATCTCGCCGGTGTCGCGCAGGCGCGCCCGCCGGACCGTCCCCATGGCGCCGCCGCCGATCTCCTCCAGCAGCACGTACCGGCTCCCCAGCGACGCCTCGGACTCGTCCTGAGCCATCTGTCGTGATCCCCCTCCGCCGCATTGTGGAGATCAACAATAGCCAGGGCGGGTGCGGTCCGAGCAAGATCACACATTTGCGGTCTGGTATGAAGTGGCGGCGAGCGCCTTGATCTCGTCGACGTCGGCCGGCAGCAGGAAGCCGGCCGCCACCGCCGCGTCGGTGGCCGCCCCGAACGCCTTGAGGTAGTCGGCGATCCCGCCCGGATACAGCGTCCCGAGGGTCGCCGCGTCGAACGGCACGGTCTCGCCGAAGAGCCGCTCGATGAGCCCGTCGTTCGGGCTGATGCCGGTCAGGACGGCGGTGGGCGCGTCCATCCAGGGGGTGCGCACGCCGCCGAGCGCGTTGCCGAACGCGTCCCTGGCCAGCGCGGCCGACGCTCCGGGCCGCAGCTCAAGGCGGGGGGCGTGCGGCGGGGGCGTGCCGTCGCGCACCCAGCGGGCGAGGTGGTGGACGGCGGCGTTGGCCACGTAATGGTGCTGCGGCGCCGCGTTCACGGTGTGACCGATGTCGAACCCGGCCGCCCGCCGGCGCGGAGCGAGCGCGGCGGCCAGCCGGGCCGGGTCGAGGCGGGTCATGTCGTGCGCGGCGCCGGCCTCGGCGTAGGTGTCGGCGTGGGCGGCGCCGGCGATCTCCCACACCCGCAGGGCGGGCCCGTCGGGGCGCCTGGCCGCCCGGTAGCCGAGGGTGACCACGTCCGTCTCGGTGAGCAGCGCCAGCACCGGTACGCGCGGGTCGTCGCGGAACGGCACGGGCGTCGGGTCGAACGCGGGCGGATCGGACAGGACGAGCGGTGCGGCGGCGCCCATGCGGCTGTGGATCAGGAACCCGTCGTAGACCTGGGCGAACGGGTCGATCGTGTTGACGTAGGTGGTGAGCCGGTGCGCACCCAGCGACATCCCCGCCGCTACCAGCCGCGCTCCCGGGAACAGCTCGGCGATCGCCCGGCCGGCCTGGGAGAAGATGTCGTACGAGAAGTCGTCGCCCGGGTGCTGCAGCGCGCCGTACCGGGCGGGCTCCCATGCCTGGAGACCGCCGGGTGCGGGGCCCTCGGGCAGCAGGGCGCTGCCGGTCACCCCGGCGCACTGCGCGGAGACGCCGACCCAGGCGTAGCCGCCGCGTACCAGCTCGGTGTGCGTGTAGACCCACTCGACGCCCGCGTCCATGTACGCCGAGACGTTGAACCACTCCACGATCACCACGCCGTTGAACCCCCGCTCGGGGGCCCGGGCGAGCAGGCGGGTGACGTACGGGGCGCGCGCCCGCACGCCGGCCCCGCCTTCCTGGTAGGCGGCGGCGGTGCCGCTGATCACGTACTCCTCCTCGACGTGGCCGCCGGGCACGTCGCCGGGACGGGCGGCGTCGAAGGGCCGGCCGCGCCCGCCGTGGCAGGGGCGAAGGTCGGGCAGGGGAGTGGGCATGGGGGGGTCCTTCCGCCGGGTAGCCGTGTCAGCCTGCCCTTGACAAGCCAAGCTGTCAAGCTTGGGCTGACAAGCCGCCGTGGGATGATCCTGCCGTGACACGCAGCAGACGAACCCGTCCCGTGGGCGCGGCCGACGGCCTGCCGACCCGCTGCTCGTTCTGCGGCAAGCCGTACGCCGAGGCCGCCCGCGTCGTCGCGGGCCCCGGCGTCTACATCTGCGACGCCTGCGTGGACCTCGCCGCCCAGATCATCGCCGGCACCCCGGCCGAACCCGGCGACGCTCCCCTGCCGGTGCACCGCGGCCCCGACCCCCGCACCGACGCCTACCTGACCACCATGTCCGACGACGACATGCTGGCCATGCTGCCCCGCCAGGCCCTCACCGTGGAGCAGGCGGAGCGCGACCTGCGCGCCTGGGTGCGGCTGCTGCGCGAGCGCGGGGTGACGTGGGCCAGGATCGGCGAGACGCTGGGGGTGTCACGGCAGGCCGCGTGGGACCGGTTCGCGGCCGACGTCGCCGGCGCGCCCGACGACGAACGCACCGGCTGACCGCCGCGGGGTCAGGCGTCGAGCAGGCGTTCGCTCAGGTCCCAGAGGCGGCGGGCCGACTCCGGGTCGAGGGCGTGGGGGACGACGTAGGAGCGGATGTCGTCGTCAGTGCCGAAGTTGATCTCAGTCGGTTCGTCCACCGGTGAGATGTCGTTGTCCTTCAGGTAGACGCCGCCGATGCCGTCGAGCAGCGGGCTGGTCGCCGCGAAGACGCTGGTCGAGGCCCCCTGCTGCGGGGTCTTCAGCTCGCGGTCGGGGTCGTGTACCGGCCGGCCGGACTCGTCGATGATGCCCATGGCCCGCAGTTCGGCGTCGCTCAGCCACTGCCGGCGCTCCTCGCCGACGGCCAGGTGCGGCCCGAGGTCGGTGCCGTGGACGATGCCGGGGTGCACGGCGTACCCGCGGATGCCGTCGGCCTGCCACCGGCGGTCCAGCTCGACGGCGAACAGCACGTTGGCCGTCTTGGACTGGCCGTAGCCGAGCATGCCCTCGTAGCCGGTGGTGAAGTGCGGGTCGTCCCACCGGATGTCGGAGAGCCGGTGCCCGCCGGAGGTCACGTTCACGACGCGGGCGCCGTGCGCGGCGCGCAGGGCGGGCAGCAGCCCGAGCGTGAGCTGGAAGTGGCCGAGGTGGTTGGTGGCGAACTGGGACTCGTACCCGCGCGCGTCCCTGACCAGCGGCCCGGACATGATGCCGGCGTTGTTGATCAGGATGTGCAGCGGACGTCCCGACGCGAGGTAGCGGGCGGCGAAGGCGCCGATCGAGGCGGGGTCGAGGAGGTCGAGCCGGTCGACCTCGACCCGCTCGATGCCCTCCAGCGCGGGCGCCGCACGCTCGGGGCTGCGCGCGCCCACGAGGACCGACGCGCCCGCCCTGCTCAGCGCCCGGGTGGTCTCCAGGCCGATGCCGTTGTGGCCGCCGGTGACGATGACGTTCCTGCCGGACAGGTCGATGCCCTTGAGCACGTCGTCGGCGGTGGAGGCGGCGGTGAATCCTGACCCGATGGGGTGGTGTCTGTCATTCATGCCTCCCACTGTGGCCGCCGCCATCCGTACTCTGAATAATTGACAGTCCAGATTTTCTGCTCGATAGTACGGCCATGCGCGGTGACCAGCTCTCGGAAGTGTTCGAACTCGTCGAGGTGCGCGGCCAGATGACGGGCGCGTTCCAGGTGTACGGCCCCTGGCGGTCGCAGCACGAGATCGGCGACCCGCTGAAGCTCATCGCGATGGTCCACGGGCACGGGCGGCTGCGCACCGACGGCCTCGACACGCCGGTCGAGCTCGGGCCGGGCGAGGTCGCCATCCTCAACGGGCGCTCGTGGCTGCACCTGGAGGGCGGCACCGGCGGCGGGCCGGTGTGCGAGTTCCTGCCGGGACCCGGCTACAACTCCTACGGCCACGACGACGGCGACGGCCCGCCCGACGTCGTCGTGGGCGGCCACATCGAGGTCAACCACGTCGGGCGGACGCTGCTCGCGCAGGCGCTGCCGCCCGTGGGCCACGTGCGCGCCGCCGAGGCCTCCGCCCTGCACCGCAACCTGCGCCTGCTGGCCGAGGAGGCGGGCGCGGGCCGGGTGGGGTCGGCGTTCGCGATCCGCCAGTACGCCCAGCTCCTGGTGCTGGAGCTGCTGCGCGCCTACGTCGACCAGGCCGACCTGCCCCCTGGCTGGCTGCGGGTGATGACCGACGAACGCCTGAGCCCCGCGCTCACCCTCATGCACGCCGAGCCTGGCCGGCCCTGGAGCCTGGAGGAGCTGGCCAGGGCCGCCGCGATGTCGCGCACCTCGTTCGCCGAACGCTTCAGGACGCTGGCGGGGGTGCCGCCGCTGACGTACCTCGGCCGGTGGCGGATGCTGCTGGCGCAGCGGGCCCTGCGCGACGGCGACGTACGCGTCGGGTCGCTGGCCGCCGAGCTGGGCTACGGGTCGGAGAGCGCGTTCAGCACCGCGTTCAAGCGCGAGGTGGGCATGTCGCCCCTGCGCTACCGCTCCCGCGCCCGCCAGGCGGGCGAGCCCCGCCCCGCCGCGGCACCCGCATGAAACACCCCCGATCGCCCGCACGCCGCCGCCCCCTGAGCCCGGCGCGGCTCAGGCGGTCTTGATGACGCCGCCGTCGATGATGTGATCGGCGCCGGTGACGCTGGCCGCGTGGGGTGAGGCCAGCCACGCCACCAGCGAGGCGACCTCCTCGGGCTCGATGAGACGGCCGGTCGTCACGCCGGTGGCCGCCGGCAGGCCGGCGAGGAACTGCTCCAGCTCCACCCCGTGCATCCCGGCCAGCAGAGCGCCGTACCCGCCCGGCTCCTCCCACATCGCGGTGCGGACGGCGCCGGGGGAGATCGTGTTGACCCGCACCCCCTGCGGCCCGACCTCCTCCGACAGCGCCTTGCCGAACACGGTCAGCGCCGCCTTGGCCGTCGCGTACGGCATCGGCCCGCCGCTCGGCATCCGCGCCGAGATGGAGGAGATGTTGACCACGCCGCCGCGACGCCGCAGCAGGCTGGGCAGGGCGGCGCGGGTGGCGCGGATGGCGCTGAAGAGGTTCAGCTCGTAGGTGCGCTGCCAGAGGTCGTCGCTCATGTCCGCGAACGGGCCGGCGACCTCGGGGGTCGCGTCGCCGCCGCCGACGTTGTTGACCAGCAGGTCGAGCTCGCCCAGCTCGGCGAGCGCCTGCGCGATCAGCTCGCCTGGCCCGCCGGGGGTGGCGAGGTCGGCCGACACCGTGACCGCGCCGGTCTCCTTGAGCTGAGGGGTGATCGTACGCGCCGCCGCGACGACCCGCATGCCCTCGGCCGTCAGCGTCCGCACGATCGCCAGGCCGAGGCCCTTGCTCGCGCCCGTGACCACGGCCGTCTTGCCGTTGAGGTGCAGCTCCATGTCATCTCCACGTGCTAGTCGCATCAATGTCGTTGCGACGACCATAGATCTTGCACAGATTTGTTGCAAGTTCGCGCGTAATCGGAGCAATCACGTATTCTTCTGGGCGTGAGTGGGACGACCCGGGCGTTGCGTTCCGACGCCGAGCGCACGGTACGCACGATCCTGGAGGCCGCGGAGCGGGTGTTCGCCGCGGACCCGGCGGCGAGCATGGAGCAGGTCGCCGAGGCGGCCGGGGTGGCGCGCACGACCGTCCACCGCCGCTTCGCCTCCCGCGAGGCGCTGCTGGAGGCGCTGGCCGCGGTGGCGGCCCGCGAGTTCGGCGCGGCCGTGGAGGCCGCACACCCCGAGACCACCCCGCCGCTGGTCGCGCTCTACCAGGTCACGGTCAACGTGCTGCGGGTCAAACGGCGGTGGCCGTTCGCGCTCGAGCTCGACAGGCCCGGCGGCAGCGAGCCCGCCTGGGCGCACGCCGAGGTGGAGCTGCGCTGCGACCGCCTGCTCCAGCGGGCCAAGGACGACGGCGTGCTGCGCGCCGGCGCGGACCTGGCCTGGGCCAAGTGGGTCTATTACGCGCTGATCGGGGTGGCGGCGCGGATGCGCGAGTGCGAGATCGACGCCGCCGCCACCCGCGTGGTCGACACCCTGCTGTGCGGTGTCGGCACCGGCCAGGGCCTGACGCGCAAGGGGGCCGACGTCAGCTGAGCTCCATGACGCTCGTCCGCAGGCGGGCGGCGATCACCGCCAGGAGCGCGACAGCGGCCACGGCGAAGACGGCGTTGCCCACCAGGTCGGCCGCCGGCGCCGCCGGTACGGCCGGCGGCTGCAGGAAACCGTGCCAGGCGTACGTGAGCATGCTTCCCGCCCCCAGCGCGAACGTTTGGCGCAGGCCCCAGCCCGATCGGCGAGACCAGCGGACCACCAGGGCACAGACGACGGCGTACACCACCAGGTTGATCGCCACCGTCGGCCACGCGCCGATCGCTCCGGAGGCCAGGTTCGCCAGCCAGAACACCGCGCCCGCCGCCATCGAGCAGCCGAGCACCGGCCACGGCCCCGGCGCCTGGCCCGCGTCCGTCCCCGCCGTCCTGCGGCGCAGCGCCACGAACGCGAGCAGCGCCACCGCCACCAGCACGCCCACGACCTGCGCGACCGACGGCACGTACGCCCCCGGATCGAAGGCGGAGGCCATCACCGCGCCCAGCACGAACAGCACCCCCGCCCCCACCAGGCCGGGCACGCGCAGCCACGGCTCCGACGCCCTGGCGGGCACCAGCGCCTCCATGACCGCGATCGGGGCGCAGACGCTGCCCGCGACGTGCACGCCGCCGAGCACGAAGCTCGCCCACCAGGCGCTCATCTCGACCCCGGGAATCCACGCCTGAGCGGTCAGGTCCATCCCCGCGAAGCTCGGGGCGAACAGGGAGCGGGTGACCAGGCCCTCCTCGATCAGCGCGTACGCCGGCGCCAGCAGGACGATGCCCGGCCAGCCGGCGCCCGTGCGCCTGGCCAGTTCGCGGATGAGCAGGGCGCCGCCGCCGTACAGCGGGGCCAGCGCCACGAGCGCCGGCAGCATGGTGATGGGCAGGTTGCCCAGCAGGAACTCGCCGGCCAGCGGCGAGAGGAAGAAGAGCCCGATGGCGGGCGCGACACGTTTCAGCATGTCTCCAGCCTCGCGAGCGCCGGATCGGGCCGGTAGTGACGATCGTCAGGGGGTGCCGCGGTCGTCAGAGCCAGCCTCTGGCCTCCGCGGCACGCGCCGCCTCGGCCCGGTTGCGCGCGCCCAGCTTCCCGATCGCCGACGACAGGTAGTTGCGTACGGTGCCGTCGGACAGGTAGAGGCGTCCCGCGATGTCGGCGATGGTGCCGCCCTCGGCGGCAGCGCGGAGAACGTCCCGTTCGCGGCTGGTGAGCGGGTTCGCGCCGATGGACAGGCTGGCGGCGGAGAGCCCGCGGTCGAAGACCTGGCCACCGGCGTGCACCAGGCGTACCGCGTCGGCCAGCTCACCGGCTCGGGCGTCCTTGAGCACGTACCCGGCCACGCCCGCGTCCTTCGCCCGCCGCAGATACCCCGGCCGGCCGAACGTGGTCAGAATGATCACCTTGACGCCGTCCAGCAGGCCCGCCGCGGTCAGCCCGTCCAGCCCCGGCATCTCGATGTCGAGCAGCACCACGTCAGGCCGGCACCGCTCCACCGCCCCCGCGACCTCGTCCCCCCGGCTGACCTGCCCGACCACCTCGATTCCCTCCTCCAGCCCCAGCAACGCCGCCAACGCCTCCCTGACCAGATGCTGATCATCGGCCAGCAGCACACGAATCACGGCGACCCCCTGAAGGCGAAGTGAGCGACACGCCGCCGGACGGCGGGACGTGGATCATGACGGATCCCTGGGAGCGGTGCGGACCGGCGGCTGGACCCGCCCCCCACGGGACGCGCGGATCACGACAGGTCCGCTGGGCAGGCGCGGTCGAGTGGCGCGGTGCCGGGCACCGGGATGCGCGCGCCGAGCAGGAAGCCGCCGTCCTCCGCGGGGCCGCCGGTGAGGGTGCCGCCCGCGACCTCGATGCGCTCGGCGAGGCCGCGCAGGCCGTTGCCGCCGCACCCGTCGGCTGCGGCCTCCGGTCCCCGGCCGTCGTCACGCACCTCCGCGTACGCCTCCCCGTCCGCCACGCCGAGCCTGATCCGGCAGGTACGGGCGCCGCTGTGCCGGACGACGTTCGTCGTGCCCTCCCTGACCACCCAGGCCAGCACGGGTTCCGCGGCCGGGGGGAGCGGCCCGGCCGCCACCTCCAGCCGGACACCGGTGGTGCCGAGGGCGCGGCGCGCGCCGTCCAGCTCGTCGGGCAGCGACAGCTCCCGGTAGCCCGAGATCGCCTCGCGCACCTCGGCGAGCGCCTGCCGCGACAGCTCCTCCACCTGCTCCATCTCGGCTCTGGCCCGTGCCGGGTCGGCGTCGGCCAGCCGGGTGGCGAGCTGGCTCTTCACCGTCATGACCGCCAGGCTGTGGCCGAGAAGATCGTGCATGTCGCGGGCGAACCGCAGCCGCTCGTTGTCCACCGCCAGCCGTTCCACCTTGACGTTGGCCTCGCTCAGCGCCCGGTTGGCGGCGTTCAGCCGGAGGAAGGCGCGAATGGCCGCGGTGAACACCGCCGCCTGCAGCGGGATCCACCACAGCTCCGCCGGCGACTCGCCGAGCAGCGGCAGAGCGGCCGTGCCCGCCGCGATCGTCGCGCCCGCCGCCGTCGGCAGGGCCCGTTCGGGCAGCGCCGTGGCGACCGCCGTGATGAGGAAGAACGAGGTCGCGAACACCCACATCACGCCCAGTGCCGGCGTCATCGCCGCCGCGACCGCGTACAGCAGGATCAGCGCGTACGGGGTGGCGTTGCCATGCGGCCGCTCCAGCGCCGTCCACGCGACCCGCAGATAAAGCCCGGCGAACCCCACCACCCCCGCCACCACCGCCACGATCCCGGCAGGGGACGGCCCAGAGACGAGGAACCCGGGAATCGGCCACACCAGGACGACGAGATAAACGGAGGTCCAGAACCGGGCCTTCATGCCAGCCACCCTAACCAGCAGCTCACCCGTACGAACCTGACGAATGTCACAAAGCCTCGCACCGTTGAGACGTGCGGGAGGCGGTCACGTCCGCTGGTCCCGGGAGCCGTCGGGAGATACCGGCTCTTTGCGTATACCGGGCTTTACCCGGACCCCTACTGTCGGAGGTCCTGTCGAAGGCCGGTCGTCGCGGGAGCGGCTTGGACGGCGGGGGTTCGAGGCCAGGTCCAGGCGGAGCGCAGGATGAAGGCCAGGAGCAGCACCTCGATTCCGATGGAGAGGGCGTAGAAGGAGGCCCAGTTCCAGGACTCCCCTGCCGCGTTGAACACCGAGTAGGGGATGCAGAGCGATGCGACGACGAGGTTCGTGGCGCGGTTCGCCCGCGCGGGCAGCGCCATGGAGAGCATCACCATCAGGGCCGGGATCGCCACGGACGCGAGCATCATGGTCAACAACGTCGGGCTGATGTCGAACTCGAAGACGACGCCGGCGCGGAGGTCGTCGATGACGCCGGGCTTGTAGAGGGCGAAGTAGTCGACGTAGATGTAGAGGAACATGAAGCTGGTCCATGCGGCGGCGAGCTTGGCCTGCACGGGGACCGGCGGGTCGTCGAGCAGGTTCGGGGTTTTCGTTCGGATGGTCATCGGTTCTTCTTTCGAGAGGAGCGGTCCCTCCGCCGGAGTGGCGCCAGGGATGTACCGAGGCCGCGCCCACCTGGACGAGCACCTCGCCTCGACCGGGCAGCGGTAGCCCGGACCTCGGACGACTCGATCGCTGTTCGATTCCCCGCAGCAGCCTTTGCAGGTCCGAGCTGCGATTCTCGCTGGTTCGTACATCGTACGTCGTACGATGTACTACGAATAGTACGCTGTACCAGGACCGTGCGCTAGACGACTGTCAAGGCGCTCGAGCGAGCGAGAGGAGACCCGTGGCTGCGAGGGAAAAACGCCAGGCGGCGTCGGACGGGGCGCTGAGCAAGCAACGGGTGGTGGCCGAGGCGGTCCGGCTCGCCGACCGCGAGGGGGTCGGAGGGCTGAGCATGCGCCGGCTGGCCGGCGCGCTCGGCGCGGGCGCGATGTCGCTCTACTACTACGTGGCGAGCAAGGAGGAGCTGCTGGACGCCATGATCGACGTCGTGTTCGAGGAGATCGAGCTCCCGCCCGAAGAGACCGACTGGCAGTCGGCGATGCGACGCCGGGCGGTATCCGCCCGGCAGGTCCTCGCACGCCACCCGTGGGCGATCGGCCTGATGGAGTCGCGGACATCGCCGGGGCCCGCGAACCTCCGCCACCGCGAAGCGGTCACCGCCTGCCTGCGAAGGGCCGGCTTCCCGGTCTTGATGGCGACGCACGCCAACTGGTTGCTCGACAGCTATGTCTACGGTTTCGCACTGCAGGAAGCCAGCCTGCCGTTCGACACCGCCGATGAGTTCGCGGACATGACCGAGGACGTTTATCTGCCCCAGCTTCCTGCTGACGAGTTTCCCTACCTCAACGAGTCCGCCGCGGTGCTCGCCGCTGCCGGCTACGACCCGGCGGAGGAATTCACCTTCGGCCTCGACCTCGTCCTGGCCGCCCTCGAGCCCCTGAGAGTGCCCACGTGAGCCTCCACCCGTGATGCCGTGCTCGGGGGGCGCGAGCCCGGCCGCCGCGTCGTCAGTTGACGCAGTCCTGGCGGTCGAGGGCCAGCACCAGCTGGCGCACCTTGCCCTTGGACTGCAGGAACGCGTAGTACGCGCGCGGGTTGCCGGGCACCGTCACGAACCGGAACCCGCTCGGCGCCGTCCTCAGCCCCGGGTACGCCCTCTTGACCTGCCTCATCGTGGAGCCGAGTCCGATGCCGCGCGGCGTACGCATGCCCTTGCGCGCCAGGATCACGGCCACGCCGACGCGCTTCGAGACGTAGACGCCCACGTTGTTCCGTCCGGTCGGGAACGCCCGCAGGTCATAGCCCGCGCAGCCGAACGCCCCCACCCGCCGCTTGAGCATGATCCTCCCCGTGGCCCTGGCCTTCGCCGCGCTCATGCCGAGCTTGACCGTGCCGTAGCCGTAGGGGCCCAGCGTGGGCCCGGCGGTCTCGGCGAGCGCGGGCGATGCGGTGAGCAGCAGCGCGCCCCCGGCCAGCACAGCGGTGATCGTCTTCTTCATGGCCTCTCCCCGTACTTCGGTGTCCTGCTTCCTGCATGCCGTGTGGTTCGCGGGACATTCGTACGGGAGGTCCGCGTCGGATGACGGGGTCGCCGGGAAAAGGAGATGCTCCGGAGGAGATTTGTCGGTGGCGTTGGGCAGAGTGACCGCATGACCGAGTCACCAGCCGGCATCGCCATGTCCAACCCCGCCGCCCCCACCCCGGCCCCCACCCCGGCCCCCACCCCGGCCCCCACCTCCGCCGACGTCACCCCCGCCACCCCCGTCGCCCCCGAAGCGAGCCACGGCCCGCCGGACCTCGCCACCCCGGCCGGCGCCGATCAGCCGCTCGTCTGCACCGTCTGCCGGGGAGTCCTGGTGGGGGTGCCGGCCGGGGCCTACACGGTGGCGCGCGGACGCCTGATCCTCGCCAACGGCTACTGCAAGGGCAGGTGCGCCCCCTCCGGCCGCACGGATGGCGGCAACGCCGGGCAGGGCGGCGCTTCTGGGCAAGATGGCGGGCCCGGCCAGGCCGGCGGTCCTGGGCTGGGTGGTGCACCCTGATGGGGTCTTGGCGGCCTCAGCCGTTCTGCCGTTCGCGCCGGTCGCTCGCACCGGTCGCCGTATCAGGGGTTGGCAGGTCGTAGCCCTCCTTGCGCAGGGCCCGCCGGTAGGTGGCGTCGATGGCGCGCCGGAGCAGCCGCGCGAAGACGGCGAGCAGCTTCGCGAGGCCGCGCAGGGCGGGTGTCTTCGCGGCGAGTTGCCGCGTCGCCGAGGCCATCAGCTCGGTGCGCGTGGCGTCGTCGGCATGTCCGGACGCGTCCCAGATGTTCGCGTCGGCCAGGGCCCGGTTGTGGCGTACCTCGGCTTGTTCCACGGTGACGACCAGGGCGAGCTGGGGCACGGCGCTGCCCTGCGCCATGCCTGCCAGCAGGTCCGGGTCGCCGGTCAGTACGGCGGTGCCGCTGAGATGCAGTACGTCGGTGCTCCCCGGCACCAGCGCGGCTGCCGAGAACCGGCCGTCGGTGAGGAGGTTGCGGGGGGTGTCCGCGCGCTTGTTGCCCCGGCGGTCGGGGACGGCGAGTGTGTGCCCGTCCACTACTCGTAGGAATCCGGGCACGTCGCCGCGCGGACTCGTGTCACAACTTCCTTCGCCGTCCCAGGAGGACAGGACAAGGAACGGCGTCGCCGCCAGCACCTCACGGACACCGGGCTCTGACAACGGGCCGCCGGGATCTTCCGCATCCGCAGGCTGCTGCCCTGCGGCTCCTGCGTGAGCCGGTGGCCGTAGGTGATCGCCCACGGCCTCTGGCGGTGGGTCAGCCGCCGGTTGGCCGGGAGCGTCCTTGCCCCGCTGAGCGGGGTCGTCGGTGGTGAGCCGCTGCTGGCCTGAGGGGCTCCACAAGCGGGAGCGGAGGATTGCGCGGGCGCAGTGCACATATGCCTGTTCGACGGTGATGACCAGGCGGCCGGGTGTCCGTTCGGCGACCGTGCCGTTCACGCGCAGGGTCTCGCCGACGCCGGGCATCAGGAAGACGAACGAGACGGGCCCTGTCACGTCCAGGTCTGTGGCGATGGCGAGGCGGGTGGGTGATTCGGGGCGGGCGAAGCCCGGCGAGCCGCCGATCACCGTCGTCCGGGGGCGGCCGTCAGCGTCGAGGTGGCCGAAGCCGGCGAGTGACGCGACGGCCAGCATGTCGCGGCAGGCGTCGTCCAGCTCGGCGAGTTCCTTCTTCCGTACCATCGCGGACGGACGCCCGATGATCGCTTCGAGTTGCTCGACCGTCGTGATCCGGTTCTTGACGGTGGCCGTCTTTCGGGCGGTCGGAGGCATGGCGTTGCTCGTCATGAGAGACCTCAGGGGTCGGGATGGACAGGACGGTGTGGAGTCACGCTGTCCGGGCGCGGGACAGCACGACAGCGGCCCCCACTTCCCATGGGGCGCGCCATGCGCTCGCGCCGGCGGATCTGGTCAGGGCAGGGCGGCAGCGGTGGGGCCGGTGGAGGTGATCGTCACCGGCGCCGTCCGGGCTCGGGGGACGACCCGGCGGGCGAGGTCGCTTCGGCTGGGGTGTCGAAGAGGGCTTTGAGGGCCTCGACGTGGTCGGCGTAGGCGCGGCGGCCCTCCGGCGTGAGGCGTACCCAGGTGCGGACCCGGCCACGGCCGGTCGGTTTCGAGATCGTCAGATAGCCGGCCTCCTGCAGCACCTTGAGATGCTTGCTGAGCACCGAGTCGGCCACGCCGAGGACGTCGCGCAGCATCCCGAACTCGGCGCTGGAGGACGCGGCGAGGAGGGCGCAGATGCGCAGGCGGTTCGGGGCGTGCACGATCTCATCGAACCGCCCGGTCATGCGCCCGCCCTGAGGCCCGCGCGAAGCTCGGTGTCGAACCGCCGGCACAGCACGACGGTGCCGGCGCACTCGACCACGGCCAGGCCGTAGACAAGCCACTGCAGGCCGCTCACCGCCCCGGCCGCGAGCGCTCCGACGAACGTCAGGCCGGTGAGCACGCCCAGCATGCCGAGCCACCGGCCGGCTTGCCCGGCTTCGTACCCGGACACCCAGACACCGGTCATCCGGCGATAGGCGCGGGCCAGCAGGGCGCTGCACGCGATCAGCAGCAGGAAACCGCCGATCTTGACGAAGACGTCGCCGAGCCCGAGGGCGAGCACGCACCCGCCCAGCAGCGCCGCGAAGCCGGGGTGATACCACCACGGCGTGACCAGCCGATCGGCCAGCGCCGCACGCACGCTCGCAATGGCGGCCAAACCGTCGGCACCATGACTTTCCATGTTGGAAAGTCAATCACTTTCCAACACGGAAAGTCAACGCACGGGTGCGGCCGATGGGGGCAGGCCCGGCGTCTCAGGCCGCGCGGCGGGGCGTCGAGCACGCCGGCCGCACCGTCCTGTCCAGCGGCCTGACCGTCGCGGCCTCCCCGGCGGTGCTGTTCGCGCTGCCGTTCGACTTCCTGCGCGGCGAGGGGAGTGCCGTGCCTCCCGCCGGGTGGCCGGTGCCAGGCGGGAGGTGGCCGGCGTGTGGTCTAGCTCAGGTGGGGAGGGTCTCGGCTTCCGGCCTTTGCCAGGGGGAGAGCCCTCGCCCGGCGGCTCGGCTCAAGCGGGGATGCAGCGTCGCGTGCCCGTGCCAGGGGGAGCCTCCTCTCAGGGGGAGGAGGCTCGCCGTGGGGAGTCGGAGGTCAGGCGGAGTCGAGGACTTCGCGGAGCCGGACGGCGAAGGCGTCTGGCTGGCCGGCGTAGCCGAACTCGCCGTCCAGGAAGCCGCCGTGGTGGCTGGGGAAGACGGTGGCCTTCTGGCCCAGGAGGGTGGCAAGGGCTTCGGCGGTGCGGGCGGTGAGGATGCCGGTCGACTCCTCGCCGACCGCGATCACCACGCGGGTGGGGGCGGCGAGCAGGGCGGCGGTGTCGGGGCGGTAGTCGCTGACCGCCCACGAGCGCTCCGACAGGAGCGGGTCGTCGCGGGAGCCGTCGTCCTCCGTCGGCATGCCGTACGCGGCGGGGTCGGGGGCGGGCTGGGCGAAGTAGTCGTCGGTGAACTCGCCCTGCCACGACGTCATCCCCATGAAGGCCACCATGCCGGCGCCCCAGCCCTTGCCGTCGTACGCCTCCTTGACCCCGGCGCGGGCGCGCAGGGCGGCCTCGGCGTCGGGCAGCAGCGGCAGGACCGGCGGCTCGTGCGCCACCAGGGTGTGCACGTCGCCGGGGTGGGCGGTCACGAGGGCCAGTGCGGTCACCGCGCCGCCGCTGCTGGCGAACATGTCCACCGGGCCGCCGACGGCCTCGATGATCGCGTGGACGTCGCCCGCCTGCGTCTGCGGGGTGTGGTCGTCGCGGCCGTCCTTGCGGACGCTGCGGCCGAGGCCGCGCGGGTCGTAGGTGATCACCGTACGGTCGGTGAAGCGCGCGGCGAGCGCCCTGAACCCACTGGCGTCCATGGGCTGGCCGATCATGAACAGCGGCCGGTGCCCGCCCTCGGCCGGCAGCGGGCCGTGGACGTCGTAGGCCAGATCGGCTTCGTCAGTCTTGAGCAGGTGTGTCGTCATGCCCATGGAGACCTCCGCTGTTCGAAGAATTCATCGGTGCCGGGCGACCGAATCTACCCCGCGTACGGGATGCCCATTGATAGCGGTCCCCGCTTGGCGTACGGTGCGGCGATGGACGTGATCGGCTGGTTGCTCGACTCCGACCCCGCCATCCGCTGGCAGGTGCTGCGCGACCTCACCGGCGCCGCGCAGGAAGAGGTCGCCGCCGAGCGGGAACGCGTGGCCACGGAAGGCTGGGGGGCCAGGCTGCTGGCCCTGCAGGGCGCCGACGGGATGTGGGACGGCGGCGCCTGCTTCCCCAAGGGCTACACCGGCGGCGAGCCGGGTCAGCCCTGGACGACGACCATGCACACCCTGCAGACCCTGCAGATCTTCGGGCTCGACCCGCGGTCGCCGCAGGCCAGGCAGGCGGTCGCGCTGGTCGGCGAGCACGGCCGGTGGGAGCATGCCGGGCAGCGCTACTTCGACGGCGAGGTCGAGCCGTGCATCAACGGCAGGACGGTCGAGGCCGGCGCCTACTTCGGAGTGGACGTCTCGGCGATCGTCGCGCGCCTGCTGACCGAGCGCCTGGAGGACGGCGGCTGGAACTGCGAGGCGGAGAACGGCTCCGTGCGCTCGTCGTTCCACACCACGCTCGGCGTGCTGGACGGCCTGCTCGAGTACGAGCGCGCGACGGACGCCGACGGGAAGGTGCGGGAGGCGCGCCGCGCGGGGGAGGAGTACCTGCTGGAGCGTGGCCTGTTCCGGCGCAGGAGCACCGGCGAGGTGGCCGACCCGGCGTTCCTTGAGTTCGCCTTCCCCTACTACTGGCGGCACGACGTGCTGCGCGCGCTCGACTACTTCCGCCGGTCGGGGGCCGCGCCGGACCCCCGGATGGCGGGGGCCGTGGAGATCGTCGAGGCGAAGCGGCAGCCCGACGGCCGCTGGCCGCTCGACCGGGTCCACCCGGGACGCGTGCACTTCGCGTACGAGGAGGGCGTCGGGCTGCCGAGCCGCTGGAACACCCTGCGCGCCCTCCGGGTGCTCGCCTGGTGGCAGAGCTGAGGGCCGCGCCCGCACGAAAGCGCCGCACGAAAGCGCCGCACGAAAGCGCCGCACGAAAGCGCCGCACGAAAGCGCCGCACGAAAGCGCCGCACGAAAGCGCCGCACGAAAGCGGAAGCGCGCCACGAACGACTCGCGTGAACGCGGTGCCGGCGGCGGCGTGCGCTGCTAGCGTCATGGAGCGATCTTCATAGTCGCCGGGGAAAGGACAGCCCTTGTTCCGCCGCCTCCTCGCCCTGCTCGCCACCGCCGCCACCCTCTTATCCCTGACGACGGCGCCCGCCCACGCGGCCGTCGCCACGGAAGCCGTCTTCAACGACCCGGTCAGCGCCCCTTCCGCCATCCAGGACCGGATCGTGCGGCTCATCGAGGGTGCCGACCCCGGCAGCACGATCCGCGTGTCGCTGTACTACGCCACCGACGCCACCATCCCCAACGCCCTGATCGCGGCCAGGAACGCCGGCCGTAACGTCCAGGTCGTCTTCGACAAGAAGATGGCGGGCACGGCCATCCAGGCCGCGCTGGCGGGAGCGCTCGGCACCGACACCGGCCAGAGCTCGTGGGTGCTGGTGTGCCCGAGTGGCCGTGGCTGCATCGGCGACCGCCCGCTGTACGGGTCGGAGTCGCTGAACCACAACAAGTTCTTCCTGTTCTCCCGCACCGGCGGCACCGACAACGTCGTGGTGCAGTCGTCGGCCAACCTGCACACCGGCCGCGACGGCTTCAAGGGCTGGAACTCCGCCCTGGTGCTGGCCGGCAACGCCGGCATCTACAACGCCTACGCCGCCTACTTCACCGACCTGAAGAACCGCCGGGTCGACAACAACTACTACGACACCCGCCCGCCGGTCACCTCGGGCGCCGCCAAGGTGCACTTCTACCCGCGCCAGGAGGGCAACGGCAGCCCCACCGACCCGGCCGAGGACACCCTGAGCACGGTGCTCGACCACGTGGCGTGCACCGGCAACAGCGAGGTCGGCACGGTGGACGGCACCCACCGCACGATCGTGCGGGTCGCGATGGGCATCTTCAGCCGTACGCACCTGGCGCAGAAGCTGCTCGCCCTCGACAGGGCGGGCTGCTACGTCGAGGTGGCGGTCAACTACAACAAGGACAGCGCCTCCGAGGTGTCGTCGATGAACGAGCTGGTCAAGACGACGGGCGCGTACAACGGGATCAACGTCCGCTATTACTGCACCGCCGACCCGATCTGGATCCACTCCAAGTACCTGCTCGTGGAGGGCAAGTACTACGGCGTGCCCGACCGGAAGATCGTGTGGACCGGCAGCCACAACTGGAGCTGGAACTCCCTGCGCCAGGCCGACGAGGCGCTGCTGCAGCTGGAGGACAACACGATCTTCGACCGGTTCCGGTCGAACTACTACGCCGTACGCGTCGGCAGCGGCATCCGCCCGGCCGGGAACGGCACCGCCGCCCGCTGCTGACCGGCGACGTCAGGGCAGCCTGGCCCGCGTCGTCGCGGCGGGCGAGCCGGCGCAGCAGCAGGTCGATCTCGCCGCGCTCGGCCGCGCTGAGCGCGTACGCCGGGGCCTGCCGCGCGTCGGAGGCGAGCAGTCCGCGCCGCCACATGACGTGCTTGCGCACGGCCAGCCCCACGCGGGCCCGCTGCTCGTCCCTGATCAGCGGCAGATGCGCGTCGGGCGCGATCGCGTACACACCCCGGGTGGTCCTGCCGATCGTCGCCATAGTCCGCCTTCCCATCGGATACCCGTGTACCGATCATGCTTGATGACAGGATGGACGCGATGGAGACAGAGAAGGACGCCGAACGCGAGCTGGTGTCGGAGATGGCGGCCGTCGCGGCCGAGTTGCTCGACGGGCTGCCCCAGGAACCGGCCGCCCGGGCGATGCTGGCCCCGTTCGGCGACCAGGACGTGGAGGAGGAGCGCGTCCGCTGGTTCTACACCCCGACCGACCACGGCGGCGTGCCGCTGAACGAGCTGGACCCCCGGCGGCAGGGCCTGGTCATGCGGCTGCTCGCGAGCGGTCTGAGCCGGCCCGCGTACGTCACGGCCTGCACCGTGATCGGCCTGGAGAACGTGCTCGACGCGGTGGAGGGCTGGGGCACCGACTGGGGCAGGGAGCGGGGCCGCGACCCCGGCCTGTACTGGGTGCGCGTCTTCGGCCGGCCGGGCGAGCGCCTGTGGGGCTGGCGGGTGGGCGGCCACCACCTGTCGGTGAACGTTCTGATCCACGACGGCACGATCGCCGCCGCGACCCCGTCGTTCCTTGGCGCGGACCCCGCCACGGCGCCGCTGCTCGGCGGCACGCTGCGCCCGCTCGGCGGTACGGAGGACCTCGCCCGCGACCTCATGACCTCCCTGGGCCGCGAGGAGCGGGCACGGGCCCTGCTGCACCCGCGCGCGATCTCCGACATCGTCTCGGGCAACCGCGCCCGCGTCCGTCCGGGCGACCGCATGATCCGCGTCCCCGAGCTGTTCCGCGGCCCGTTGCGGGAGCCGCGGCTGGCCGCGCAGGCCGCCAGGATCGACGAGACCGCCGAGCGCGGCTCCGGCTACACTGAGGACGATCACGCGGCGATGGCGCTCACCCGCGAGCCGCGCGGGCTGCCGGCCGCCGATCTTACCGCCGCTCAGTGCGAGGTGCTGCGCGCCCTGCTCGACGCCTACACCGGCCGCGCACCCGAGCCGGTGGCGGCGGCGTACCGGCGTCACTACCTCGCCGACGACCACCTCGACCAGGTGCGCTTCGGGTGGGCGGGCGCCGTCGAGCCGGGGGAGCCGCACTATTACCGGCTGTCGGGGCCGCGCCTGCTCATCGAGTACGACAACACGCAGCGCGGCGCGAACCACGCGCACTCGGTGTGGCGCGACCCGGACGGCGACTTCGGGCTCGACCTGCTCGCCGCGCACCGGTCGGGCCCGCCGCACCGGCACTAGGGTCAGGACGGGCGGCGCAGCCGGCCGGTGGCCAGGGCCATGGCGGCCTCGTGCACGTCGGCGTGGATGTTGAGGACGTCCCACACCCCGGTGAGCTGCAGCATCCGGGCGGGCAGGTTCTGCACGGCGGCCAGGTGCAGGGTCCCGCCCTCCTGACGCACGTCGGCGTGCACCCGCAGCAGCACGTGCAGGCCCATGCTGTCCATGAAGGTCAGCCCGTCCAGGTCGAGGATGAGCGGCCGGCCGGGCATGCGCTCGCGGGCGACGAACGGCTCCAGGTGGCCGGCGTTGGTGGCGTCCAGCTCGCCTGACACGGCGATGAGCACGCCGAAGGTCGAGGGCCGGCGGTGGACGGTGAGAGGAGACACCGCGGTCTCGCGAGCGGTGTTCAGCGGACGGGGGGACGAGTGTGAACGGCGAGCATGGAAGGGGAACCTCCAAGAGAACACGGCACTGGACGCGGGCGGCGACTGCCTCCGTCTATGACGCTACGGCCGAACCCGGTTACAGGAAAGGCTTTTCGTCATAAGATCTTTGCCACAAGGGTTCTCGTCCCGCCCGCACTCAGGCGGAGAGGTCGTAGGAGAGGCATTGAGCGCCGCGGACAACCGGCCGTCCACCTGGACGTTCCTCACCCACCACGCCCGCGTGCTGGTGGAGATCTCCCGCGATCCCGAGCTGCGGCTCAGGGACATCGCCGAGCGAATCGGCATCACCGAGCGCGCCGTCCAGAACATCGTCTCCGACCTCTACGAGGCCGGCTACGTGCAGCGCGAGCGCATCGGCCGGCGCAACCACTACCGGCTCAACCTGGAGCAGCACTTCCGCTATCCGACCGAGGCCGGCCTGCCCGTCCGCCTGCTCATCGACATCCTCGTGGACCACGACCTGAGCGAAGCCGAGGGTTGACCCTGACCCTGCGTCAACCCTGCACCATGGTCGCCACCACGACCACGATCAGGGGGACGCCATGGGATTCGATCACGCGTACTGGCAGGACCGGCTCGACACGCTGCGCGCCCGCCACCACGTGCCGGGCGCGACGCTCGCCGTGCTGGCCGGCGGCGAGCTGCATGAGCTGGCGAGCGGCGTGCTGCACCGGGGGACCGGCGTGGCGGCGACCGCCGACTCGGTGTTCCAGGCCGGCTCCATCGCCAAGGTCTACACCGCGACGCTGGTGCTGCAGCTCGCCGACGCCGGGCTGCTGAGCCTGGACACGAGGGTGGCCGACGTGCTGCCCGGCTTCGCCGTCGCCGACCCTGACGTCACGCGCGGCGTGACGATCGGGCAGTTGCTCACCCACACCAGCGGCATCGCCGGCGACTTCACGCTCGACACCGGCCGCGGCGACGACTGCCTCGCCCGTTACGTGGCGGCCTGCGCGGACGCGGGCCAGGACTGCCCGCCCGGCACCGTCATCTCCTACAGCAGCACCGGGTACGCCCTCCTCGGCCGCGTCGTCGAGGTGCTCACCGGCCAGACCTGGGACGCGGCCCTGCGCGAGCGGGTGCTGGAGCCGCTCGGCCTGGCGCACACGATGACGCTGCCGGAGGAGGCGCTGCGCTTCCGTACCGCGATGAGCCATCTCGGCGAGCCGGGCGCCTGGCCGGAGCCCGCGCCGGTGTGGGACCTGCTGCCCCGCTCGGCGGGGCCGTCGGGGCGCGTCCTCGCCACCGCCGGCGACCTCGTGCGGTTCGCGCGGGCCCACCTCGACGGCGGTACGCCCGTGGTGTCGGCCGGATCCGCCGCCCTCATGCGCAGCCGGGCCGTCGAGTGCCTGGACACGTGGTCGTTCATGGCCGACGCCTGGGGGCACGGGTGGGCGCTGTACGACTGGGACGGTGTCACCGGCTTCGGCCACGACGGCGCGGCGCTCGGCCAGTTCTCCTACCTGCGGGTGGTGCCCGGCAGCGGGGTCGCCGCCGCGCTGCTGACGAACGGGGGCCGGGCGGGCGAGCTGTTCGCCGGCCTGTTCCAGGAGCTGCTCGGCGAGCTGGCGGGGGTGCGGATGCCCGGCCTGTTCGCGCCAGGCCCGAACCCGGCCGAGATCGAGGTGGGGCCGCTGACCGGCACGTACGAGCGGGCCGGGGTGCGCATCACGATCACCGAGCGGGACGGACGGCCGCGCGTGCGCTGGCAGCTCACCGGCGGCAACGCCGGCTTCGCCGCGCCGATCGAGGCCGACCTGGTGGCGGTGTCGGACACCGTGCTCGCCATGCCGGGGCTCGGGCCGGTCGCCGTGCCGTGGCTGCCGCTGGTGTTCGGCACGCTGCCCGACGGCACCCCGTACGTCTACACCGGCATGCGGGCGGCCCGCAAAGCCGGGTGATGGGAGACTGGCCGGATGCTGACCATCGGTGAGCTGGCCTCGTACGCGGGGGTGACCGTGCGGGCCGTGCGCCACTACCACGCCAAGGGCCTGCTGCCTGAGCCGCGCCGCGACCGCTCCGGCTACCGCAGGTACGACGCCGCCGCCGTGGTCGAGCTGATCAGGATCAGGACGCTGGCCGAGGCGGGGGTGCCGCTGGCCCGCGTACGCGAGCTGCTGCGGGCCGGCGACGAGGAGTTCGCCGCGGCGGTCGCCGACATCGACCGGCGGCTGCGCGCCGAGATCAGGCAGCGGCAGCGGCACCGCGAGCGGATCGCCCGGCTGGCGGCGGGCGACAGCCTGGCGCTGCCGGCCGGCGTGGTGGCCGTCCTCGACCGGTTGCGGGGGCTCGGCGTGGACGAGCGGATCGTGCGGGTCGAGCGCGACGGCTGGATCCTGCTGGCCGCGCACTCACCGGAACGGGTCGAGCGGTGGACGGCGCGCAAGCACGAGCAGCTCGCCGATCCCCGGCTCATCGGCTTCTACCTCGCGCTGGGCCGGGCGCTCGATCACACCGGCGACGACCCCCGGCTGGTCGCGGTGGCCGACGAGCTGGCCGGGTTCATCGCCGAGCTGGCCGACGAGCAGGGAGCCGAGCATCTCGGCGAGGGCGGGCTCGAACCGCAGCTCGTCCACCTGATGGACACGCTGGCCTTCGACGCGGCGCCGCCTGCCCGCCGGCTGATCGAGCTGCTCAAACGGCGCGGCTGGACCGGCTGGACCCGCCTGGAACGCGTGCACCCATCCGGAGGCGACACCCCGGGCTGAGCGGCCTCCCCTGGCCGCGGGCCTCGTGTCAGACTGCCGGTATGACGCACATCCACGACGAGGACCCGGCCTGCGACGTCGCCCACGGCGCCGGCCCCGCTGAGGAGACCGGCCGGACGCTGGTCGCCGTCTTCGCCTCCCCCGTGGCCGGGCATCTGCTGCGGTTCGGGGACGAGCTGGGCTTCCGTACGGTGCTCTTCGAGCCCGACCCGGGGCGGCATCCCGGCGACCGTCCCGCGGTCGCCCGGCTGGACGACGTCATCGACGCCACCTGCGACGTCGTGCTCACCGACCACCACCGCGACGAGATCGGGCCCGTGCTGCGCGACCTGCTCAAGTCCCCGGCCCGGTGGATCGGGATCATGGGCAGCCCGCGCCACGAGGGCCCGCACGTACGGGCGCTGACCGAGCTGGGCGTGGCGCCGGAGGAGATCGCCAGGGTGCACAGGCCGATCGGGCTCAACATCGGCTCGCGCACCCCTCCCGAGATCGCCCTGGCGACCGTGGCGGGGCTGATCGCCGACCGCAACGGCCGCCCTGGCGGCTTCGCCTTCTGACTTCTGGACGCCGGACTTCTGGACGCCTGCGGCCCTCACTCCGACAGGGCCGTGCGCAGCTGGGTCAGCACGGCCCGCAGGATGCGGGAGACGTGCATCTGGGAGATGCCGAACTCCTTGGCGATCTCCGACTGCGTCATGTTGCCGTAGAAGCGCATGAGCAGGATGTTCTTCTCGCGGGCCGGCAGGGCGTCGATGAGCGGCTTGACCGCGTGCTTGTCGAGCAGGGTGTTGAGCGACTCGTCCTGCGCGGGCAGGAAGTCGCTCAGCTCGGCCGCGTCGTCGTCGCCGCTGTTGACGGGGGCGTCCAGCGAGAGCGTGCTGTACGCGGTGGAGGCCTCCAGGGCGAGCAGGACGTCCTCCTCCGAGATGCCCATCTTCGCGGCCAGGTCGGCCACGGTCGGGGAGTGGCCGAGGGTCTGGGTCAGCTCGGCGGTCGCCTTGTTGAGCTCGATGCGCCGCTCCTGGTAGACGCGCGGCACCCTGATCGCCCACGTACGGTCGCGGAAGTGGCGCTTGACCTCGCCCATCATCGTGATCATGGCGTAGCCCCTGAACTCGTGGCCGAGCTCGGGGTCGTAACCGTTGACGGCCTTCATCAGGCCCACGTACGCGGCCTGGCGCAGGTCCTCCATCGGCTCACCGCGGTAGCGGTAGCGGCGGGTGACCTCGTTGACCAGTCCCTCGTGCATCTCCACCAGGCGCTCGCGGATGCGGACGGCGTGCAGTTCGGAGATCTGGGGGTCGGCCAGCTCGAGGAGGAGCTCTTCGGCGGTGAACTGCTCGAGTGCGGGGTTCAGGACGGGCATCTGCTGCTCCAGAAGGTGCGGCGGCCTCGCCTGAGAACACAAAAAGCCCAGGCAGAGGCACGCTTAGTTCGCGTGTGACGAAGCCCTCTGCTGGACTTCGAGATCAAGGATGCCCGCAAATCTCCGCCAATCACCCGAAATTGGTAACGAAAAGGTCACGACTGGGTCTCTGTCACGACTCGGCCAGGTGGGAGCGGGTGGGCGGCCGTAGTGCCGCGCTGGAGCGGGCGGCGGAGGCGGGCGTCGGGGTGCAGGGCGCGAGGGGCGCAAGGGATGCAAGAGGTGCAAGGCGTTGATCGCGATGGCGTGGGCGCAGGTTGCGCGGTGCGGGCGGCCCGCGCGCTATTGGCCAGCGCCAGGCGCGACGCCGCGGCGTGCGGGGCGCGGCGTGCGGATGTCCCGGCGTAGGGACGGGTTTGGCGCCGCCCCCTTCCCGTGCGTGAGCAGAGGGGCGGCGCCGCACGGTGTTGTTCCCTGAAGCACCAAGCCTCACACCAGCCACGCCCGCTTATTGACAAGATTTTCGCCAAGAAGTGAAGGATCTTGGGAGAAATGCCCGGAATATCCGGAATGGCGATCCTCCGAGAGCTCTTCGCGAGGAAGGCGAAAGAAATTCATAAACGCCGCAGAAGGGCGTACGGAATGGCGAGGAATGTGAATGACATTCGACGATGACGCATTCCCTGGGATCGGCGTTGAAGAAATGCCGTTAAGGGGTCCACGCCATTTGCAGGGATGCTACGGTTTGTACCTGATCCCGTGCGGACAGTACCGCGCGGCACATCCCGGAAAAGGCTTGCCGTCCCCCGCATCGGCAGGTCGATGCGCCTGCGGTGCCTGGCCGTCAACACCCCACGAGGACCTGATTGATGTCAGTACACGCCTCCAAACGCCCGCGGTTCCAGACCTCGCCCATGGGGCGGGCCCTGCTGTACTTTCTCGCGGCGGCGCTCATTTCCAGCACCGCCTGCGGCTGGCTCGTCACCAGGATCCCCGCGGAAGGCAAGACGCTCGTGGGAGTGGGCAGCGGCGGCGCCGTCGCGCTGTTCTCGATCGCCGTCGCGGTCGCCGCCTATTGCTCGACGACCGCCCGCGAGTCGCGCGACCGGCTGCGCCGTACCGACGCCGCCACGAGCCTGCTGCAGGAGGAGCTGAAACGCCTGACGCACGAGATCCTGCCCGCGCTCGGCCACCGCATCAGGAACGGCGCCACCGTGCCAGGCGTGCTCGCCGAGATGGGCCAGCCGTCCCACCCGGCCACCCAGGCGCTGGTGCAGTCGCTGGCGCAGACCGTGGAGGGGGAGCGGCAGCGGCGGGCCGCCGCCGTGGCCGCGTGCACGGCCATGGAGGCCGAGCTGGGCAGGCTGGCGGACGAGCAACTGCCCGCCCTGCTCGCCCGGCTGCACGCGGGCAAGGGCGTGGGCGAGCCGGCGCTGCCCGACGAGCTGCAGCCCAGCCAGAAGGCCGTGCAGCGGCTGTGGGAGGAGATCGCCCGCGAGCTGGAGGACGGCAACCGCCAGGGCGCCGCCGCCATGGCGTCCTGCGCCGAGGCCGCCGCCCGCATCCAGGCGCAGGTGACCGGCCTGCTGGGCCGGCTGCGCGAGCTGGAGGACGAGTACGGCGAGCACGAGGCCGTCTTCGCCCACCTGCTGGAGATGGACCACCGCATCTCCCAGATGGGCCGCCTGGCCGACAACATCGCGCTGCTGAGCGGCGGCCGTTCCGGGCGCCGCTGGACCAAGCCCATCTCCATGGAGAGCGTGCTGCGTGGCGCGGCCGGCCGCATCGGCGCCTTCCGCCGCGTCCAGCTCCACTCCACCAGCACCGCCGCCGTCGTCGGCTACGCCGCCGAGGGCGTCATCCACGCGCTCGCCGAGCTGATCGACAACGCCGCCAAGTTCTCGCCGCCCGGCACCGCCGTGCACGTGTACGTCGAGGAGGAGGACGCCGGCGTGGTCGTCACCATCGAGGACAGCGGCCTCGGCATGCGCACCCGCGAGCGCCGCCTGGCCGAGAGCCTGATCAGCCGCCCCCTCGACCTGACCACGCTGTCGGGCACCCGGCTCGGCCTCGCCGTGGTGGGCCGCCTGGCCGGCAAGTACGGGCTGACGGTCAGCTTCCGCCCGTCGGCCAGGGGCGGCATCGGCGTGGTGGTCCTCATCGCCCGCCAGCTCGTCGTCTACCCGCCGGTCGACGACGACGCGCCGGGCCGCCTCGACCCGCGCGCCGAGGAGCCCGTGCCCGCCCGGCACGCCGCGCCGCCGCCCGGCGAGGGGCCGGACGCGTACCTGCCGAAGAGGCCGCGCGGCGGCACCCTCGCCACCGCGCAGCCGCTGCCCGCCCAGCCGCCGGCGCGGATGCGCGACCCGCAGGCCGCCGCCGACCGGCTGGCCGCCTTCCGCAGGCAGCGGACGTCCCCGGCGGACGACGACCTCACGTGACGACCCGCCGTCCCGGGCACACCACCCTCACCTCTTCCCCGCAGCCGCGATCACCGATGGGAGGCAAGGGGCCCGCCCGCGAGCCCCGCCGTACCAATGAGCTCCAGAGATTCCTTGAGTGCCGCCGAGCACGACCTCGGCTGGTTCCTGGGCGACCTGCGCGACAACACCCCAGGGATCAGGCACGTGCTGGTGCTGTCGCGCGACGGGCTGGCGATGTCCGGCGCGCCCGGCCTCCATCCCGACCAGGCCGACCAGCTCGCCGCCATCGCCGCCGGCATCCAGAGCCTCGGGCTGGCCGCCTCGGGCGAGTTCGGCGACCGCAGCGGGTTCGGGCAGGCGCTGCTGGAGTTCGGCGGCGGCATGCTCGTGGTCGTGCCGGCCGGTGAGGGGGCGCACCTCGCCGTGGTGGCGAGCGACGACGCCGACGTCGGCGTCGTGGCGCACAACATGAACGAGGTGGTCGAGCAGATCGGCCGGCTGCTCACCGCGCCGCCGCGCGAGCCCGCGCACAAGGGCGGCCACGCATGACCGAACGCCGCCCGCCCGGCCCCGACGGTCCTGGCCCGTACCGGCCGGGGGAGCCGGGGCCCGACGCCCCCGTCCCGCGGCAGCGCCGCGCACCGGGCGCAGCCGCCGGGCGCGGGCGCGCGCTGGACAAGGAGGTCCCCGACCGGCTCTACACCATCACCGGGGGCCGCGCGCACGCGGGCAGCGACGCGTTCGACACGGTCACCCTCATCGTCGCCGAAGGCGATCCCCGGCCCGGGATGCAGTCGGAGCACGTACGGATCCTGCGCATGGCCCGGCGGCCGGTGGCCGTGGTGGAGATCTCCGCCCGGCTCGCCCTGCCGGTCAGCGTGGTGAAGATCCTGCTGTGCGACCTGCTGGACAGCGGCCGGATCACCGCCCGTCACCCGGTCGCGGCGCGGGCCTCGGTCCCCGACATCGCAACCCTGGAGCAGGTGCTCATTGGACTCCGCAACCTTTGACGAGCCGGGCACGTCGCTGCCGGCCACCGCGACCGACGCGTTCAAGATCGTGATCGTCGGCGGGTTCGGCGTGGGCAAGACCACCATGGTGGGCGCCGTGAGCGAGATCAGGCCGCTCAGCACCGAGGAGATCATGACGCAGGCCGCGGCCGGCATCGACGACGTCAGCCGGGTCACCGGCAAGCGCTCCACCACGGTGGCCTTCGACTTCGGCCGCATCACGCTCGACGCGCACCGGGTGCTCTACCTGTTCGGCGCGCCCGGCCAGCAGCGGTTCTGGTTCCTGTGGGACCAGCTGTTCAGCGGCAGCCTGGGCGCGGTCGTGCTGGCCGACACCCGCCGGCTGGAGGACTCGTGGTACTCCATCGACCGGCTCGAAGCCCACCGCGCGCCGTTCGTGGTGGCCGTCAACCGGTTCGGGCCGGGCCCGGGGCTCGACCGCATCCGCGACGCGCTGACGCTGCCCGCCGAGGTGCCGCTGCTCGACTGCGACGCCCGCGACCGCGAATCGTGCAAGAACGTCCTGATCACCCTCGTCCGGCACCTGCTGTGCCTGCATGCCCCATCGCCGAGAAAGAGCACGCCGTGACCGACCTCTCCCCGCCCGAGCATCACCCGTCCACCGGCCCCATCGCCGACCCGGTGCTCGCCGCCGGCTACCCCGAGCACGCCGGCGCCGTGCGGCTGTACGGGCCGGCCATCGCCGAGGACCCCGGCACGCTCTACCAGCAGCTGCGCCGACAGGGCAGCGTCGTGCCGGTGCTGCTCGACGGCGACCTGCCGGCCTGGTTCGTGCTGGGCTACCGGGAGGTGCACCACATCACGGCCAACCCGCAGTGGTTCGGCCGCGACTGCCGCCGCTGGAACATCTACGACCGGCTGCCCGCCGACTGGCCGCTGATGCCGTACGTCGGCTGGACCCCCTCGGTCATGTACGCCGAGGGCGGCGAGCACCAGCGGCGGGCCGGCGCCATCGGCGACGCGCTCGACGCGGTCAACCGCATCGACCTGATCGCCACCTGCGAGCAGGTCGCCGACCGGCTGATCGACGCCTTCGCCGGCGACGGCCGCGCCGACCTGATCACCCAGTACGCCTACCAGATCCCCGCCCGCATCGTGGCCCGCCTGTACGGCCTGCCCGACGGCGACATCCCCGCGCTCGTGCAGGACGTCTTCGACTCCCTCGACGTCGGCGACAACGCGGTCACCGCCCACCAGCGCCTGCACGCCAGGATGGCGCAGCTCGTCGCCGACAAGCACGCCCGTCCAGGCCCCGACGTGCCGTCGGCGCTGCTCGCCCACCCGGCCCGGCTGTCGGACGACGAGATCGTCATCGACCTGCTCGTGGTGATGGCCGCCGCGCAGGCGCCCACCAGCAACTGGATCGGCAACACGCTGCGCCTGATGCTGGTCGACGACGAGTTCTCGGTCACGCTGCAGGGCGGGCGCAGCAGCGCCGCGCAGGCGCTCAACGAGGTGCTGTGGAAGGACACCCCCACCCAGAACTTCATCGGCCGCTGGGCGGTGCAGGACTGCAACCTCGGCGGGCGCCGCATCCGCAAGGGCGACCTGCTGGTGCTGGGCTTCTCGGCGGCCAACACCGACCCGAACGTGCAGCCGGGCACCCACAGCGACTCCAGCACCAACCGGGCGCACATGTCGTTCGGGCACGGCGAGCACGGCTGCCCGTTCCCGGCGCCGGAGCTGGCCGAGATCATCGCGCGGACGGCCGTGGAGGTGCTGCTGGACCGGCTGCCCGACGTGACGCTGGCGGTGGCGGCCAAGGACCTGCGGTGGCGGCCGTCGCTGTGGATGCGCGGGCTGTTCGGGCTGCCGGTGGTGTTCACGCCGACGTTGCCGCTGGTGCCGGCGGTGGCCGGGCGGCGCGGCGCATGACACCGCCCGGCGCCGCTCCCGTCAGGCGGCGGGGGTGAAGCGGACCCGCAGGGAGGCCGGGCCGCGGGTGAAGACGCCCTGCTCGCCGGGCTCGGAGTCGCCGGCGAGCCGCAGACCGGGCATGGCGTCGAGGAGCTGGTTCGCCGCCACCTCGACCTCGGTCTTGGCCAGCAGCGCGCCCACGCAGAAGTGCCTGCCTAAGGCGAAGGCCAGGTGGGTGGCGGCGGCCGAGAACGCGGTCGACTCGTCCAGCTCGCGGCGGAAGATATCGAACGCGTCGGGGTCGGCGTAGTGCTCCTCGTCCCGGTTGGCGGCGCCGATCAGGCACGTCACCGTGCTGCCCGCGGGCACCACCCCGCCGCTCAGCTTCACGTCCTGGGCCGGCTGCCGCATGATCATGTGGACCGGCGGCGAGTGACGCAGCGTCTCGGCGAACGCCCGCGCGATCAGGCTCCGGTCGCGCCGCACCGCCTCGAGCTGGTCGGGGTGGCGCAGCAACTGCGCGAACAGGCTGGCGATGCCCTTGTCGGTGGTCTCGCCGCCGGCGGTCAGCAGCAGGCTGCAGAACGCCTTGATGTCCTCGTCGCTCATCCTGGTGCCGTCGATCTCCGCCCGGCACAGCGTGGACAGCAGGTCGTCGCCCAGCCGGGAGCGCCGCTGCCGGACGATGGGGATCATGTACGCGGCGAACTCCGCACGGGTGCGCAGCCCCCGCTCGGTGACGCCAGGGTCCTGGCTGAGGTTGCCGAGGAAGGCGATGATCGAGGTGTACCAGGCGTGGAAGCGGTCGTGGTCGGCCTTGTCGAGGCCGAGCATGTCGACGATGACGTTGACGGGGAAACGGGTGGCGAACTGCGCCACCAGGTCCGCCTCGCCCGCGTGCCGGAAGCCGTCGATGAGCTCGCGCGCGTTGCGCTCGATGACCGGCAGGAACGTGCGGCGCAGCTCGGCGCCGCGGAACGCGGGCACCACCAGCGCCCGGCGCACCGCGTGCTCGCGGCCGCTCATCTGCAGGAACGTGCGCCCGTGTACGGGCTCCAGCTGCCAGTCGTAGTTGGCGGTGGTGAACACCTCGTCCTTGAAGGCACGCTCGACGTCCTCGTACCTCGAGATGATGTAGCTCTGCATCCCTTCGTGCCACAGCAGTGGCGCCTCGTTCCGCAGGACGCGGTAGGCGGAGTACGGGTCGGCCATGAACTCCGGGGAGAGGATGTCGGGCGTGTTGACAGGCGCGGTCATGACGCTCCCTCGCTACGCGGTCGTTACCGGCAGGGCCGCCCTTTACCCTAAGTCGCGGCTTCCGTACGGTACAGCGTCCCCGGGGTGACTCAGGCGCCGAGTTCGAGGTCCTGCCTGATCGCCTCACCCGCCGCGCGATGCTCGGCCGCGGCGGCCGGGTCGCTGTCGGCCAGCACCGCCGCGAGGCCCTCGTGGGCCAGCGCCTCCTTGTGCCGGTGGCCCATCCGCGCGGCCAGGTCGAGCGCCTGGCGGTGCAGCCGCAGCGCCTCGCCGGGCAGCCCGGCCTGCCGGCAGGTCTCGCCGTACCCGTCGAGGAAGTGCACCTTCCACTGCTCCTCGAACAGCTCGTCCAGCAGCGCGAACGCCTGCCGGTGGCTGGCCAGCGCCTCCTCGTGGCGTCCCATGCGGCGCAGCGCGACGCCCAGGCAGTTGAGGCACCACGCCTCGTTGTGCCGGTGACCGTCGCCACGGGCCAGGTCGAGCGCGCGGCGCAGGTGCTCGGCGGCCTCGTCGGGCCGCTCGTCGGCCAGGGCCATGCCGAGCGTGATGAGCGCGGTCAGCCCGGCCGGCCAGGCGGGGTCGTCGTAGGCGACCGCCAGCACCTCGCGGGCCCGCCTGGCGGCCTCCGCGCGGTGGCCGAGCTGGAGCATCGCCCACGCCTCGTACGCGGTCGCGTGCGCCGCGCCCTCCGCGCAGCCGGCCCGCTCGTACAGCTCGCGGGCCTGCCCGAACAGCGTCAGCGGCGGGTCGCCCCTGCCGTCCTCCCAGCTCAGGTAGCCGCGGCGCATGAGCAGGTCGGCCTGGGAGCGCAGGTCGCCCGCCCGGGCCACCAGGGGCGCCGCCGCCTCGTACGCGGCCGCCGCCTCCGCCATCCGGCCCGCGTTGTAGCGGGCGAAGCCCAGGTCGCTGTGGGCCTCGGCGAGCTGCCACGGATCGCCCAGCCGCTCGGCGGCCGGCACCGCCCGCTCGAACAGCAGGTTGAGATGGGTCGTGCCGCAGCGGCGGGCGAAGAACGCGCGCATGAAGCGCGGCAGCTCGCAGGCGTGGGCGTCGGCGCCGGTGGTGATCGCCAGCTCGAAGGCGCCCATCAGGCTGGGGTACTCGGCGGTGAACCAGGCGAGCGCGGCGTGCTTGCCGGTGAAGCGGGGCAGCGCGGCCGGGGGCGGGCCCGCCGTGGCGGGGCGGCTGCCGGAGGCGTACGGCATGGCCGCGTCGGCGGCGGCGGCCGCGTGCACGTAGTAGTCGAGCAGCCGGCGCAGCGCCTGCTGCCGGTCGGCGGGGGAGTCCTGCTCCTCGCAGGCCCTTCGCGCGTGCTGGTGCACCAGGTCGTGCAGGGTGTAGCGGCCTGCCGCGGGCTGCTGGACGAGGTGGGCGTCCAGCAGGTCCTCCAGCATCGTGCGGGCCTCGCGCAGCGGGAAGCCGGACAGCGCGGCGGCCACGTACTCGTCGAAGGACGACCCGGACAGCAGGCCGAGCAGCCGGAACAGCCGGCGCTGCGCCCGGTCGAGCTGGCGTACGGACATCGCGAGCGCGGTGTCGAACTCGCTGCCGCCCTCCGCCAGGCGCTCGGCCAGCACCCCCACCGTCCACCCGGGACGATGCCGCAGCCGCGCGCCGGCCAGCCGCAGCGCCAGCGGCAGGTGCCCGCACATGCGCAGCACCTCGGCCGCCGCCTCGGGGTCGCGCGCCAGCCGCCCGTCGGGGCCCGCCGGGTCGCCGCTGGCGCGGGCGAGCAGTTCGGCGCTCTCCTCAGGGGTCAGCACGCCGAGCGAGACCGGCGGCACCTCCTCCAGGCCCAGCAGCCGGTTGCGGCTGGTGACCAGCGCGACGGACGGGCCGGCGCCCGGCAGCAGCGGGCGTACCTGCTCGGCGTCGGCGGCGTTGTCGAGCACCACGACCGCGCGCAGCCCGGCCAGCTCGGCCCGCCAGCAGGCGGCCAGCGGCTCGATGCCGCCCTCCTGCGGGATCTTCTCCGAGGCGACGCCGAGCGCGGAGAGCAGCGTGCGCAGCGCGGGGTCGGGGCCGAGCGGCTCGCGTCCTTCGGTGAAGCCGTGCAGGTCGATGTAGAGCTGCGCGTCCGGATAGTCGGCGGCGAGCCGGTGCGCGGCGTGCACCGCGAGGCAGGTCTTGCCGACGCCCGCCATGCCGTCGATGGAGACCACCCGGCCGGCGTCCACGGCGGCGAGCACGGCGGCCAGCTGCTCCTGCCGCCCGGTGAAGTCGGGCACGTCGCGCGGCAGGTCGTTGCGCGGCGCCTGCGGGGCCCCGGCGGGCGGTGCGGGCGGCTGCACCTGGCGGGTGGCCTTCGGCGGGGCGGGCAGCGGGCTGGTGGCGCGTTCCCACAGCGGGCGGAGCTGGCGGGGGTCGCGCTTGACCAGCCGGCACAGCTCCACCACGGCGGGCCACGGCGGCACCGACTGGCCGGCGAGGTAGCGCGACAGCGAAGAGGAGCTGAGGCCGCTGTCGCGGGCGAGCGCGCGCACGCCTCGCTTGGACAGCTCCTGGATGAGCCGCAGCCGGGCGGCCAGCTCGTCCCTGGGGTCCGCCGCCGTCCGCTGATGCACCGTATGCCCGCCTTTCTGTCCCATCGCGCGGCAAATCTAGCGGAACGGATCTCCGCAGGCCAACGCCGTCGCCGCTGTCCCACGCTGTCCCACGGGCATCGTGCCGGGACGCCGGTACGGCTGTGATGGAGTCATCGCCCCGGCCGACAGGGCCGGCAACCGGAAAGGAACCACCATGCAGCCCCGAATGAAGAACCCCGCCTTCGTCCTCCCCGGCGCGACCGACGGCATCCAGGCGCTGTTCAAGGCCGTGCACTCCGGCGGCGTCGACGCGACCACGCTGGAGCTGGTGCACCTGCGGGCCAGCCAGATCAACGGGTGCAGCGCCTGCGTCGACGCCGGTGTGAAGACCGCCCGCAAGGCCGGGGTGGACGAGGAGCGGCTCGCCACGGTCGCCGCCTGGCGGGAGGCGCCGTACTTCACCGACGAGGAGCGGGCCGCGCTCGCACTGGCCGAGGCCGCCACGCGGCTGGCCGACCGGGCCGACGCGGTGAGCGACGAGGTCTGGGACCGCGCCGCCACCTACTTCGACGAGCAGCAGCTCGCCGCGATCATCCTCATGGTCGGCGTCACCAACCTGTTCAACCGGCTCAACGCGAGCACCCGCCAGATCGCGGGCGCGTGGGGCTGAACCTCCATACTGTCCCTCACTTGTCATATCTGTTCAGAAAGGACCCATTGTCATGGCCACCAAGAGCACCACGGGCTACGAAGGCTTCACCGAGGAAGAGCGCGCCGCGATGAAGGAGCACGCGCAGGAGCTGAAGAAGACGGCGCGGCGCGGCTCCAAGGCCAAGGCCGACGGCGAGGCGGACGTGCTCGCCAAGATCGCCGAGTTCCCCGAGGGCGACAGGGAGCTGGCCGAGCGCATCCACGCCATCGTCAAGGAGAACGCGCCGCACCTGACCTCCAAGCTCTGGTACGGCCAGCCCGCCTACGCCAGGGACGGCAAGGTCGTCTGCTTCTTCCAGCCCTCGTCGAAGTTCACGACCCGCTACTCGACCCTCGGCTTCAACGACGCCGCGAGCCTCGACGACGGCGTCATGTGGCCCTCGGCCTACGCGCTGACGGGGCTCGACGCCGGCACCGAGGAGCGGATCGCCGAGCTCGTCCGGCGCGCGGCCGGCTGATCGCCCCGCGAGCGGCCCGGCTCGTGCGGAGCCGGGCGCCGCTCCGCCGGCGGCATCGTGCGGGCCTCCGGCCGGTGGGCGGCTACGGCTCCTGGGGGGCCGTGGCCCGCAGGCCGTCGAGGACGACCGTGGTGAGCGGGTCGTCGAGGCGCGAGGCGGGGCGGCAGACGGTGGCGTACAGCACTTCCACGGCCTGCTCGGGGGTGAGGTCGCGGCGCACCGAGCCCTCCTGCTGCGCCCGCCCGGCGATCTGCGCCAGCAGCTCGCTCACCTCGTCCCAGAGCTTCGCGCAGGACGGCGGCACCGGCGCCGACCCGGCGAGCGACGCGATCAGCGTCAGCGGCTGCCAGGCGCAGTAGTTCATCACGTCGAGCAGCAGCGCCCAGTACGTCTCCGGCTGTTCCTCCAGCCGGCCATGGATGTGTGCCCGCAGTCCCTCCAGCGTGATCTCCGCCAGCTCCTCCACCATGGCCCGGCGGTCGGGGAAGTGGCGGTAGAGGGTGCCGACGCCCAGGCCGGCGGTCTGGGCGATCTCCTCCATCGAGACGCCGGGCCCGCGCTCGGTGAACAGTTCGAGCGCCGTCATCAGGATGCGCTCGCGGTTGCGCCGCGCATCGGCCCGCATCATCCGGTTCATCCTCTCAACGTGAATCCTGGATTCAGGTTAGTGTACCGTGCAAGAGCGGAACCGGAATCTCCCCTTCACGTTAGGAACGCCAACATGAAACTGGGCATCGCCCTGGCGACCGGCGGCGCGGACCTGGACACCCTGCTGGAGCAGGTGGGCGCCGCCCGCACGGCTGGGTTCGAGAGCGCCTTCTTCAACCAATATGCCTCGCTCGACGCGATCAGCGTGGCGGGCCTGGCCGGCCGGCTGAACCCCGGCATGGAGGTGGGCACCAGCGTGGCCATCACCTACGCCAGGCACCCGTACGCGATGGCCGAGCAGGCCCTCGCCGCGAACGCCATCAGCGGCGGCACCTTCACCCTCGGCCTGGGCCCGAGCCACAAGCATCTCGTGGAGGCCATGTACGGGGTGCCGTACGAGCGCCCGGCCGTCCACGTCCGCGAATACCTCACCGCCCTGCGCCCGCTGCTGCGCGGCGAGCCCGTCGACTTCCAGGGCGAGACGCTGTCGGTCGCCGGCCAGATCCCCGCGCCCGGCGCCGAGCCCCCGCCCGTGCTGATCTCCGCGCTCGGCCCCGTGATGCTGCGCGTCGCCGGCGAGCTGGCGGACGGCACGATCCTCACCTGGGTGGGCGCCCCGCTCATCGGCGACTACATCGTGCCCCGCATCACCGCCGCCGCCGAGGCGGCCGGCCGGCCCGCGCCGCGCGTGGTCGCCTCCGCCATGGTCTGCGTCACCTCCGACCCCGACCGGGTGCGCGGCGAGCTCCAGGCGCAGATGGGCTTCACCGGCGACTTCGCCGCCTACCGCGCCGTGCTCGACCGGCAGGGCCTGTCGGGTGTGCACGAGCTGCTCATCGGCGGGGACGAGAGCGACGTGGAGAAGGGCATCGAGAGGTTCGCGTCGGCCGGAGCCACCGACCTGACGGTCATCCCGATCGGCACCCCGGAGGAGCAGGCCCGCACCTGGGAGTTCTTCAGCCGCTGAACCCCGTCCGCGCGGACGTAGGCTCGACTCATGGCAGCACCCGGCGTCCGCCGACACGGCACCTGGGAGGTGGCCGGCCCGGCCCGCGAGATCCCCGGTGTCCTGATGGCGGGCTTCCGTGACCTGGCCGGCGGGACGTTCGAGGAGCGCGTACCGCCGGGTCCCGCCGTCGCGATCGTCATCGACTGCACCGACGGCAGCCTCGAACCCCTGGCCGGCAGGGTCGAGGGCGGCATCGTCACCGGCCTGGCGCCCGCGCCTGCCCGCATCGCCGGGCGCGGCGTCGACTGCGTCGAGCTGCAGGTGGACCTCGCGGTCGCGCCCGCCCTGCTCGGGGTGCTGCCCGCCGAGCTCAACGGCGCGCCGCTCGACCTCGCCGACGTGTGGGGCCCCGAGGCGGCCCTGCTGCGGGCGCGGCTCATCGAGACCCGCTCGTGGGACGAACGCTTCGCGCTGGTCGGCGCGGCGCTCGCCCGGCGCGACCGGACGACGGCCCGCCTCGACCCCGAGGTGGCCGACGCCTGGCGGCGCATCAAGGCCGGTCACGGGCAGGTGCCGATCGGCGCGCTGCCCGCCCGCTACGGGTGGAGCCGCACCCGGTTCTGGAGCCGGTTCAAGGCGCAGATCGGCGTGCCGCCGAAGCGGGCGGCGATGATCGTCCGCTTCGACCGGGCGCTGCGCGGGCTCGCCACCGCGCGCGGCGTCGCCGAGGTGGCCGCCGAGCTGGGTTACACCGACCAGTCCCACCTGCACCGCGACGTGCTCGCCTGCACCGGCCGCACCCCCGGCGCGATCGCCGCCGACCCGCTCTGGTCGGTCGACGGCACCGCCTACACCACCGCCTGAACATTCGTGCAAGACGGCCGCACCGCCGCCCGGCCACGCTGCCGTCATGACATCACCGGCGATCCAGGCCAGGGGCCTGGTCAAGAGATTCGGCGCGCACCGGGCGGTGGACGGCATCGACCTGGAGGTGCCGGCGGCGAGCGTGTACGCGGTGCTCGGCCCGAACGGCGCGGGCAAGACGACCACGATCAAGATGATCGCGACGCTCATCAGGCCCGACGGCGGCACCGCCCGCGTGCTCGGCCACGACGTCGTCACCGAGGCGGCCAGAGTCAGGGAGCGGCTCGCGCTCACCGGCCAGTTCGCCTCCCTCGACGAGGACCTGACGGGGCTGGAGAACCTCACCCTGCTCGCCCGCCTGCGCGGCCACCGGGGCAGGGCGGCGAGGAGCCGCGCCGCCGGCCTGCTGGACGCCTTCGACCTGGGCGCGGCGGCCAGGAAGGAGGTCAAGACGTACTCCGGCGGGATGCGTCGCCGCCTCGACATCGCCGCCTCCCTCGTCGTCCGGCCCGGCCTGCTGCTGCTCGACGAGCCGACCACCGGCCTCGACCCGCGCGGCAGGGGCCAGGTCTGGCAGAGCGTCAGGGCGCTGGCCGACGCCGGCACCACCGTGCTGCTGACCACGCAGTACCTCGAGGAGGCCGACCGGCTCGCCGGCCGCATCGCCGTCGTGGACCACGGCCGCGTCATCGCCGAGGGCACCAGCGGCCGGCTCAAGGCGCTGGCCGGGTCGGGCGCGCTGCGCGTGCGGGTCGCCGACCCCGCCGACCGGGCGCCGGTCGCCGGCCTGCTCGGCGGGCTGCTGGGGGCCGTACCCGTGCTGGAGGCCGATCCGGTCGCGCTGACGCTGCGGGTGGAGCGGCCGGACGCCGTCGCGCCCGCGCTCGCCGCCGTCGCCGCGCGGGGCTACGCCGTCGGCGAGTACGCGCTCGCCCAGCCGAGCCTGGACGAGGTCTTCCTCGCCCTCACCGGCAGAGCGGCGGACCGGGCCGTTCCCGAGGAGGCGGCGTGATCGGCGGCGGACCGAGCCGTTCCGGAGGAGGCGGCGGATGGCAGGGCCTGAGAGCCGCGGGATGAGTGCCGCCGAGCAGGACGCGCGCCTGGTCGCGGCCGTCGTCCGCGACGCGCCGCCGCCGGGCGCCGGGGCCGGGCCCGTCGCGGCCACGCTGACCTTCACCTGGCGGGCCCTGCTGAAGATCAGGCACGTCCCCGAGCAGCTGCTGGACGCGACCCTCTTCCCGATCCTGTTCACGCTCATGTTCACGTACGTCTTCGGCGGCGCCATGGTCGGCTCGCCCGAGGCGTACCTGGCGTACGCGCTGCCCGGGATCCTCGCGCAGACGGTCGTGTTCATGACGATGTACACGGCGGTGACAGTGAACACCGACATCGGGCGGGGCGCCTTCGACCGGTTCCGCGCGCAGCCCGTCTGGCGGCCCGCCCCGCTGGTCGGCGCGCTGCTCGGCGACACCCTGCGCTACGGGCTGGCCGCCGCGCTGGTGCTGGGCGTCGCGGCGGCCATCGGCTACCGGCCGCCGGGCGGGCTCGCGGGTGTCGCGGGAGCCGTCGCACTGCTGCTGGCGTTCTGCTTCGCGCTGAGCTGGCTGTGGCTGATCGCCGGCCTCACCGTACGCACGCCGGCCGCCGTCATGGGGGCCTCCACGCTGATCCTGTTCCCGCTGACGTTCGTCAGCTCGGCGTTCGCGCCGCCGGACACGATGCCCGGCTGGCTGCGGGGGTTCGTGGCGGTCAACCCGGTGACGCGGCTCGTGGAAGCGGCCCGCGGCCTCCTGGACGGCGCCCCCGACCTCGGTCGGATCGCCTTCGTGCTGGCCGTGTCCGGCGTGCTGACGCTCGCGCTCGCCCCGGTCGCGCTCGCCCTCTACCGAAGAGCGTGACCGGCCGGCCCGCGCACTCCTGAGCCGGCCCGCGCACTTCTGAGCCGGCCCGCGCACTCCTGAGCCGGCCCGCGCACCCCTGAGCCGGCGTGCGCCGCGGAGGTGAGCGGCCGGCGTGCGATCCGGGTCAGCCGGCGCGGACCTCGGACAGCACGCGGCGCATGTCGGAGATGGCGGTCAGCGTGCCGCGCAGCGTGCCGGTCACCTTGGAGCGGCCCTTGCGCGGCAGGTAGTCCACCTCCACCTCGCCGATCCGCCACCCGGCCGCCGCCGCGCGCAGCACCATCTCCAGCGGATAGCCGAACCGGCGGTCGGCCAGGGCGAGCGCGAGCAGCGCTTCGCGCCTGGCCGCCCGCATCGGGCCGAGGTCGTGCAGCGGCGCCCCGGTGTGCCGGCGCAGGCTGCCCGCCAGGACCGCGTTGCCCAGCCGGGCGTGCGCCGGCCAGGCGCCGGCCTCGCTGGGCACCCGCCGCCCGAGCACGAGATCGGACGAGCCGCCCACGACCGGCGCGGTCACCCGGGACAGCTGGCCCGGGTCGAGCGAGGCGTCGGCGTCCATGAAGCACACCACCTCGGCGGACGCGGCCAGCAGCCCGGCGTGACAGGCCGAGCCGAAGCCGCGTACGGGCTCGCGCACCACCTCGGCCCCCAGCTCGGCGGCGATCTGCGGGGACCGGTCGGTCGAGCCGTTGTCCACGACGATCGGACGGAAGCCGCCCGGCATGCGTTCGAGCACCCAGGCGAGCGCGGCCTCCTCGTTGAGGCAGGGCAGGATCACATCGACGGTCATGACTGCGCGAACTCCTTCATCCCGGCGTCGAACCCGATCTCGGCCCGGAACCCCAGCTCGTCGGCGGCCCGCGCGGGCGAGGCGACGATGTGGCGCACGTCGCCAAGCCGGTAGCGGCCGTTGACCTGCGGGCCGGGCCCGCCCCGCTCGGCGGCGAGCGCGGCGGCCATCTCGCCCACGGTGTGCGGGCTGCCGGAGGCGACGTTCCAGGCGCGCAGCGTGCCCTCGGGGACGGGCGCGGTGACGGCGGCCAGGTTCGCCCTGGCCACGTCGCGTACGTGCACGAAGTCGCGCTGCTGCCGCCCGTCCTCGAACACCTGCGGCGCCCGCCCCGCCCGCAGCTCGGAGCGGAAGATCGCGGCAACCCCCGCGTAAGGGGTGTCGAGCGGCATGTGCGGCCCGTAGACGTTGTGATACCGCAGGGCCGCCGCGCTGCCGCCGGTCTCCCTGGCCCAGTTGGCGGCCAGGTGCTCCTGGGCGAGCTTGCTGGTGGCGTAGGCGTTGCGCGGGTCGGCCGGGGTGTCCTCGCCGACCTCCGCCCAGGTCAGCGGCTCGCCGCAGTGCGGGCACGGCGGGTCGAAGCGGCCCCGCTCCAGGTCCCCGACCGTGCGCGGGCCCGGCCTGACGACACCGTGGGCGGCGCAGGCGTAGCGGCCCTCGCCGTAGATCACCATCGAGGACGCCAGCACCAGCCGCCTGATGTCGTGCCTGGCCATGGCCGCGAGCAGCACCGCCGTGCCGTACACGTTGATCGAGGCGTAGTCGGGCAGGTCGGAGACGTCCACGCCGAGCCCCACCTTGGCCGCCTGGTGCACCACGACCTCGACGCCCGGCAGCAGTTCGTCGAGTGCGCGCGGGTCGCGTACGTCCGTGCCGTCGCTGATGTCCAGGCCGACGACGTCGTGCCCGGCGTCCTCCAGGGCGCCGGCGACGTGCCGCCCGATGAAACCGGCCGAGCCGGTGACCATGACTCTCACGCCGCCGACGCTAGCCGTCCGCCACCGCGGCGCGACGGCGCGTAAGGGGTTCGTAAGGGTTCTTACGGACCCGGAACAGCAGCCGCGGACGCGTTCCGGCAGCCGCCGCGGGGTGCCAGGCTGCGGCGCGTGAGTCGAAGCATGCTCGCCGCCGGCGCGGCGCTCGCCGCCCTGGCGGCCGTCCTGGTCGTGACGGTCTCGGGGCCGCCCCGCCTGGGCTGGTACCTGGCCGCGTGGGCGCTGTTCGGAGCCGCGCTGTGGGCGGCGCGGCGCCTGCCGGAGCGGCGGCTCGGCCCGCTGGTCCTGGCCGGCGGGATCGTGCTGGCCGCGACCGGGCTCACCGCGCCGCCGAGCAGCAGCACCGACTCCTTCCGCTACGTCTGGGACGGCCAGGTGCAGGCCGCGGGCATCTCCCCGTACGCCTATCCGCCGTCCGACCCGGCGCTGGCGGGGCTGCGCGACCCCTGGCTGTTCCCGAAGGACTGCGAAGGGCTGTATCCGCTGCCCGACGGGGGCTGCACGCGGATCAACCGGCCCACGGTGCCGACCATCTACCCGCCGCTCGCACAGGGCTACTTCCTGCTCGTCCACTGGCTGTCGCCGGAGGGCGCGGGGCAGAAGCCGCTGCAGGTGGCGGGGTTCCTGCTGGCCGTGGGGGCGCTGCTCGCACTGCACCGGGTGGCGGGGCCGCGCCGGGCCGCGGCGTGGGCGTGGTGCCCGGCCGTGCCGGTGGAGGCGGTCAACAACGCGCACGTCGACATGCTGGGCGTGCTGCTGGTGGTGCTCGCCTTCAGCGTCGTACGCGGGCGCGGCGCGCTGCTCGGCGCCGCCGTCGCGGCCAAGCTGCTGCCCGTCACCGCACTGCCGGGTGCCCTGGCGGGCTCCCTGGCGGGCCCCCTGCGCCGGCGCCGCGCCCTCACCATGCTCGGGCCGGCCGGGCTGGTGGTGGCGCTGTCGTACGTGCCGTACGTGCTGGCCTCCGGCCCCTCGGTGATCGGCTACCTGCCCGGCTACCTCAAGGAGGAGCGCTACGACGCGGCCGGCGACGGCAACCGCTACGCCGTCCTGCGCCTGCTCCTGCCGGACCCGTGGGCGCCGTACGCGGCGATCGTGCTGCTCGCCGCCGTCGCCCTGCTCGTCCTGCGCTACGGGGACCCCGAACGGCCGTGGGATGGGGCGCTGCTGGTCAGCGGCGCGTTCCTGCTGCTGCTCACCCCCGGCTACTCCTGGTACGCGTTGCTCGTCGTCGCGCTGGCCGCGATGGCGGGCCGCCTGGAGTGGCTGGGGACGGCCCTGGCCGGCGCCATCGCCTACGCCGACGGCCCCGCCGGGTCCGGCGTCCTCGCCACCGCCTTCTACACCGCGTCCGCCCTGGCCGTCATGGTCGCGCTGCTCGCCAGGCGGCCCGTCCCGGCCGGGCTCTCAGCGAAGGAATGAGTACCCTGAACCACTCCGACACCCCCCGCGAGCCGCACATCGTGATCATCGCCAAGGAGCCGCTGCCGGGGAAGGTCAAGACCCGGCTGACGCCGCCGTACAGCCAGGAGGAGGCGGCGGCGCTGGCCGAGGCCGCGTTGCGCGACAGCCTGCGCGCCGCGTCGGCGGTGGCCGCCAGGCCGGTCCTGGCGCTCGACGGGCTGCCGGGCCGCTGGCTGCCGCCGGACGTCGTGGTGATCCCGCAGCGCGGCGCCGGGCTCGACGAGCGGCTCGCGGCGGCCTTCATCGACGCCCACCGGCTGCGGCCGGGACCCGTCGTGCTGATCGGCATGGACACCCCGCAGGTCACGCCGGAGCTGCTGCGCGAGGCGGCGTACGCGCTGGAGGAGCACGACGCGGTGTACGGGCCCGCGGCCGACGGCGGCTTCTGGCTGCTCGGCCTGCGCGAGCCCGACCCGTCGCTGCTGCTGGGCGTGCCCATGTCGCACCCGGAGACCGGCAAGCACCAGCTCGACCGGCTCGACCGCGCCGAGCTGAGCGTGCATCACCTGCCCGAGCTGATCGATGTGGACAGCGCCGCCGACGCCGCCGTCGTGGCCGCCGCCGCGCCAGGCTCCGGCTTCGCCGCCACCGTCAAGGAGCTGGGCCGATGATCGGGGACCTGTACGCCGACGCGCTCGCGGGCGAGACGGCCGAGATCGAGTACGTGGACGGCACGCTCGTCCCGCTGGAGGCGGCCCGCTGGTTCCGGCTCATCGACGGCGACGAGGAACTGCTGAGCCGCTGCGACAGCCCCACTCTCGACGTGGGCTCCGGGCCGGGCCGGCTGACGGCCGAACTGACACGGCGCGGCATCCGTACGCTCGGCATCGACATCACGCCGCGCGCGGTCGCGCTGACCCGGCGGGCGGGCGGGTTCGCGCTGCTGCGCGACGTCTTCGACGAGGTGCCGGGCAGCGGGCGGTGGGCGACGGCGCTGCTGGCCGACGGCAACATCGGCATCGGCGGCAACCCCGAGGCGCTGCTGCACCGGCTCAGGCAGCTGCTGCGGCCGGGCGGCACGATCCTGGCCGAGGTCGCGCCGCCCGGCACCCGCAGCAGGGTGGACCGGCTGCGGCTGCGGCGGGGTGCGCAGGCGGGGGAGTGGTTCGGCTGGGCCACGGTCTCGGCCAACGACGTGCGCCGCATCGCGCTGGCGGCCGGCTTCTCCGGCGCCGAGTGCTGGACGGCGCACGGCCGCTGGCTGGCCCGCGTCTCCTAGCGGTAGCCCCAGGCGGCGGCGTACCTTTCGAGCTTGGGCGGCAGCGTGACGTCGTCGAACCTGCGGGCGGCCTGGATGCGGCCCGACTTGATGGTGTCGCTGCGGTCGCCCAGGTTCGGCGCGAACTGTCCCTGGTACTGGCGGCCGTAGTCGAGCATGCGGGGCTCCCACTCCACGCCCAGGTACGCGCAGATCTCCTTGGTCACCTGCTCCGGCTGCGCGGTCAGCTCCTCGTAGCGCACGCTCAGTCCGCCGACCGTGCTGCGCGCCTTCTCCAGGGGCTTGAAGTACTTCAGCGCCGTGGCCTCCAGCGACTCCCTGGTGGCGGTGTTGTCCTTGCGCTTCTGCAGCGAGGAGATCACGCCCTCCGGGTGGCGCAGCATGAACAGGAACTTCGCATCAGGCCAGACATAGCGCAGCCGCTCCCAGATGAAGACGTTGCCCGGCGTCTTGTCGACCATGATGTCCTTGCCGCTGCGCAGCAGCTCCAGGTGCAGGATGCGGTCCCACAGGACGTGCTCCAGCTCCACCCGGTCCAGCTCCAGCTCCTCCATCGACGCCTCGGAGAAGCCGGGCGTCAGCTCCACGCCGATGGTGCGCAGGTGCAGCTCGTGCGGGGAGCGGATGCGGGAGTGGCTGTTCAGCAGCATGCGCAGCAGCGTCGAGCCGGAGCGTACGGGGGCGATGACGAAGACGGGGGAGCGGACCAGCCGTGGCACGGCCGGGACGTTGTGGTCGACGGCCTGCGTGCGCTTCGGGGGGCGGCGCGCCTTGAGCCCTTCGGCGAGCCCGGAGTTGGCCGGCTCCGAACTCGGAAGCTGCCGCGGTGGGCGCAGCGCCTCGCGGAGAAGTCGTGCCCGCCGTTTGAACCCTTTGTGTACGACTCCCATTGCGCGATTTCCTGATCCTTTCACCCCGTGCCCCTGGGCCCGCGCAGGCGTCTGACAGGGGTCACGGCGGCATGGTGACTCCTCGGGGGCTTGTCACCATATAAGGCAAAACTGAGGATTTCCTGCGAAGAAAACCCCCGGTAGAAGCCCTGATACCCACCGGCGCGCGGCCCCTGGGCAGCCGGGAGAGCCGGGAGCGCCGCGCGGGCCGGACGAGTCGCGCGTGCCTCGCCGGAGGTGTTCAGCGGGCGCGCATCACGGCCGGTTCGTGGCGGCGCAGGAGCCGGGCCACCGCGAACGAGCACACCACCGCGAGCCCCGCCAGCACCCCCATGTCGAGCAGCCACGTGCCCGCCTCCTGGCTCCACAGCGGGTCGGGCGCGTCCTCGCCGGGCGGCATGAGCCGGCCGACGTCGAGCGTGGCCGCCAGCGCCGCCAGCGCCCACCGGGCCGGGACGAGCCAGGCGACCTGCTCCATGACCGCCTTGCCGTCCAGGTGCACCAGCGCCCCGCAGAACACCAGCTGCACCAGCGTGACCAGCACGAGCAGCGGCATCGTGGTCTCGCTGGTCCGCGCCAGCGCGGAGATGAGCAGCCCCACCACCATCGCGGTGAACGACAGCAGCGCCACGGCCGCCGCCAGCTCCGCCATCGGCGCGGTGAACACGCCCTCGTCGCGCGTCCCGACGTTCACCATCGCCACCAGCGTCAGCACGACGCCCTGCACGACGGTGATCAGGCCGAGCACGAGTAACTTCGAGCACAGGTAGGCCGACCTGGACAGCCCGACCGCGCGTTCGCGCTGGTAGATGGGACGTTCCTTGACCAGCTCGCGCACCGCGTTGGCGGCCCCGGTCAGGCAGCCGCCCACGCACAGGATCAGCAGCAGGTTGGCGGCGCTCGCATTGGTGCCGGGCGGCCCGGTCAGGTCGCCGGTCGGCACGACCCTGGCCAGCAGGCCCATCAGGACCGGCAGGACGAGCGTGATGCCGAGGAACAGCCGGTCGGCGACGATGCCCCGGCAGTAGCGGCGTACGAGCGTGCCGAGCTGCTCCGACCAGCTCTGCTGCTTCGGCGGCGCGGCCCGCCGCACGGGGGAGGGCGCGGAGGCCGGCACGATGAGGTCGGCGGTGATGTACTCGCGGTGCAGCGGCGAGCGCGCGTACTCGCCGGCCCAGTCGCGGCTCGGGTCGTCGAAGGCGAGGAAGACGTCCGCCCAGTCGCCGAAGCCGAGGAACGGCAGCGCCTGCCCGGGCGGGCCGAAGTAGGCGATCTTCCCGCCGGGCGCCATCACGAGCAGCCGGTCGCAGACGTCGAGGTTGGCGACGCTGTGCGTGACCACCGCGACCGTACGCCCGTCGTCGGCCAGCTCCCGCAGCAGGTGCATGACCGACTTGTCCAGCCCGGGGTCAAGCCCCGACGTCGGCTCGTCGAGGAACAGCAGCGACGGCTTGGTCAGCAGCTCCAGGGCGACGCTGACCCGCTTGCGCTGACCGCCGGACAGCGCCGAGATGCGGGTCTCCGCGCGGTGGTCTAGCCCGAGCTGCGCCAGCACCTCGTCCACCCGCCGCTCCCGCTCAGGCGCGCTGGTGTCGTCGGGGAAGCGCAGCTCGGCGGCGTAGAGCAGGGCGCGGCGCACGGTCAGCACGCTGTGCAGGATGTCGTCCTGCGGCACCAGCCCGATGCGGGAGCGCAGCTCGGCGTAGTCGCGGTAGAGGTCGCGCCCGTCGTAGGTGACCACGCCCTCGTCGGCCGGGCGCAGGCCGGTGAGCGCGCGCAGCAGCGTGGACTTGCCCGACCCGCTCGGGCCGACGATCGCCAGGAGGCACTTCTCGCCCACCGGGAACGTCACGTGGTCGAGCAGCACCTTGCCGCCGTCCACGGTGACGGTCAGGCCGTGGGCCTGCAGGCAGACCTCGCCGGTGTCGGCGTACTCGGTGAGCGTGCCGCCCGACAGCCGGAACGTCGAGGGCCCGATGCCGACGAAGTCGTCGGGCGAGATGCGGGCCCGGTGCACCGGGCGGCCGTTGACGTACGTGCCGCCGCGGCTGCCCAGGTCCGCGATCTCGTGCACGCCGCCGGTGACCCGCAGCTCGGCGTGCCGCCTGGACACCCGCAGGTCGGAGACCACGATGTCGTTGTCGGGCGCCCGCCCGATGCGGACGATCTGCGCGCCGGTGAGGTTGGTGACGGAGACCGGCTCCCGCCACTGACCTGCGCGCGGGAACGGCACCGTCCCCGCCGCTTCCGAGGGGACCGTCCCCGCGGCCTCCGAGAGGACCGGCGTACGCGGGGAGGGAACGAGGGCGGCGGCGCGGAAGCGGACGATCCCGGCGCCGGTGGCCTGGCCGAGCCCGACGCTGGTGCCCGCGTGCACGACCACCCGCTGGACACGGCGGCCGCTCGCGTACGTGCCGTTGCGGCTGCCCGCGTCCTGCAGCAGCCACTGACCGGCCTCGAACCAGAGCACGGCGTGGTGACGCGAGACCCGGTCGGCGTCGACCACGATGTCCGATCCCGGGTCGCGGCCCAACCGGTACGACCGCCCCGGGTCAAGGATCATCGACCCGGCAGGGCCAACGATGACGAGCTGCGTCACGAAACCGCCTTCCCTTCACTCGGGACGCGCGGAGACGGGTGAGGGCCCCGCCGCGGCACCCCGGAAACCCATGATCGTAGGCCACCGTCCCGGGAAAGAAGGCGAGGGAGTGGACGTTTCAAAAATGCTCGTACTGTGCCTGCCTGGCGGAAACCGCCCAGCCGGGTCAGCGGAGGACGGCCGCGGCCCGGCAGCTCTGCATCGCGCAGCCGGTGCTGAGCCGCCAGATCCGCGCACTGGAGCAGGAGCTGGGCTGCCCGCTGCTGGTCCGCACCACCCGCAGCGTCGCGCTGACCCCGGCAGGGGAGCAGCTCCACGAGGAGGCCAAGGTCATCCTCGCCCCCGCCGACCTCAAGGCCGCGCTGAGCTTCCCGCTCCCCGTGTACGTCATCTGCGACATGCTCGGCGTGCCCGCCGACGACCGCCACCGCTGCTCCCGCTGGCCGGACATGATGCTCAGCGTCACCCGCCACTCCCAGGAGGAGGCGCGGGCGGGGATGGCCGAGTTCAGCGCGTACATGTCCGCGCACATCGCCGACAAGCGGGCCGGCGACACCGACGACCTCATCGGCATGCTCATCAGGGAGAGCGCCGGCGAGGGGCGGGGCATGTCCGACGCCGAGTTGCTCGGCACCGCGATGGGGCTGCTGGTCGCCGGGCACGAGACCGGGACGAGTCCGTCTTCGAGCACGCCGGCGAGATGGACCTCGGCCGCAGCCCCAACCCGCACCTGACCTTCGGCGCCGGCCCGCACTCCTGCCTCGGCCAGGCGCCGGCCCGCACCGAGCTGCAGGTCGCGCTGGAGACCCTGCTGCGCAAGCTGCCCACGCTGGAGCCGGCCGTGCCGCCCGCGGACCTCAAGCGCATGGAGGGCCTGCTCGTCGGCGGCCTCCAGGAGGTCCCCGTCCGCTGGTGACCACGTGAACGACCCGACGGGAGCGGCTCCCGGCGGGTCGTTCACGCAGGTGAAGCGGTCAGCTGGGCGTGCCGGTGCCGGCTTCGGCGGCCTCGGCCAGCTCGGCGCCGCGCTCGCCCTGCTCGGCGTGCGCGTCCACCTCGTTCTGGTTGCGCTCGGCGCGGACCAGGTCGCGGTGGCCGGTCGCGAGGATCGCGATGCCGACGAGGATCGCGCAGGCGCCGACCACGAACGGCACGTGCACGTTGTAGTGCTCGGCGAGCTTGCCGGCCGCGAACGGCGCCAGGCCGCCGCCGATGAACCGGACGAACCCGTACGCCGCCGAGGCCACCGGCCGCTCCACGGGCGCCACCATCATCACGGCCTGCGTGGTGAGCGTGTTGTTGACGCCGATGAAGACGCCGGCCACGATCACCGCCGCGATCAGCACCGGCCGGTTCTCCACGAAGGCCGCGATGACGAAGATGACGACCGCGAACAACGCCAGGTTGCCGTAGAGCGTGCGGGCCAGGCCGAGCCTGCGCTGCAGCCAGGGCGCGCCGGCCACCGAGAAGATCGCCACCATCAGGCCCCAGCCGGTGAAGACCAGGCCGAGCTGGATGGCGTCCAGCTCCATGGGGAACGGGGCGTAGCCGAGCACGGTGAAGAAGCCCCAGTTGTAGCAGAGCGCGGTCAGGCTCATGGCGAGCAGACCACGGTGCCGCAGCGCCTTGAGCGGGTCGAGCAGGCCCGTCTTGCGCGCCGGTTCGGGTTGCGGGCGGACCAGCAGGATCGTCGCCAGCAGCGCGAGGGCCATGAGCACGGAGACGCCGTAGAAGGGGCCGCGCCAGCTGACGTGCCCGAGTGCGCCGCCGAGCAGCGGGCCGACGGCGATGCCGAGACCGAGCGCGGCCTCGTACAGGATGATCGCGCCGGAGAAGCCGCCGCTGGCGGCGGCCACGATGACGGCCAGCGAAGTCGCCACGAACAGCGCGTTGCCGAGGCCCCAGCCCGCGCGGAAGCCGATGATGCCGCCGATGCTGCCCGAGGAGCCGGCCAGCGCGCTGAACACCACGATCAGCACGAGACCGGCGATGAGCGTCCACTTGGCGCCGATGCGGCTGGAGACCCAGCCGGTGACGAGCATGGCGACGGCCATGACGACCAGGTAGCTCGTGAAGAGCAGCGTCACCTGGCTCGGTGAGGCGTTCAGGTCGGAGGAGATGGCGGGCAGGATCGGGTCGACCAGCCCGATCCCCATGAACGAGATCACGCAGGCGAAGGCCACCGCCCACACGGCCTTCGGCTGCTTGAAGGGACTGCCGGTGGTGCCGCCGCTCATGCGCCGCCTCCGAGCGCCCGGGAGGTCAGCCGCTCGAGCGCGGGCAGCGCGGCGGCGATGGCGGCCCTGTCGGCCTCGGGCAGCTCGGCGACCAGCTCGGCCAGCCGCTTGGCCTGGGCGGCGCGCCGCCTGGCCAGCTCGTCGCGGCCGTGCTGCGTCAGGCGGACCAGCACGACGCGGCCGTCCTCGGGGTCGGGCCGGCGCTCGGCCAGGGCCTCGCGTTCGAGCTTCGAGACGAGCTGGGTCATCGCGGGCTGCGTGACGCCCTCGATCACGGCCAGCTCGGTGAGGCGGCGCGGGCCGAGGCGTTCGAGGTTCGCCAGCGTGGACAGCGCGGTGATGGACAGGTCGCGGGGGACGTCGAACATCCGCATCATCGTCCTGATCCTGGCCAGCCCGGCCGCGAGCTCCAGCTCGTCCACCTGATGAGAAGGGGGATCAGCTTGCATAAGACATTTATATCACCTGCTTATGTATGCTCCCGCGGGGTGGGGGTGGCCCTGTGCCCGGACATGTCAGGAGGTGGGTGGGTCGATGGTGAAGTACGGCTCCACGTCGGACTTGGCCGGCGAGTCCAGCAGCCGCCCGACCAGCCTGCCGTCGAAGGCCACCACGCGGACCTCGTCCCTGCTGGTGTTGTCGTGCTCCCAGCAGTACAGGTGCGACTCGTCGTACCAGCCGAGGATCTTGTCGCAGTCGGAGGAGAAGCGGCGCACCTCCTTGCCGGTGGACGAGTCCCACAGGCAGGTCTCGCCGTCGGCGCCCTTGGGGCACTCGGTGGTGAACATGCGGCCCGACGGCGAGAAGAGGTCCATCGTGCCGGACGCCAGCCGCCCGACGCCCGGCAGGTCGCGGGCGCGCTTGCCCGACGGGTCGAAGAAGCGCAGCCCCTCGTCGTCGCCGTAGACGATGACCACGCCCCGCTCGCCGGCGTCCCAGCCGAAGTCGCTGTCGCGGATGTCCTTGTCGGGCACCTGCACCACGTCGGCCTTGGCGGCGGCCACGTCGATGACGGCGAAGCCCGTGGTGAGCCAGGTCTCCTCGCCGTCGCCGTCCTCGACCGGCTTGTTGACGTTGAGCAGGATCTTCGAGCCGTCCTTCGACCAGGTGCGGATGCCGGCGTCCAGCGGTTTGCGCACGGTCTTCACCCGGAAGCTGGAGCCGTCGCGCCGGTCGGTGATGAGGATCGAGTCGTAGCCGTCGGAGGTGTAGTCCTCGGGCCTGCCCGCCAGGTAGCGGCCGTCGGGGGAGACCTTCGAGTCGACGTTCTTGGGGAACTTCTCGAACTCGCCGTCCAGCGACCTTCGGGCGTAGTCGTCGTCGTCCACCTCGTACGCGGTGAGCGTGATCGGGTCGGACGGGCTCTCGTAGAGGGTGATGTCGTCGCCGGGCAGCTTGGTCGGTGTCGGTGTCGGTGTCGGTGTGGCGGTGTTGGAGGCGGGCGTGGTCGTCGCGGGCGCGGCGGAGGCGCGCGGGGTGGCGTCCTTGCCGAGCATGCCGGGCAGCGTGATCGCGGCGGTCACGACGGCCGCCGCGACCACCGCGCCGGCGGCGAGCAGCAGCCCGCGCCGCCCGCGCCCGGACGGACCCGTTGGAGGGGTCATGGGCGGGTCGGCCGGAGGTGCGGCGGGCACCGGCTCGGCCTGCCTGGTGCCCTCGGCGAGCGGGTTCGCGCCCGGCTGCGGAGCGCGCAGCAGGTGGGTGATCACCTCCATCGCGGCGGGCCTGTTCGCCGGGTCCTTGCTCAGGCAGCGGCGTACGAGGTCGGCCAGCTGCCCGTCGAGCAGCCCCAGCTCGGGCTCCTCGTGCAGCACCCGGCTCATCACCGCGTGCGTGCCGTCGCTGCCGAACGGCGCCCGCCCGCAGGAGGCGAACACCATCGTCCCGGCCCAGGAGAACAGGTCGGCCGCCGGGCCCACCGCGTGGCCCATGATCTGCTCGGGAGCCATGTACGCGGGCGTCCCGATCTGCGTGCTGCTCGTCATCGTGGCCGGGTCGAGCGTGCGGGCGATGCCGAAGTCGATCACCCGCGGCCCGCTGGCGCCCATGATGACGTTGCCCGGCTTGAAGTCGCGGTGCACCACCCCGGCCTCGTGGATCGCGGCCAGCGCGGTGGCGGTGCCGATGGCCAGCCGTTCGAGGTCGCCGCCCGGCAGGGGGCCGTCCTCGCGTACCTGCCGGTCGAGCGAGCGGCCCTCGACGTATTCGCTGACGATGTAGGGGCGGCCCTGCTCGGTGCCCGTGCTGAGCACCGCCGCCGTGCAGAACGCCGCCACCCGCCGGGCGACCTCCGCCTCCCGCAGGAACCGCTCGACGGTGTCGGCGTCGTCGGACGGGCGCAGCCACTTGACCGCCACCCGCACGTCCATGGGGGTCCTGGCGAGGAAGACGACGCCCTGCCCGCCCTCGCCCAGCCTGCCGAGCAGCTCGAAACCGCCCAGCTGCTGAGGGTCACCGGGCAGGAGCGGCGTGAAGTCAGCCATGCGTCATTGTGATACCACGTTCCGGATCTCCTGGAACCTTACTATTCGATAACCGGCCGGTGGCGGAGGGCGCCGGCGTCCGCGCCCGGTCGCCCGGCGTGAAACGATCGGATCATGACCGACCTCGCCAGCCGCACCGCCGCCGCCCTCGACGCCGCCGTGGGGGCGGGCCGCGACCTCGGGCTCACCGTGACCGACGCGCAGGTGCTGCACGACCTGTTCTCCGTGGTCGTGCACCTCGCGCCGGCGCCGGTCGTGGCCAGGGTGCCGGTGGTGCTGCCGGCGTACGTCGACCTCGACCTGCTCGCGCGGCGCCAGCAGACGGAGCTGGACGTCACGCGCTGGCTCGCCGAGCAGGGCACGCCGGTGATCCCGCCCAGCCCGCTCGTGCCCCATGCGCCCGTGCGGCGCGACGGGTTCTCGCTGACGTTGTGGCAGTACGTCGAGGAGGACCGCGGCAAGGAGACCGACTACGCGGCCAACGCCGAGAGCGTCGCCGGCCTGCACGCCGCGCTGCGCGACTGCCCGGTGCCGCTGGAGTTCCTGTCCGCCGCCGAGCCCGAGTTCGTCGCGGGCGCCCTCGACCGGCTCGCCGGGAGGCCCGACCTCATCAGCGCCGCCGACCTCGGCAGGGCCCGCCGCGAGTGGCAGGAGCTCGAACCCCTCGTACGCTCCCGAGCCGCCTTCGAGCAGCGCTTCCCCGGCATCGAGCTGCGGCCCGTGCACGGCGACGCGCCGGCCGCCAACATCTTCCCCGGCGCCGAGGGCGACCTTTACGCCGACTTCGAGCTGGTCACCCTCGGCCCCGTCGAGTGGGACATGGCGGGCCTCGGCCCCGACCTCGCCGCCGCCTACGACCGCGGGGCGAAGGACCGCGGCCTGCGGCCCCTCGACCCCGACGTGCTGCGCTTCACCGACGCCATCGGCATGCTGCGCGTCATCGCCTGCCTCGACCTCGTCCCGCAGCTGCCCGCGCTGCACGACTACCTCAAGCCCGCCATCGACCAGTGGCGGTCCGGCTGATCACGACAGGGTGCGGGTCCACTGCTGGTTGGCGCCGGTCCCGCAGGCGTACTGCTGGATGTCGGCGCCGTCGGCGGTGGACACGTTCGCCACGTCGAGGCACTTGCCGCTGTGGCGGGCTCTGAGCTGGTAGTAGCCGCCGGTCTGGACCCACTGCCACTGCTGGTTCGTGCCGCTGCCGCAGGTGTACTGGATGACGTTGGCGCCGTCGGCGGTGGAGTTACTCGCGACGTCGAGGCACTTGCCGCTGTTGACGCTGACCAGCCGGAAGTAGCCGCCGCCGAGGTCCTGGAACTGCCACCTCTGGTTGTCGCCGCCGTTCCACGGATACTGCTTGACCTCGGCGTTGTCGGCGGTGGAGGCGCCGACGACGTCCATCACCTTGCCGCTGTGCCGGGCGGTGATCCGGTACGACGGCCCCGCGCCCGAGCCGGTGATCTCGCCGGTCGCGGCGTCGATCGTCACCTGCGCGTGCCAGCTCAGGCTCATGCTCGTCGCCGACGGGAACGTGATCGGCAGCCACACGTACTGCGAGTCGTTCACCGGCCCGCCCCACGCGCCCGCCCACCGGTCGCCCATGTAGAGGTAGCTCGTCGTCGAGCCGCCCTGCACCGGCAGCACGTACGCCGGCTGCGAGTTGTACGTCGTGCCGTCGCCCACGTTCGTCCAGCCCGTCCACGGGCCCGAGACGCTGGACGCGGTGGCGTACTTGGCCTGGTTGGGGTTCCAGCCGGTGGCGCCGGAGGTCAGCAGGAAGTACGTCGAGCCGCGCCTGAACATCGCCGGCGCCTCCCGGTGCGCGTCGTTCCAGAAGTTGCCCACCAGCGCGGCGACGTTCAGGTAGTCGGAGGTCAGCCGGTAGATGTGCAGGTCGTAGTTCTCGTCCGCGGCCGAGATCATGTACGCGGTGCCGCCGTCGTCGTACAGCGTGATGTCGCGCGACATGTGCCGGCCCAGCGGCCGGAAGCTGCCGTGGTAGGTGTAGTCGCCGTCCACCGTGGCCGACGAGGCGACGGCGGCCCGCGCCTCGCCGTAGTCGCGGCCGTTCTCCTTGTGCATCCACATGACGTAGCGGCCGGTCGAGGCGTTGTAGATGACCTTCGGCCGCTCGATGTTGGCCACGTTCAGCTCGGAGTGCGACGACCTGGTCAGCACGTCGCGCCGGAACTCCCAGGTGACCAGGTCGGTCGAGCGGTAGACGGACACGGCGCGGAAGGTGTTGTCGGCGTTGCGGTTCTCGCCGAACCAGTAGTAGTAGTTGCCCGACCTGAGCACCCCGCCGCCGTGGGCGTGCAGCACGTTGCCCGCGGTGTCACGGAACTGGGTGCCGTTCGTGATCGTCAGCGGCGCGGCCTGCGCCGGCGCCGAGGGGACCACCAGCGCGGCGGCGATCAGCAGGGCGGCGGTCAGCGTCCGCCACAGGGATCTCAGCATGCCCGAGTGTTGACCTGGCGATCACCGCTGTCAACGAACGGCTGCAACTTTTCAGCAACCGGAGGCCGCCCGCGGATCACTCGGGCAGGCGGCCGGCGTCCTACCGGTGGCGGCGGACGATGACCAGCGCCACGTCGTCCTCGCGGGCCCCGAAGGCCGCGATCAGCCGGTCGGCGGCCTCGTTCACGTCGCCGCTGATCGCCGAGGCGGCCTGGCGGGCGATCTCCAGGCTGTCGTCGAGGTACTTGTCGCGGTCCTCCACCAGCCCGTCGGTGAACATCAGCACCGCCCCGCCCGGCGGCACCGTCACCCGGTCGATCCTGTAGACCTCCTCGGCCACGCCGAGCAGCAGGTTGCCGAACTTCTCGTGGTAGCGGGCCGCCCCGTCGTCCTCGCCCTCGCCGTCCAGCAGCAGCGGCGGGATGTGGCCCGCGTTGGCGATCTGCGCCTCCCCGGTGGCCGGGTCGAGCAGCATCAGGCACACGGTCGCGGTCATCCGCCGGTGGTAGCGGCGCAGCACGTCGTTGAGCAGCGCCAGCGACTGGTCCAGCTCGATCTTGCCGATCAGCGAGGCGCGCAGCGCGTGCCGCAGCTCCGCCATCACGGTGGCGGCCAGCAGCGAGTGCCCCTGCACGTCGCCCACCGCGAACAGCACCTTGCCGTCCAGCTCCAGCACCTCGTAGAAGTCGCCGCCCACCTCGACGTTGTCCACCGCCGGCTGGTAGCGCCAGGCGATGTCCAGCCCCGCCACCTGCGGCACGCGCGACGGCAGCAGGCTGCGCTGCAACGTCAGGGCGATGGCGTGCTCCTCGGCGTAGGCGCGCAGCGCCTCCACCGCCAGCGCGACCGCCTGGCCGAGCTGGCGCAGCATGCTCTCCTCGTCCTCCTCCAGCGGCGGGTCGGGCTCCACGCCGAGCAGGACGGGCGGCCGGTCGCGCTTGGTGCGCGACATGACGGCCACGACGTCGCGCCGCGCCGGGGTGTCGGGCGCGACCAGCGACCAGTAGGCGTACGGGATGGTCAGCAGCTCCGTGCCGGGCTGCTGGCCGAGCGCCTGCTCGCCCAGCGTCTCCAGGGCGGCCGGCGGCGCGGTCCTGGTGACGGCGTCGGCGTCCGGCGGCCCGGCGGTCAGCCTGCGGGTACGCCCGTCCGGCGCGAGCGCCACCACCCCGGAGTGCCGGTCGAGGATGCGGCAGGTGCCCGAGACGGCGATGGACAGCAGCTCGTCGAACGTCTGCGCGGCGTTCATCTCCAGCGTGAGATCGGTGAGCGCGCGCAGCCGCCCGGCCAGCCGCTCGGCCCGCTGCCGCGCCCGGTGGTAGCGCAGCGCCGCCTTCACGGTGGCGACGAACTCGTCCGGTTCGATCGGCTCAGCCAGATAGCCGTCGGCGCCCCGGTGCAGGCCGAGTGCCCGGTCGGCGGCGGTGATGGCGGCGCCGGAGATCTGGATGACGGGGATGGACGCGGTCGCCGGGTCGCTCTTGATGCGCTCGCACACCTCGTACCCGGAGAGGTCGGGCAGGCGGACGTCCAGCACGACCAGGTCGGGCGACACCTCGCCGATGCGCTGCAACGCCTCCAGGCCGCCGGACGCCTCCACCACCGCGTACCCGGCCCTGCGCAGCCAGCTCGACAGGATGTACAGCTTGGCGGGGGTGTCGTCGACGACGAGGACCGTCGCCGCGAACGGCGTGGTGTCAGGCATGGCCGCCTCCCATCGCCTGGCGGATCGCGCCGAGCAGCATGTCCCTGCGAAGCCCCTGCTTGCCGAGCACCGCGGCGGCGCCCTCGGGGTGGCGGTTCGCGACGGCCAGCGTGATCACGATCACCGGGACGTCGCGCAGCCGCTCGTCGTCGCCCATGCGCTGCAGCACGGCCGCGCCGTCCAGGCCCGGCATCAGCAGGTCGAGCAGCGCCAGGTCGGGCGGGGCCGTCGTCATCGCGGCGAGCGCCGCGGCGCCGTCGGGGGCCTCGTCGATGTGCTCGGCGAACCCGGTCAGCATGCGCCGCACCCCCGCACGGAAGTTCTCGTCGTCGTCGGCGATCAGCACCCGTCCCACCACGGGCACGTCGTCCGGCTCGTACGGCAGCCGCAGCACCGCCGTGGTGCCCGCGCCCGGCTCGCTGGCGAGGGTGAGCGTGCCGCCCATCGCCTCGGCCAGCCGCCGCGCGTACGGCAGGCCGAGCCCGGTGCCTTTCACCCGGGTCTGCTCGGGCCCAGGCACCTGGTAGAACTCCTCGAAGACGCGCTCGAGGTGCTCGGCAGGGATGCCGATGCCGGTGTCGGTCACGGTGAAGACCACCTCGCTGGCCGCCACGTCGTGCGAGACCTCCAGCAGCACCTCGCCCTCCTGGGTGAACTTCAGGCTGTTGGCCATCAGGTTGCGCAGGATCCTGGTCAGCATCGCCTCGTCGGCCACCATGGTGAACGGCGGCGGCGGGATGCGTACGCTCAGCGTCACCCGCTCGCTGCCCTTCGCGGGCCACATCGTCATGCGCAGCCGCTCGGCCAGCGCGACCAGATCGACCGTGGTGTCCTGCGGATCGAGGCGGCCCGACTCGGCCTTGCCGATGTCGAGCAGCTCGCTGACCAGCGCCAGCAGCGTCTCGGCCGAGGAGCCGATCAGCTCGACCTGGCGGGCCTGCTCGGCGCCCAGCGGCTCGCCGCCCGGGCCGGTGAGCAGCCGCACCAGGCCGATGATCGAGTTGAGCGGGGTGCGCAGCTCGTGGCTGACCGTCGCCCAGAAGCGGTTCTTGGCGTCGCTGGCCTGCCGCAGCTGCGTCGACTTCTCGTCCAGCTCGGCGTAGAGGGCGACGACTCCCCGGTTGGTCTCCTCCAGCTCGGCCGACAGCTGGTTGTACAGCGCCATGACGCCCTGGTTGGTCTCCTCCAGCTCGGCGTTGAGCTGACGGACCTCCTCCAGGGTGGCGGCCAGCTCGCGGTTCTGCTGGCGCAACTCGTCCATGGCGCTGGCCGGCGCCAGGGCCCCGACCTTGGCGCGCAGCCGCGCGATCGACAGCGTGCCCGCGCCGCGCGGCAGCCGCTTGCGCAGCACCAGCCGGCCGGGACGGGCGCGATCGACGACGTCCATGAGCCGGCCGGCCAGCGTGACGCCCTCGGTGTCGTGCACGCCGGTCTTCTCCGGGAAGCTCAGCTCGACCACCAGCTCGCCGGGGTCGAGGGTGAACGTGACGAGCATGCCGGCGCCGCGCTCCATCGCGATCTCCCTGCCCAGCTCGCTGAGCGCGGTCGCCACCCTGATCTGGTCCTGCTCCGACATCTCCAGCGCGGCGGCGACCTCGCGGCCCAGCCGGCGCATGGCGTAGACACCCTGGTCGTCGTCGACCCGGATGGTGGTGAGCCGGTCGCCGCTCACGGCGCGGCCCGCACGGCGAGCACGGTCGCGTCGTCCCTGCGGGTGCCGGCGTCCCTGAGCAGGGTGGCGGCCACGACCGCCGGAGTGTGCGCGGACAGGCCGGGGAGACCGGTGACGTCCCAGCGCTCGGTCAGCCCGTCGGAGTGCAGGACGAGCAGGCTGTGCGGGGGGACGGCGTAGTCGTACTCGCGCAGCTTGTCGCGCTGGTGGCCAGCGATGCCCGGCAGGGAGATCATGCCCTGGCGGCCGTCGGCGTGCAAGATCCAGCCCGAGACGTTGCCGAGCCCGGCGTAGCGGATCACGCCGGCCGCCCGGTCGAGACGGGCGACGGACACCGCGCCGCCCCTGGTGCCGCGCAGCGCGTGGTGGATGCGCTCCAGCAGCTGCACCGCGGGCAGGTGGTAATGGTCCTGGAAGACCCGCACCGCCTCGCGGGAGGCGACGGCAGCGGGCTCGCCGTGGCCGAGGCCGTCGCACAGCATGGCGATCACCGTGCTCCCCGACTCGACGTAGGCGAAGGCGTCGCCGCAGACGACCTCCTCGCCGATCGGGCGGGCCAGCCCGCTCGCGAGCGCGACGGGGGGCGTGGTGCCCGTGGCGGTGAAGCACATGCCGACCACGGTGCCGCGCCCCAAGACGGTGTAGACGTCGTGGGCCGAGGCCATCCGTGCGATGCCGCCCAGGCCGAGGCCGAGCGTGCCCGTGGTGGAGTAGCCGTCGCGCGCCGCGCGGGACAGGTCGTGGATGCCAGGACCCCTGTCGATGGCGATCACCTCGACGGCGGCGTCCGTCTCCGGATGCGACCGGATCAGCATCACCCCTTCCGCGGCGTGCTTGACCAGGTTGGACGCCGCCTCGCTGACGGCGACGGCGACCCTGCCGCGGTCGTGCTCGTCGAAACCGCACGACTCGGCCAGCGTCATCGCGGCCCTGCGGGCCGCCCCGATGGCGCTGGCGTCCTCCACGCGTACCCAGGACTCGTCCCGGGAGCGGATCATCTGGCCCACTTGACCACCGTGACCCGCGTGCCCTCGCCCACCTTGGAGTGCAGGTCGAACTCGTCGACCAGCCGCCGCGAGCCGCTCAGGCCCAGGCCGAGCCCGCCGCCGGTGCTCCACCCGTCGGTGAGCGCCTGGTCCAGGTCGGAGATGCCAGGGCCCTCGTCGGTGAAGGTCAGGCGCAGGCCGTCACGCAGGCCGTTGCTGACCACCTCGATGAGCACGCGCCCGCCGCCGGCGTACGTGAGCGCGTTGCGGGCCAGCTCACTGGCCGCGGTCACCAGCTTGGTCTGGTCCACCAGCGACAGCCCCACCTGCTGCGCGCTGGTGCGGACCTGCTGGCGCACGATGACCACGTCGCTGTTGCCCGCGATGGCGAGCTCGATGGGTGAGGTCACTCCTGCACCGCGGCAGCGCCGGTCTCGTCGCGTTCCTTGAGCATGGCCACGCCCTTTTCGAGGTTGAGAGCGGTACGCACGCCGCCGAGCGAGAGCCCCAGCTCGACGAGCGTGATGGCGACCGCGGGGCGCATCCCCACGACGACGGTCTCGGCGTCGAGCATGCGAGAGATGGAGGCGATGGTCGCGAGCATGCGGCCGATGAAGGAGTCGACGATCTCCACGGCGGTGATGTCGATGATCACGCCGCGGGCCCGGTTGTTCACGATCGCGTCCGCCAGGTCCTCCTGCAGCATGAGGACGCTCTGGTCCTGCAGGTCGATCTGGATGGAGACGATCAGCAGATCGCCGAGCTTGAGAACGGGGACACGTTCCATCAGGCCTGCTCCAGCCCCACGACGACCTGCTTGTCCGCCGACCGCCTGAACTGCACGCCGCTGCGCCGCAGCGTGTACGCCAGCGCGTCGGCCAGCGTCGCCTTGGTGACGATGTCGCCGAACTCGATGCCGAGCGTGACGATCGTGTGGGCGATCTGCGGGCGGATGCCGGAGATGACGCATTCGGCGCCCATCAGCCGCGCGGCGACGACGGTCTTGAGCAGGTGCTGGGCGACCTGGGTGTCGACCGCCGGCACGCCGGTGATGTCGATGACGGCGTGCTCGGAGCCGGTGTCGACCAGCCCCTGCAGCAGCTTCTCCATGACGACCTGCGTACGGGCGGAGTCGAGCGTGCCGACCAGCGGCACCGCGAGGATGCCGTCCCAGAGCTTGACCACCGGCGTGGACAGCTCCAGCAGCTGCTCGGCCTGGTCGGAGATGATCCGCTCACGGGCGGTGACGAACGTCTCGAACGTGAACAGCCCGAGGTCGTCGATGAGGCGCGACAGCCAGATGTAGCCGCGCAGCCCGGCGAAGTCCTCCTCGTTCTCCAGCAGCGCGTAGACGGCCTCCTTGAGGCTGAAGACGACGGTGGCCGTCTCCGACGGGGTGAAGCCCTCCCTGGCCTGCGCCCTGGACAGGTCGGCGAGCAGGCCGCGCAGGTCGCCGGTGTCGGCGCCCTCGCCGAGCGAGTGCTGCAGGGCCTGGTAGATGTCGCGCAGGCGGCCCGCCAGCACACCCCGGTCGGCGCGGCCTCCGACGGTGGCGAGCGCGAGGTCGGTCCAGCGTTTGAGGATCGTCTCGTCCTGCTCACGCAGGAGCTGTTCCATCCGGAGCCGGCCGGCGTCGGCGTGTGCGGTCAAAGTGCGCTCCCCATTGTGGGTGGTTTGCGGTGAATTGGAACGAAGGGTATCGGGCTTTCCACGGTGGAACTATCGCTTCCGCTCCCCGCGCGAGGAGGGCGTCACCCCAGGGCCGCGATGGCGTCCGCGGCGGTGTCGTGGAAGGAGAGCAGCCGGTCGAGACCCATGATCTTGAAGACGTGGGCGATGTCGGGGGCCAGCCCGGCCAGCGCCGCCCGCGCGCCCGCCTCTCGCGCCCGCTGATGCGCCGTGACCAGGATCGAGACGCCGGTGGAGTCGCAGAACGTGAGCGCCGACAGATCGACCACCAGCGCGTCACCTGGTGCGAGCGTCACGTCGTCGAGCGCCGCCAGCAGACGCGAGGAGGTGTGGTGGTCGAGGTCTCCTGACACGACCAGGACATGGATGCGAGCAGAATGCGGCTGGTAGGTGACGGTCAGACCGTGGTCGTGCTGCACCAAGGCTCCTGAGGGGAGGGAGGGGCGGGACGGACGAGGCGGACGCGGCGGACGCCGTGGCGAAACGTGCGGGCGCCTTGGCCGAGAGGTGCGCTCAGTTTACGCACCGTGGCGGATCGATCGCCGGTGGCCTGAGGTGCGGGGCCGGTCGACGCGGCCCTGCATGGAGGGAATTGCTCTATTCTACGTACGGCCGTGGCACCGAGGCCGCACACCGGATCCCTAGGCCGCGGTCGGCGACCCCACGATCACCAGCTGGTGGCGAGCCCTACGCTCGCCGCGGAGGAAAGGGTCCGCATGGCACCCGAGGACGACGGCGGGCCCGCGCCCGCGGCCGGCACGGCGATCTTCTCCGCCGACGACGAGGTCGGCCGCGACCTGGCCGCCGTCGACTGGGCCGCGACCCCGCTCGGCCCGCCGCAGGACTGGCCGCAGAGCCTGCGCACGGCGGTCAGCATCCTGCTGTCGTCCCGCTTCTCCATGTGGATGGCGTGGGGGCCGGAGCTGACGTTCTTCTGCAACGCCGCCTACCGCCGCGACACGCTGGGCCACAAGTATCCGTGGGCGCTCGGCCGGCCCGCCGCCGAGGTGTGGGCGGAGATCTGGGGCGACATCGGCCCCCGCATCGACGCCGTGCTGCACACCGGGCAGGCGACCTGGGACGAGGCGCTGCTGCTCTTCCTGGAGCGGGCCGGCTACCCCGAGGAGACGTACCACACGTTCTCCTACAGCCCGCTGCGCGACGACGGCGGCGCGGTCGTCGGCATGCTCTGCGTGGTCAGCGAGGAGACCGAGCGGGTCACCGGCGAGCGGCGCATGGCGACCCTGCGCGACCTCGGCTCCGACCCCAGCGTCGTGCGCACCGAGCAGGAGATGCTGGCCTTCGCGGGGCGGCAGTTCGGCCACAACCCGCGCGACCTGCCGTTCACGCTGACGTACCTGTTCGACGAGGACGGCCGCGCGCGGCTGGCCGCGTCGACCGGCATCGCGGCGGACCACCCCGCGGCCCCCGCCGACGCGGCAGGAGTGTGGCCGGCCGAGGCGCTGGCGGCGGGCGAGGCCACGCTGGTCGAGCTGGACGGCGACCCGTTCCACGACCTGCCGTGCGGCGCCTGGACGCAGCCGCCCGCGCGGGCGCTGGTCGTGCCGCTGCGGCAGCAGGGCAACGCGCCGTACGGGTTCCTGGTGGTCGCCCTCAACCGCTACCGGCCGCTGAACGAGCGCTACAGCGGCTTCATCGAGCTGGCCGCCGGCCACGTCGCGGCCGGCATCGCCTCGGCCCGCAGCTACGAGGCCCAGCAGCGGCGGGCCGAGGAGCTGGCCGAGCTCGACCGCGCCAAGACCGTCTTCTTCTCCAACATCAGCCACGAGTTCCGCACCCCGCTCACGCTGATCATGGGGCCGGTGAGCGAGCTGCGCGCCGCGCTCGCCGACGCCGAGCCTCAGGTGCTGCAGGACCTCGAGGTCATCCACCGCAACGGGCTGCGCCTCGGCAAGCTCGTCAACACGCTGCTCGACTTCTCCCGCATCGAGGCGGGCCGCATGCAGGCCCGCTACGAGCCGGTCGACCTCGCGGCCGTCACCGCCGAGCTGGCCAGCGTCTTCCGCTCCGCCGTCGACAAGGCCGGCCTCGTCTTCCGCGTGGACTGCCCGCCGCTGCCCGAGCCGGTCTGCGTCGATCGCGAGATGTGGGAGAAGGTCGTCTTCAACCTGCTCAGCAACGCGCTGAAGTTCACCTTCGACGGCTCCATCACCGTCGCCGTCACCGCGCGCGACGGGCAGGCCGAGGTGACGATCTCCGACACCGGCATCGGCATCGCCGCCGACGAGCTGCCCCGCCTGTTCGAGCGCTTCCACCGCATCGAGAGCGCCCGTTCGCGGTCCAACGAGGGCAGCGGCATCGGTCTCGCGCTCGTCCAGGAGCTGGTGGGGCTGCACGGCGGCACCATCACCGCCGCGGGCGCCGAGGGTGAGGGCACCACCTTCACCATCCGGCTGCCGTTCGGCTCCGCGCACCTGCCCGCCGGCAGCGTCGTGCCCGCCCGCCCGGCCGAGCCGGTCCCCGCACTCGGCAACGCGTACGTGCAGGAGGTCATGCGCTGGCTGCCCGAGGACGATCCCGGCGGCGAGCTGCCCGCCGACGCCCGCTCCGCGGCGCCCGGCGACGGCGCGCCGCCCCGGGTGCTGGTCGCCGACGACAACGGCGACATGCGCGAATACCTCGTCAGGCTGCTCAGGGGCGCCGGTTACCAGGTCAGCGCCGTCGGCGACGGCCTGCGGGCCCTGGACGCCGTCCGCGCCGAAGCGCCCGACCTCGTGGTCAGCGACGTCATGATGCCGCACCTCGACGGGCTCGCCCTGGTCGCGGCGCTGCGCTCCGACCCCCGTACGGCCGGGGTGCCGGTGCTGCTGTTGTCGGCCCGCGCCGGGCAGGAGGCCGCCATCGAGGGGCTGTCGGCGGGCGCCGACGACTACCTCGTCAAGCCGTTCTCCGCGGCCGAACTGCTGGCGCGGGCCAGGGCCAACGTGGAGCTGGCGCGGATGCGCAACCACCACACCCGCTGGCGCAACGCCATGATCGACTCGTTGCAGGAGGCGTTCTTCGTCACCGACGAGGACGGCGCGGTCATCGAGATCAACGCGGCGTTCACCGACATCCTCGGCTACGGGCCCGACGGCCTGCCGTACGCGCCGCTGCACCCGTGGTGGCCGGACCAGGACGCCGACCCGCAGGGCCACGCACTGGCCGGCGAGCTGTTCGGCCGGCTCGTCGGGGAGGGCAGGGGGAGCGGCGTCATCCCGGCCGTCCACCGCGACGGCCACCAGGTCTGGATCGCGGTCACCTTCAACGAGGTCGCCGACCCCGACACCCGCCGCCGCCGGGTCGTCGGCACGCTGCGCGACGTCACCGCCGAGCACTACCTGGTGCAGCGCGAGAGCGCGCTGGCCGCGCTCAGCATGCGCGCCTCCCAGGCGGACAATTTGGCCGGGGCCCTCACCGGCGGCCTCGCCGCCCTCCAGGAAGTCTGGCGCGCCCGCCAGGTCCTCGCCGCCCTCTGGAAGGACGCGGAGGCACCGCTTGCCCCCGTGGAGGGGCCGCCCGTTCTCGTCCGTGTTCTGGACGGCGTTCCGGACGGCGTTCCGGACGGCGTTCCGGACGGCGGGGGCTGGGACGAGCTGCCCGAGCAGCTTCAGGGGGCGCTGAGCGGGCTGCGTGAGCAGCCGCCGCTGCGGCCGGTCGCCTCCGAGACCGATGGCGCCGGCATCACCCTCGAACACCCCGAGGGGCTGCTGGCCGTGTGGGTGGATCTGGGGCAGAACCGGCCCTTCTCCACCGAGGACCAGACGCTGCTCGCCCTGCTGGCCGGCCACCTCGGGCAGTTGCTGCACCGCGTGCACCAGCTCGACGAGCAGCGGGAGGCCGCCGTGGCCTTGCAGCGGGCCATTCTCGGCCCGTCCACGCTGCCCGACGGTTTCGCGGTCCGCTACGAGCCGGCCGGCCGTCCCCTGGAGGTCGGCGGCGACTGGTACGACATCGTGCCACTGGACGGCGCCCGCATCGGCATCGTCGTCGGCGACTGCGTGGGCCGCGGGCTCGGCGCCGCCGCCGTCATGGGCCAGCTGCGCAGCGCCTGCCGCGCCCTGCTGCTGCAGAACTCCAGCCCCGCCCAGATGTTCACCACCCTCGACGAGTTCGCCGCGCTCATCCCCGGCGCCAAGTGCACCACCGTCTTCTGCGGCGTGCTCGACACCGCCACCGGCGACCTCGTCTACGCCAGCGCCGGACATCCGCCCGGCATCCTGGCCCGCGCCGACGGCGGCACCACGCTGCTGGAGGGCGGCCGCTCCACGCCGCTCGCCGTCCGGCCGGCCCGGCCCCGCTCCGAGGCGACGTGCACGATGCCGCCCCGCTCGACGCTGCTGCTCTACACCGACGGGCTGGTCGAGCGGCGCCGCCGGCCGCTGACGGCGGGCATCGACCAGGCCAGCGCCGCCGTCCAGGCCGGACGGTCCACCCCGATCGAGGACCTCGCCACCGACGTCATGGCCAGGCTCGCCCCCGACGGCGGCTACAGCGACGACGTCGCCCTGCTCCTCTACCGGCAGCCCGCGCCGCTGGAGGTCGCCTTCCCCGCCGAGTCCAGCCAGCTCGCCCCCGTGCGCTCGGCGCTGCGCACCTGGCTGAGCCGCTGCCAGGTCACCTCGGCGCAGGCGCAGAGCATCCTGGTCGCGGCCGGCGAGGCGTGCGCCAACGCGATCGAGCACGGCCACCGCGACAGCCCGGGGGAGACGATCCGGCTGCGGGCGGTGGCGACCGGCGACGACGTCCGCCTCACCGTCGCCGACACCGGCCGGTGGAAGGCGCCGCAGCCGGAGGCCAATCCCCACCGCGGCCGTGGCGTCGCCCTCATGCGCGCCCTCATGCAGGAGGTCACCATCCAGCCCGGCGCCGCCGGCACCATCGTCGACATGCATGCGAGGATCGCCCGATGACCGCACCCCTGAGCCTGGTCACGTCAGAGCTGCCCGACGGCACCCCGGTGCTCGCCGTCACCGGCGAGGTGGACATGAGCAACGCCGCCACCCTGGACGACGCGCTCACCAGGACGTCGGGCGCCACCGTGCTGGTGGACCTGAGCGCGGTTGAGTACCTCGACAGCGCGGGACTGACCGTGTTGTTCTCCCATGCCGGGCGGATCAGGGTGGTCGCCAACCCGCTGCTGGAGCCCGTCCTGGAGATCTCGGGCCTCGTGGACGTCACCACCGTCACCAGGGGCGAGGACGAGGGCTGACCCCACGGGCACGGAGAAGGGCCGGACCCGAGCGGGGTCCGGCCCTTTGTTCAGCTCATGTGAGCTGCGGCTGCACGCTTAGAGGGTGGCCCTGGCGGAGGCCTTCCACGTGTTGCAGGCGGCGGGGGAGCCGCTGTTGTAGCCGCGCGTCATCCAGTTCGCCTGGGTGGGGCCCCTGCCGTGGTCGTTCTGCGGCCAGCCCTTGGCGCCGTTCTTCCTGAACCAGTCCACGGTGTAGTCCCACTCGCGGTCGGTGAAGTCCGGCTGGCCCTGCAGGGTGGACATGAACACCGCGGAGAAGCACTCGGCCTGCAGCTCGGAGCGGCGCGAGAGCGCCAGCTGCTGCGACTTGCCCGCCCTGGCGCGGGCCGTCCAGTAGTAGCTCCAGATCTTGGAGATCTGCTGCACGTGGTGGCCGTACTCGTGGGCGACGAGCCGCGTGATGCCCAGCGGGAACGGCTGGCGCAGCTGCGTCTTGCTGATCCACATGTACATCGTGCGGTCGGCGGAGCAGTAGACCGCCTCGGCGCCGGCGTTCCACTTGCCGCAGGGCGTGTTCACCTTACGGGTGACGATGCGCAGCCGCGGCTTGGAGAAGGGCAGCTTCGCCTTGCGGAACTGGCGGGACCACGCGTTGTTCAGGCAGGTGGTCACGCGCGTCAGGAACCGCTTGTACGCGGCCGTGCTGCCACGGGGCAGCGAGCCCGGCCGGCAGTTCACGTCGACGAAGCGGCCGGACCGGTAGATCCGGTTGGCGGTCGCCAGCGACTTGTTGGCGAGCGCGGCACTGCTCTGCGCGGCGCTGTTCACGGCCGCCGGAGCCGGGACCGCCTGCGCCGGAGCCGGCAGTGCCTGCCGGCTCTGCCGGCTCACCGCGGAGGTGGAGGCCGAGGCGGAGCCGGCCATGACGAACACTTGCGAGGACGTGGCCACGGTGAGGGCCACGCCCGCGGCCGCGATGGCCGCGAGTCTGGAATGAGGAAGGTTGTTCATATGTGCCCAAACAGTAGGTCAAGTTATGGCAGGTTGGGGCGAGATTGACAAAATACGTACAAAGAGACTCACGATGCGTAGGCGAGGGGAGGGTTTAGAGTGCTGTCGCATGGGCATGGATGATTGGCTGACCGACACCCGCGACTCCTACGACACCGTCGCCGAAAGCTACGCCGCGTACGTGCGTGACGCCGTCCCCGAGCGCCCCTGTCTGCGCCTTCCGCTGGAGCTCTTCGCCGAAAGCGTGCGCGCGGCGGGCGGCGGCCCGGTGGCGGACGTCGGCTGCGGCTCCGGCCACGTCACCGCCCACCTCGACCGCCTCGGCGTCGCCGCGTACGGCATCGACCTGTCGCCCGCGATGATCGACCTGGCCCGCCGCGAGCATCCCGGGCTGCGCTTCGAGGTCGGCTCGATGACCGAGTTCGACGCCGAGTCCGGCTCCCTGGGCGGCGTCATCGCCTGGCAGTCCCTGATCCACCTGCCCGACGACGAGGTCCCGGGCGTGCTCGCCCGCTTCCACCGCGCGCTGCGGCCGGGCGCGCCGTTGCATCTGCTGTTCCACGTGGGCGGCGACGTACGGCTCAAGACGCAGGGGTACGGCGGGCACCCGATGAAGGTCCGCGTGCACCGCCGCGACCCCGGGCAGGTGGCCGGCTGGGTGCGTGCGGCCGGGTTCGAGATCGAGGCCCAGCTGCTGCTGGAGCCGGACGGTGAGCGGCCGCAGGCGTTCGTCTTCGCTCGCAGCCCGGGCTGAGGGTCCGCCGGGGGTAACGCCTGCGTTACCCCAAAGAGGGTCGCCTTCGTGATCGCGCCGGGCGGGGCGCCTCCCCTGAGATGGGAGGCATGTCTTCTTCGTCTTCGCACGCAGGCGTCGCCGGGCGGCCTGTCGTCGTCCGCGCGGTCGATCTGACGCGCACGTTCGGCCACCGCGGCTCGCTGGTGACGGCTCTTGACCGGGTCTCCATCGGGTTCGAGGCGGGCCGGTTCACCTCGATCATGGGGCCGTCGGGATCGGGGAAGTCCACGCTGCTGTACTGCCTGGCGGGGCTGGAACGGCCGACGTCGGGGTCGGTGCTGATCGGGGAGACCGACCTGGCACGGCTGCGGGACGGCAGGCTGACGACGCTGCGGCGGGACCGGCTGGGGTTCGTCTTCCAGGCGTTCAACCTCATCCCGACGTTGACCGCGGAGGAGAACATCACGCTGAGCGAGCGGATCGGCGGCCTCCGCGTCGATCGGCAGTGGACGGCGCGGCTGGTACGGGTGCTGGGGCTGGGCGAGCGGCTGGGGCACCGCCCGAGCGAGCTGTCCGGCGGCCAGCAGCAGCGGGTCGCGATCGCGCGGGCGCTGGCGCACCGCCCGGCCGTGGTGTTCGCCGACGAGCCCACCGGCAACCTGGACTCCCACACGGGCGGCGAGGTGCTGAGCTTCCTGCGGCTCGCGGTCGAGCAGTTCGGGCAGACGGTGGTGATGGTGACGCACGATCCAGCCGCCGCCGCGGCCACGCACCGCGTGGTGTTCCTCCGAGACGGACGCGTCGTGGACGAGATGGACGACCCGTCACCCGGGAACGTGCTGCGCCGCCTCGCCCAGGGAAGGCCGGCCGCATGATCACCCTGGCCTGGCGGAGCCTGACGGGCCGCAAGACGGCGATCCTGGCGGCGCTGCTCTCGGTCATGACAGGAGCCGCGCTCGTCACGGCGACCCTTCTGATCGCCCACGCCCAGGACCGGCAGGGGGCGGCGAGTGTGACGAGCTGGCGCTTCACGGCGGTGGACGCGGTGGTGAAGCCACCGCCGAGCGTCCGGCTGACGAGCGGACTCACGCTCGACCTGCCCGCGCCGCCCCGGCTGACCGAGCGGCAGATCGACGCCGTCCGCGCCGCCCCGGGGGTGACCTCGGCCGCCCTGGAGACCCCGTTCCCCGCCTACCTCGTCGCGTGGGACGGCACGGTGGTGGGTGACGCGTTCACCCGCTCGTGGGGGCATCCCTGGTCCACCGCGGTCGCGGACGGCGCCGCACTGATCGACGGGCACGCACCCAGGAGAGCCGGCGACGTGGTGATCGACGGGTCCGTGGCGGCGGCAGCCGGCGCCGGCGTGGGCGACGAGGTGCGGATCCGGCTCGCGAACGGGACGGAGACGTACACCGTCAGCGGAGTCGCGCGGCGCGCGGGCGAGCAGTTCGAGCACGCGCTGTTCTTCGCCCCGGACACGGCCGCCAGGCTCGGCGGCGCGCCCGTGCTGGCGCTGGTGTCCACGACGGACGTCGCGGCGCTGCGCGACGCCGTCCCCGGCCTGCTGGTGGTGACCGGCGCGGCGCGGGCCGGCAGCCTGCAGCTGGACCTGCGTCAGGCCGAGCTCGCGGGCGGCTCGAGCGGGTTCCTGACGGTCATCGCGTCGCTGGCGCTGACGCTCGCCGTGTTCGTCATCTCCAGCACCTTGACCGTCTCCATCGGGCAACGGCGCAGGGAGCTGGCGATGCTGCGCGTCGTCGGCACCCGGCCCCGGCTGATCCGCCGGATGATCGTCTGGGAGGCGGTCCTCATCGGTGCCCTCGGTGGCGTCGCCGGCACGGTCGCGGGCGTCGCCCTGGCCGAGCTGGCGCGGCGGTTCTTCGTCGGTCAGGGGCTCATGGCCCGGGGCTCGGCGGTGGGCGCAGAGCCGGTGGCGCTGGTGGCCGGATTCGGCGCGGCGGTGCTCTCGGCGCTGGTGGCCGCGTGGCTCCCGGCCCGCCGCGCCACGCGCGTCGCGCCGCTCGACGCGCTGCGCGAGTCCGAGGTCCCCGCCCGTCAGCCGGGGCGCGCACGCGCGGTGTCCGGCGGGGTGCTGGCGGCGGCGGCCGTGGCCTGCCTGGCCGGAGCGCTCGCCCTGGGCGGCCCGGTCCCGACGCTCGGCGGCACGATCGCGATGCTGCTCGTGGTGACGTCGTTCCCGCTGCTCGCCGGGGCCGCCGCGCTGGTGGGCCCGCACCTGTTGCGCGGCGCGCTGGCGCCGGCCGGTCCGCTCCTGCGCCGCTGGTCCGGCGGATTCCTAGCCGAGCGGGCGATCCGCTCCGACCTGCGCCGGGCGGCGGGCGTGTCGGTTCCGCTGACGCTCCTGGTCGCGGTCGGCTCCGTGCTGCTGCTCCAGGACGGCGCGAACGCGCAGGCGCGCTCCAGGGTGTACGCCGAGCAGGTCACGGCGGACGCGGTCGTGGCCGGAGGCGTCCAGCTCGGCGTGCCGTTGAGCGCCGCAGGTGCGGTCGCACGCACGCCGGGGGTCGCGGCGGCGTCGGCGAGCGTCTCCGCGCGCCTCGTCATCGACGACCCGCCCACCTCCCGCTCCAACGGCACCGTGACCGGCGTCGACCCCGCCGGTTTCCGTGCGGTGCTGTCCTACGAGGTCGTCTCCGGGAGCTGGGCGGAGTTCGGTGCGGGCGGCATCGGCGTGTCGCACCTCGTGGCCGAGGACAAGGGCTGGCGGATCGGTGACAGGGTTCGGTTCCTGTACCCGGACGGGACGCCGGGCACGGCGGTGGTGCGCACGACGTACCGCGACCCGATGGGGGTGAGCGACCTGATCATGCCGCTGCCGGCGCTCGTGCCGCACCTCCTGGAGCCCTTCGCGACCGCCGTGTACGTCACGTTCACCCCCGGAGCCGGCCACGCCGCGACCCTGGCCGCGATCAACGAGCAGCTGGCCGCGGTCGCCCCCGGCGCGCACGCGACGGACCGGGACGCGCATCTGGCACAGGTGGCCGCGCAGGCCGGCGAGGACGAGTGGATCATCCTCATGGTGGTGGCGATCCTGGGCGGCTACGCGGGCGCCTCCGCCGTCAACGTGCTGATCGGCTCCACCCTGTCCAGGCGGCGCGAGTTCGCCCTGCTCAGGCTGGCGGGAGCACGACGGTCGCGGATCGCGGGCGCGCTCATGGTCGAGTGCATGCTGGTCGCCACCACCGCCGTCGTCACGGGCGCGGCCATCGCGGCGGCGACCATGACCGCGTACGGATACCTGCTCACCGGTACGATCTGGTTGCCTTTCACGGGCGCGACCTTCTTCGCGATCGTCGCGTGCGCCTACCTGGCCGCCGCGATCGGCACGCTCGCCCCCGCTCACACCGCCATGAAGGTGGCCGCGCTGGAGGCGGTGCGCTGAGATGATGCTCCGGGAAACGGCAGGCGAGCATGCGAGGACGGGAGCCGTGGCAGGGACGGCCTGGACACCGGTCGACGGCCCGGGGGCCGCGCTCCGCCGGCATCCGGTGCGGTTGCTGGTGACGTCCTGGCCGTGGAGGTCGCTGGCCTACCTCGCCACCACGCCCCTGGTCGCGTTCTCGTGGCTGGTGACGTGCTGGCCGTTGCTCGTTCTCGCCGGGCTGCCGCTCGGGCACGTCGAACGCCGGCGGCTGCGGTGGATCGACCGGCGCGCCACGCCCAGCCCGCACGCGCCCGCCACGGCACGGGGGCTCGCCGGATGGGCACGCCTGCGCGCCGGCGAGCGATCGACCTGGACGGAGCTGCTGCACGGCGCCCTGCTGCTGCCCCTGTCGCTGCTCGACCTCGCGCTCGCGTCGGTCGCCCTGCTCATGCCGGTCATGATGGTCGGCTCCGGCGCCGCCCTGCTCGTTCTGCTCGTCCTGGGCGTCGATTCCGGCGCGGTGACCACGGTGCCCGACCTGCCGGCCTCGGTGGGGGCGCAGCTCGGGTTCGCGTGCCTGGGCGTCGTCTGGTTCGCCGCCGGCCTGTACGCCGTGACCCTCGCCGCGGAAGGCCGGCGCCGCCTGTGCAGGATGCTCGTCAGCGAACCCTCGCAACCCCTGCGGGCGCGCCTCGACGAGGTGACGCGGTCACGCGCCCGCATCACCTCGGCCTTCGACGAGGAGCGGCGGCGCATCGAGCGCGACCTGCACGACGGGGCGCAGCAGCGCCTCACCTCCCTGGTCATGACGCTGGGAACCATGAAGTACGAGCTGCGCCGCGGCCACGACATCGGCCCGCTGGTCGACCAGGCGAGCGCCGACGCTCGGCAGGCCGTCGACGAGCTGCGTGACATCGTGCACGGCATCTACCCGTCGGCGCTGCGCGAGCACGACCTCGCCGAAGCGTTCGACGACCTCCTCTCCCGCGCCCAGCGCGCCGGCCTGACCACCGGCGTCGACCTCGCCATCCCGCCGGACCTGCCGACGGACGTCGAGGTCGGGCTGTACTTCGCCGTCAGCGAGCTGGTCACCAACGTCACCAGGCACAGCGGAGCCGCCACCGTGACGCTGCACGCCGCCCCGACACCGCGGCGGACCCTGCTCGTCACCGTCGAGGACGACGGGCACGGTGGAGCCGCACCGGGAAGGGGCACCGGGCTGGTCGGCGTCATCGACCGCATCGAGACGCTCGGCGGCCGTGTCGCGGTCTCCAGCCCCGAGGGCGGGCCCACCCGGGTGAGCGTGGAGGTTCCGTGCGCGTCGTCATAGCCGAGGACTCCGTCCTGCTCCGCGAAGGGCTCGCCCGCCTTCTCGACGCGGCGGGTCATGACGTCGTGGCCGCCGTCGGCGATCCCGGCGCGCTCGTGGCCGCCGTCCGCGCCCACACCCCTGACCTGTCCATCGTCGACGTCCGGATGCCCCCGACCCACACCGACGAGGGCATCAGAGCCGCCCACCGCCTGCGCGAGGAGAACCCCGCCGCCCGCATCCTCGTCCTGTCGCAGATCGTCTCGGGCCGCGCCGCCGCCGGCCTGCTCACCACCGGCGAAGGCGGGCTCGGCTACCTGCTGAAGGACCGCGTCGGCGACGTCGAGGAGTTCCTGGCCGCCATCGAGACCGTCGCCGCCGGCGGCGAGGTCATCGACCCCCACGTCGTCCGCAAGCTGCTCAGCCGGCGATCACGCGTCGACGAGCTCACCCCGCGCGAGACCGACGTGCTCGCCCTCATGGCCGAAGGCAAGACCAACACCGCCATCGCCGAAGCGCTCGTCGTCAGCGAGGCTGCGGTCGCCAAGCACATCAACCGCATCTTCACCAAGCTGGACCTGGGCACCGACGACTCCGTGCACAAGCGCGTCCAAGCCGTCCTCACCTACCTCGGGCGCTAGCGGATTTTACTCAAGGCGATATATCGCGCCTTCTGTGGGTAGCGGAGGCTTCTCGCACACTCATGGAGGAAAGCGATATGGGTTGGAGCTACCGGAAGTCCAAGAAGTTCGGCCCGTTCCGGCTGAACCTGTCCCGCCGCGGTGTGGGGCACAGCTGGGGCAACCGGCTGTTCCGCGTCACCCGGTCGGCGGACGGACGCCGTACGTTGTCGATCAACCTGCCCGGCGGCCTGCACTGGCGCAAGACCATCGGCAGCAGCCGCTGACACGTCGTGAGGGGGCGGGCTCCGGCCCGCCCCTTCACCGTGTCCGTCTTTACCGGGCCCGCCGTTTCGCCACTCGCTCTGGGGGAAGTCGGCGGCGGGAGGTGACCGCCATGCGGAAGCACGGATACGAGGGCGACGACGACGGGCGCGTACGCGGAGGCGCGCCGCACGTGACCGGCGGCGGGCACCCGGGGACGCCCATGCAGGACGACGGGCCGACTTACGGGGTGGGCGCCGGCGGGCGGCCGCTGTGGAGCGAGCGTGACCGCGACAGCGAGCGCATCCGCGCGCTGCTGCGCCGGGCGGGCTGCGCCGGTTTCATCGTCTCGGCCGGGGATGCCGGGCTGTTCCTGGTGACGTGTACGGACCCCTACCCGGTGGCGACCGGCCGCATCGTGGCCTGCGTACAGGCGCTGACCAGGGCCGGGATGGCGGTGGCTCCGCTCGTGGGCGACTCGCGCACCTTGCAGGTCAGGGTGACGACCTGAGCGTCAGTCGTCGGATGAGCGCCAGCGGCGCAGGATGGCCTCGTCGTCGCGGTCGCCGTGCCAGGACGCCTTCTCGTCGATCGCGTGCGGCAGCCACTCCTGATAGTCGGGCGCCTCGGGGGTGATGTCACGGGTGCCGTCGACGTGGGTGCCGTCGGGCAGCATGGTGGCGGCGGGGACGCGGAGGACGCCGCCGGCCAGCAGAATCGCGGTCATGTGCTTCATCCCCTCCGTGTGATGCCGCGTGTGATGGCGTGCACTTCGATCACCACAGTCTCGTACCCCAGCATAGCGGCCGGATGCGCCGCCGCCGGGAGTCGTTCGGTCAGCCGATGCCGTACCGCCTGGCGAACCAGGTGTAGACCTGCTGGGCGGTGTGCTCGTCGTCGAACAGCTGGATCAGCCGCCGCGCCCGCCGCACCAGCACGCACGCGAACGCCTCGGCGTACAGCTCGGTGACCGTCTCCCGGTACGGCGGCGCCAGGTAGCGGGCGCTCCTGGCGTGCAGGTGCAGCCAGAACGGGCTCTGCGACGGCATGCCGTCCATGTCGTCGGTGGCGTGGCCCAGCTCGTGCGCCGCCACGCTCGCCGACGGTGACGGCACGCTGCCGACCCCGATGATCCGCCGCGCCGGGTCGTAGACGCCGGCGCTGCGGTCCCACCAGCCCTGCTGGACTGGCAGCGAGGTGCCGCGCAGGTGCTCGAACCCCGGTAAGTCGGGCACCGAGCCGGGCCCCACGATGATGCCGCCGTGGAGGTGGCCGGCCAGCCGGGTGCCGAGGACGCGCGGCACCGCCGAGAACGTCATGATCGCGAGCAGGGTCTCGGCCGGCGGGAACGCGCCAGGATCCCACGCCCTGCGCACCCGGTCCTCGAGCGCGCCGACATGGAGCCAACCCGGCCGTCCCCTGCTCTGGCTGGCCACTCACGTTCCCTGGTCATCGCTCTTGCACCGGCGCAGGGCAGGCCGGCGGGGGAGCGCCCCGCCGGCACACCCGGCATTTGATCAAGAACCTTATCCATACGCGAGCCGCGCCGCATCTCGGCCCCTCCGGCTCAGCGGGTGACGCTGCAGGCGTCCCTGTTGAGCGAGATCCGGCTGGGCAGCGAGGCGTCACCCGTGTGACTCACGAGGTAGCCCATGGTGACGGTGGCGCCCGGCGCGATCGCGGCGTTGTGGGCCGCCGACGCGGCGGTGACCATGTCACCGGACTGGGTGAGGTCGGTGTTCCAGTCGGAGATCACCTGCTGGCCGCGCGGCAACGGGAAGCGCAGCGTCCAGCCGTTGATCGGGGCGGCGCCGGTGTTGGTGATCGTGAGGTCCACCTTCATGCCGGTGCCCCACGCCTGCTTGACGTACCGGACGTGGCAGGTCGGCGTCGCCCGCTCGAACGTGACGCGGTGCAGGCCGCCGGGCAGGTCGTTGACGACGTACAGCTCGCCCTCCGGCGTCGCGCCGAACGCGGTGACCTGGGTCGGCGTCTGGCCGAGCTCCGCCTGCTGGTAGCCGCCCTCGCCGTCCTCGCGCAGCGCCCACACCGTGGAGGAGCAGTAGTCGGTGGCGATGTAGGTGCCGCCGACCAGGTCGGCGAACTGCTCGCCCCGATACACCTCGCCGCCGATCACCGCGCAGCCGCCGGTGTGCGGCGAGTAGGTGAAGACGGGCTTGGTGTACGTCTCGTCCTGGCGGCACTGCGCCTCGTCGAACACCTCGAAGCCCTCGAAGCAGGACCAGCCCAGGTTCGCGCCCGCCTGGTCGCCCGGCTTGACGTGGTTGATCTCCTCCCAGCGGCCCTGGCCGACGTCGGCGATCCACATCGAGCCGTCGGCGTGGTCCACGGAGAAGCGCCAGGGGTTGCGGCCGCCGTACATCCAGATCTCGCCCCGCGCGCCCGCGACGTCCGCGAAGGGGTTGTCGCCGGGCACGCAGTACGCCAGGTCGCCGCAGGTCCTGCTGACGTCGATGCGCAGGATCTTGCCGAGCAGGGTGTCCAGGCGCTGGCCGCTGTCGAACGGGTCGCCCGAGCCGCCGCCGTCGCCGATGCTCATGTAGAGCATGCCGTCGGTGCCGAAGGCGAGGTCGCCGCCGTTGTGGTTGGTGTTCTCGCCGTGCTCCTGGGCGAGCAGCGGGTCGAGGCCGTCGTCGTCCATGTCGTACCTGGCGAGGGTGACCGCGCCGTCCGGCAGCGCCGTGTAGGCGAGGTACATCTCGTGGTCGTCGGCGAAGCCGGGGGAGAGCGCGATGCCGAGCAGGCCGCGCTCGTTGCCCGACTCGTCCACCGATGAGGTGATGTCGATGATCGGGTCGGGGGCGAGGCCGGTGTCGGGGTGGTAGACGCGGACGGTGCCGCGCTTCTCCACGATGAACAGCCGGTCCGTGCCGTCGTCCGGGGCGGCGATGGCGACGGGGCGGCGCAGGCCGAAGGCGACCTGGGTGGTGACCGCGTTGATCTCCTCCAGCGGCACCGCCGGTGCCGCGCTCGCGGCGGCCTGCGGCGGAGTGCTGACAGCGAGGAGGGACAGGGCGAGCAGTGTGGACGCGGCCCAGCGTTTTCCTGGCATGCCGGGGACGGTATAAGATCGTCCGCCGCCGTTACCAGGGTCGCGATCAAGACGCGCGGTGCCTCGCCGGACCCCTTCGCTGACCTGTGGCGATACGGCTACGCCTGACGCAGGCCGATGAAACTTACATCGCGGGGGAGCGGGGCCGCACGCGCGACGGCAGGTCGGCCAGCACGGCGTCCGCGGCGCGCCGGCCGGACACCAGGGCGCCCTGCAGCGAGCCGGTGTCGCGGTGGTCGCCGCACACGTACCGGCCGGCGCGCAGGCGCACCGGCTTGCGCAGGGGGTGCGGCGGCGGCATCGCGGGCAGCGCGGCCGGGATCGGGTAGGTGGCGATGTGCTCCCAGCCGGACGTGCCGCCGTAGATCTCGCCCAGCCGCCGCAGGACCGTACGCTCGTCCACGTCCAGGCCGAGCACCGAGGTGGACACCAGCGCCCGCCCGTCCAGCGAGTACTCCGGCGCCGCGTCGGTGACGACGAGTGTGTCGGTGATGACGCCGGTGGCGTCCACGATCTGGGTCGCCTCGCCCATCGGCGAACGGGGAGCGGCGTGGTAGAAGGTGGTCACCGCGCGCATCGGCGGCGCCTCGATCTCCTCCAGCAGCCGTGCGGCCGTGTGCGGGTCGGCGGCCACGACGACGGCCGGGCCGCTGATCGCGGTGCCGTCCGCGAGCCGCACCCCGCCGTCCGTCACCTCCTCCACCCGCGCGCCGAGCGTGACGGTGCCGGGCGGCAGCCGGTCGGCCAGCCGGCGGGGGATCTCGCCCATGCCGTGCGCGGGCAGGCCGATGGTGCCGCGTGCGAACGACCGCCACAGCAGGTGGAAGACCCGGCTGGACGTCTCCAGCTCGCGTTCGAGCAGCACGCCGGCCAGGAAGGGACGCATCAGGCAGTCGATCATCTTGGGGGACATGCCCCAGGCACGCAGCTCCTCGTCGGTACGCCGCTCGGCCCCTTTGCGCAGCACCGAGGCGGGCAGGGCGAGGTCGCGGCCGGTGACGGCGGACAGCACGGCCTTGTCCTTGAGCGTCCCGACCCCGGCCATCAGCGCGCTGAACGCGTGCCCCGGGTGCCGCCACGGCAGCATCACCCGGGCCTCGGCGGTCCTGCCCCGCACGATCACCCCGGAGGAGAACGGGCGCAGGTCGAGCGCGTCGATGTCGAGGACGCGGCGGGCCTCGGGGTAGGAGCTGATGAACACCTGGTAGCCGCGGTCCAGCCGGAACCCGTCCACGAGGTCCGTACGCACCCGGCCGCCGACCCCGTCGGACGCCTCCAGGACCCGCACCGGCACCCCGGCCTCGTGGAGACGGAGGGCGCAGGCGAGTCCCGCCATCCCGGCGCCGACGACGATGACGGGCTCTCGCGTTCCCCGGTCGCTGTCCATGCGGGGCCTCTGCCCGCGCGTGCCGCCCTCCAACATCCCCTTACGAATCTACAATGTAAAGGCGCCGGGCTGGTGGTGCACCTCATTCTCTCCACCCTTCAAAGGCCGACGATTGGGAAGACCTCCCTTCATGGGGGAGATTCCGCGTCAGGAGAGCGCCGTCATGGTGGTGGGCGGGCCGACCGTCGTCCTCGATCTGGGCGGGCTGCGGATCGTGAGCGATCCGACGTTCGACGACCCTGGTCCGCACGGCTACCTCACCAAGGTCGAGGGACCCGCGGTCGGCGAGGACCGGCTGGGGCCGGTGGACCTGGTGCTGGTCAGCCATGACGTCCATCCCGACAACCTGGACGACCGGGGACGCGCGTTCGCGCAGGCGGCGCCGCTGGTGCTGACCACGCGCGGGGCGAGCGAGCGGCTGGGCGGTGGTGCGGTGGGGCTGGCGGCGTGGGAGAGCCGGTCGGTGCCGCGTCCGGGCGGTGGTGAGCTGGTGGTGACGGCGGTGCCCGCGGTGCACGGGCCTGAGGACGGGGAGCGGGACGCCGACGGGTTCGTGAACTGTGAGGTGGTCGGGTTCGTGCTGGAGGGTGCGGGGTTGCCGACCGTGCATGTCAGCGGGGACAACGCGTCGATCCGCGTCGTGGTGCAGGTGGCGCGGCGGTTTCCGGCGGTGGACGTGGCGGTGTTGCATGCGGGGGCGGCGCGGGTGGCGGGCAAGTTCCGTGACCGGCCGTTGAGTCTGGACGGCGTGCGTACGGCGGCGGCCGCCGCGATCCTGGGCGCTCCGCGGGTCGTTCCCGCGCACTACGACGGGTGGGCGCACTTCAGTGAGGGGGCGGATGATCTGGTGAGGGCGTTCGACGAGGCCGGCTTGTCGTCGCGTCTTCACCTGGCCGCGCATGGCGCCTGGGTCCCGTTGGCCGATTGAGCGTCAGGTCGTGTGGGCGCGTTGGTGGGCCTCTTCGAGGGTGGCGCCTTCGAGGAGGGCGGTGATGCCGCCGGCGAAGCGGGGGCAGTCGGTGATGTGCTCGTGGGAGCAGGCCAGGCCGTGTTCGACGGCGGTGCGGGCCGCCTGGGCCTGGGCGATGCGGTGGTCGAGCTCGGTGAGTTTGCGTTGGTAGAGCTCGCGCCAGCCGTCGGAGGTGCGGGCGGAGGTGAAGGTGGCGATCTCTTGGAGGGTGAAGCCGACGCCGCGGAGCAGGAGCACGAGGCCGACCTGTTCGACGGCTGACGGTGGGTAGCGGCGGCGGCCTGAGACGCGGGTGGGGGCGGGGAGCACGCCGAGTTCTTCCCAGTAGCGCAGGGCGGAGGTGGCGACGCCGGTGTGGCTCGCCAGTTCGCCGATGGTCAGGTGCCGGGGCATTTGACGTCAAGCGTACTTGAAGTCGTTGACTTCGTTCATGGCGACTTTCAGGGATCGGGTGATCGCGGCGCTGGTGAGTCAGGCGCATCGCCCTCGGGGTGTGGTCGGGTGGTTGGAGGGGGCGCTGTTCGCGTACCGGCCTTCCAACAGGCGGCGGAATCGGTGGGCGGTGTCGTTGCTGGACGTGCGGCCTGCCGAGCGGGTGCTGGAGATCGGGTTCGGGCCTGGGGTGGCGATCGCGGAGCTCGCGCGTCGTGGCGGCCGGGTGTTCGGGGCCGATCATTCGGCGACGATGATGCGGCAGGCGGCGTGGCGTAACGCCGCCGCCGTGCGTGCCGGTCGGGTGCGGCTCGTGGTGGCTTCTGTGGAGCGGTTGCCGGATTTCGGCGGGCCGCTCGATGTGATCCTCGCTGTGAACAGTGTGGGGTTCTGGCCTGAGCCGGTGGATCGGCTGCGTGAGCTGCGGGGACGCCTCAGGCCGGGTGGGCGGATCGCGCTCGTCAGCCAGCCTCGTTGTCCCGGCGCGACTCGGGAGACGACGGCACGTGCGGCGCAGGAGCTACAGGGCTTGCTGGCTGAGGCCGGTTTCGTGGGGTTCCGGGTGGAGACCCTGGGGCTGCGTCCGCCGGTGGCCTGCGTTCTCGCCGCTGCCCCGGGTGGTGAGGAGGCGCCAGGTAGTGAGGGCCAGGTGGGCGCGCATCAGGCCGGTCGGCGTGGTGAGGTCGAGGCCGAGCGTCCGGCCGAGGTGGTCGAGGCGGCGGGCGACGCTGCTGTGGTGGAGGTGGAGGAGGTCGGCGGCGCGGCGGAGTGAGCCGGTGGCGCAGTAGGCGTCGAGGGTTTCGAGGTCTTCTGGGGCGAGGGCGGCGACGGCGGTGACGTCGGGGTTGTCGCGGGCGGCGGTTTCCGGGATGTGGGCGAGCAGGGCCACGACGCCGAGGTCGTCGTGGTGGGTGACGGGACGGCGGGTGGTGGTGAAGCGGAGGGCGGTGCGGGCTTCGTGCCAGGCGCGGGCGGGGTCGGGGGCGGTGCCGATGCCGGCGCGTACGTCCGCGGGGAAGCGGGTGGGGTCGAGGGTGGTGGCGAGGATGGCGCCGACGCCGGCGAGGGGTGCGGCTTTGACCGGGCGGGCGGGGCAGATGGCGGTGCCGATCTGGTCGAGGGGGAGTGTGGTGTGGACGGCGGCGACGTGGAGGCGCAGGCCGGGGGCGAAGCCGAGCAGGCGCAGGGCGCGGGCTCTGGCGGCCTCGTCGGTGTCGGTGCTGATGGCGAGTTCGACGAGGGCGGGGTCGGCCATGGTGGTGCGGGCGGGGCCGTAGCGTTCGACGACGGCGGCCGCCGCGATGGCGAGGCGGTCGAGGAGGAGGTCGTCGAGGGTGCGGGGGGTGTCGTGGCGTTCGAGCCAGCAGGTGCCGATCTCTTCGTCGTCGAGGAGGATGGGGGTGCTGGTGGACGGGGGCTGGGGCGGGCCGGTGACCTGTTTGCCGTCGGGGCCGAAGCGGATGGCCTGGCCGGTGCCGTGCAGGCGGATGCCGGTGACGCATTCGGCGAGGCCGGCTGAGGCGCGGGTGAGTGCGGGCAGATCGACGCGGCGGCGCATGAGGGTGTCGTAGAACATGACGACCCTGATGGCGCCTCCGGCTTGGGAGTCGAGCTGGGACAGCCGTACGGCGAGAGCCTCCACGTCTGCCAGGGTATGCGCCGTTCGGTGCGTGGGGCGGGGGTGATGTGCGACGGATGGCGGATGATGCGAAGGGGTGGGATGGCGAGGATGGCTGGCATGGATCCCGAACTCGAACCATTCATCCCGTTGTTTCCGCGCGCCGACCTGTCGGACCCGGTGGCGGAGCGGAAGAACTTCACGGCGCTGGCCACGTCGTTGCCCGCGCCCGATCTCAAGGACATGGAGGTGGCGGACCATACGGTGCCGGCCGATCCGGACGTTCCCGTGCGGGTGTATCGCCCGCGTGACGCGCAGGGCGGGATCGTGTGGCTGCACGGCGGCGGGTTCGTCATGGGCGATCTGGACACCGAGCATCCATGGGCCGGCCGGGTGGCGGAGGGGTCGGGCGCGGTGGTGATCTCGGTGGGGTACCGGCTGGCGCCGGAGCATCCGTACCCGGCGGCGCTGGACGATGTGTGGACGGTGCTGCGGTGGGCCGCCGATCATGCGGGCGAGCTGGGGTTCGACCCGGAGCGGCTGGCGGTGGGCGGTCACAGTGCGGGGGCGTGCCTGGCGGCGGCGGTGTCGTTGCGGGCGCGGGACGAGCAGGGGCCGCCGATCCGGTTCCAACTGCTGAACCAGCCGGGGCTGGATGATCGGCAGGAGACCTGGTCGGGGCGGACGTTCACCGAGACGCCCTGGATGAACCGGGACAAGGTGTCGGCGATCTGGCGGCATTATCTGGGTGGGGCGCCGGCCACGCCGTACGCGGCTCCGAGCCGGGCCGAGGATCTGTCGGGGCTGCCGGCGGCGTACATCGCGACGGCGGAGTTCGACCCGAACAGGGACGAGGCCATCGAGTACGGGCTGCGGCTGTTGCAGGCGGGGGTGCCGGTGGAGCTGCACCAGTGGGCGGGCACCTTCCACGGTTCGCAGGCGTTGCTGTCGGCCGAGGTGTCGCAGCGGCAGCTCGCCGAGGCGGCGGCGGTGCTGCGCCGGGCGCTGGCTCGCTGACGTTCGTGTCTGGCCGCCGTAGCGCATGGCGGGTTCTCAAGGGGCCGGCTCTTCGGCAGGGGCCGGTCCCTTCGTGGTGCGGCCGCGGAAGGCGCGGCGGTAGGCGCCGGGGGTGGTGCCGAGTGCGGTGTGGAAGCGGCGGCGTAGGTTGGTGGCCGAGGAGAGTCCTGAGCGGCGGGCGACCGCGTCGAGTGGCAGGTCGCTGGTTTCGAGCAGGTCCTGGGCGGCGGCGATGCGCTGGGCGAGCAGCCATTGGCCTGGGCTGATGCCGAGCTGGTCGATGAAGCGGCGGGTGAGGGTGCGGGCGGACTGGCCGGCGCGGGCGGCCATGGTCTCGACGGTGAGGGGTTCGGCGAGGCGGGCGGTGGCCCAGTCGAGGAGGGGTGCGAGGGTGCCGTCGATCTGGGCGGGGCGGGGTGGGGCGGTGTATTGGAGCTGGCCGCCTTCGCGGTGGGGCGGCATGACCATGGCGCGGGCGATGTGGGCGGCGTGGCGGGCGCCTTGGTCGCGGCGCACGAGGTGGATGCACAGGTCGATGCCGGCTCCCGCGCCGGCGCTGGTGGCGAGGTCGCCGTGGTCGACGTACAGGACGTCGGGGTCGACGTGGACGTGCGGGAAGCGGGTGGCGAGTTCGGCGGTCAGGCCCCAGTGGGTGGTGGCGGTGCGTCCGTCGAGGAGGCCGGCGTGGGCGAGGGCGAAGGCGCCGGAGCAGATGCTGACGAGGCGGGCGCCGCGCGCGTGGGCGCGGCGCAGCGCGTCGGTGACGGCGGGGGAGGGCGGGTCGGCGGGTGGCAGCCAGCCGGGGATGATCACGGTGTCGGTGTGGGTAAGGGCGTCGAGGCCGTCGGTGACGAGCATGTCGTAGCCGGCGCGGGTGGGGACGGGGCCGGGGTGTTCTGTGCAGACGCCGAAGGTGTACGCGGCGGGCAGCTCGGGCCGCTGGATGCCGAAGACCTGGGCGGCGCAGGCGAGCTCGAAGGTGGACTGTCCTGGGCGGACGAGGGCGGTGACGCGGTGCATGTCTGAAAAGTAGCGCGGGATGTCTTTTCTGACACTCGGCGGGGGCGGTGGGCGGCTGTCAGGGTGGGGGCATGACGACACATCAGAATTTTCCGGGGTACGTGTGGTCCTCCGTGGAGGATGCCCCGGTGCGTGAGGTGTTCCCCGGCATCCGGTTGCGCCCGTTGTGGCGTGGTGAGCGCGGGGCGGGGGCGTACGTGCTGGAGATGGACGCCGGCTCCTGCTGGGAGGGCGTGGACGTGCACGATCCTGGGCCGGAGGAGGTGTTCGTGGTCTCCGGGGTGTTCAACGACGGTGAGCGGGACTATCCGGCGGGGACGTTCATCCATGCTCCGGCGGGTTCGTCGCACGTGCCGCAGTCGGCGCAGGGGTGCACGTTGTTCCTGTTCTATCCGGAGGGCTGAGTGTCGGCGGTGTCCATGCGGAGGAACTCGGTGATGCGCAGCAGGCGGGGTGCGCGTTTGGCGCTGTCGGGCAGGTCGGGGAACGCGTCGTCGCGGCCGACGATGCGCGGGGCGGTCAGGTCGATGTCCTTGCCGTCGGCGTGTAAGCGCGCGTGGCCGGTGGCGAGGACGTTGCGCACCCAGTCCGAGCGTGAGCCGTAGACGAGGATGAACAGGTAGCCGCCGGGGACGGGGAAGGCGTCGAGCGGGGTGCGGTAGGCGCGGCCGGAGGTGCGTCCGACGTGGGTGAGCACCGGGTAGCTGCCGCGGCGGATGGACATGGGGTTGAAGATGCGCTTGTTGATGTGTCCCCACCAGAGCGGCATGGGCATGGGGGCCTCCTCAGGCTTACGAGCGTAAGGCTGCTTACAGGTGTAAGGTTGGCTTACGCTTGTAAGGCTGTCAATCCCCCCGTACCGGAGCCGCCCGTGTCACCATCGCTGAGCCGCGACCGCGTGCTGGAGGCCGCGATCAGGGTCGCCGATCGCGGTGGCCAGTCCGCCATCACGATGCGGCGGGTGGCGCAGGAGCTGGGGGTGGAGGCGATGTCGCTCTACCACCACGTGCCGAACAAGGAGGCCATGCTCGACGGCGTGGTGGACAAGGTGTTCGCCATGATCGAGCTGCCCTCCGGCGGCGGCGACTGGCGGGCGGCCATCCGGGCGCGGGCCGTGTCCGCGCGGGCGGTGCTGGGCCGGCACAGCTGGGCGCTGAGCCTGCTCGACTCCCGCCGCGACCCGGGCCCCGCGACGCTGAGCCACCACGACGCGGTGCTCGGGGTGCTGCGGGGGGCGGGCTTCTCGGTGGCGATGGCCGCGCACGCGGTCTCGGCGATCGACGCCTACGTCTACGGGTTCGTGCTGCAGGAGTCGGTCCTGCCGGTCACGACCCCCGACGACAGGGAGGAGGTCGCGGGCAACATCCTGCGGGGTGAGGCCGCGGCGCAGTGGCCGCATCTCGCCGAGCTGATCGTGGAGCACGCGCTGCGGCCCGGCTACGACTACGCCGAGGAGTTCGGTTACGGCCTCGACCTCATCCTCGACGGCCTCGAAGAGCGGCGGCGCGCCGGCGGGTGATGGACGGGCCAGGCCCGCGTCCCTACCGTCGATCACATGGCACACCAGACGCCCCCCGACCGCCACCTCATCCGCTACAGCGGCCACGCCGCGTTCTCCCCCGACGTCATCGCCCGCGCGTCGGGCACCTCGGTGTTCACCGAGAGCGGCCGGGAGCTGCTCGACTTCACCTCAGGCCAGATGAGCGCGATCCTCGGCCACTCCCATCCCGAGATCGTCGCCACCGTACGCGAGCAGATCGCCCGCCTCGACCACCTGCACAGCGCCATGCTCAGCCGCCCGGTCGTGGACCTGGCGGCGCGGCTGGCCGCGAGCGTGCCCGGCCCGCTGGACAAGGTCCTGCTGCTGACCACCGGCGCCGAGTCGAACGAGGCCGCCGTCCGCCTGGCCAAGCTGGTGACCGGCCGGCACGAGATCGTGTCGTTCGCCCGCTCGTGGCACGGCATGACGCAGGCCGCCGCGAACGCCACCTACAGCGCCGGCCGCAAGGGGTACGGCCCTGCCGCGCCGGGCAACTTCGCGCTGCCGGTGCCCGACCGGTTCCGTCCCGCCATCGTGGACGCCTCGGGCGAGCTGGACTGGCGCCGCCAGCTCGACCTGGGCTTCGACCTCATCGACGCCCAGTCGGTGGGCAGCCTGGCGGCCTGCCTGGTCGAGCCGATCCTCAGCTCGGGCGGCGTGGTCGAGCCGCCGGCCGGCTACCTGACGGCGCTGGCCGAGAAGTGCAGGGAGCGGGGGATGCTGCTGATCCTGGACGAGGCGCAGACGGGGCTGTGCCGTACCGGCGACTGGTACGCCTTCCAGCACGAGGACGTCGTGCCCGACATCCTCACCCTGTCCAAGACGCTCGGCGCGGGGCTGCCGCTGGCGGCGGTGCTGACCAGCGCGGAGATCGAGCAGCGCGCCCACGAGCGGGGCTTTCTGTTCTTCACCACCCATGTCAGCGACCCGCTGCCGGCCGCCGTCGGCAACACCGTGCTGGACGTGCTGGAGCGCGACCGGCTGGACGAGCGCGCCCGCCGGCTGGGCAAGCTGCTGCGCGGCCACCTGGAGGAGCTGGCCACGCGGCACGAGGTGGTGGGCGACGTGCGCGGGCGCGGGCTGCTGCTCGGTATGGAGCTGGTGGGCGACGACGTGCTCGGGCCGGGCGGCGCGGACCGGCTCGGCGCTGAGGTGACCCGCCGCTGCTACGAGCTGGGCCTGCACATGAACATCGTGCAGCTGCCCGGCATGGGCGGCACGTTCCGCATCGCGCCGCCACTGACCGCGGGCGAGGACGAGCTGAGCCGCGGCGCCGCCATCCTGGACGAGGCGCTCACCGGGGCCGCGCGTACGCTGTGAAGGAGCCACGACGGCCGCGACCGTGCACTATGCACAGTCGCGGCCTCCCGGCTGTGGAATGTCCACACTGACAGCCCGGCTGCCGCTTCCTACCGTTGGCGTCCAACCACAGGTCTCGCTTGAGGTAAGGGAGGTCGGCATGGCCTCGGCCGTCGGTGTCGACGATTACGCGTTGTCCAGGGTGCCCAGCGGCGCCCGCTACTCCTGGTGGTCGGTGGCCGTGCAGCGGTTCGGCCAGATCTCGGCGCTCAGCCAGTTCCTGCTGGGCGCCACGCTCGGGTTCGGGATGGGGTTCTGGCAGGCGTTCCTGGCGCTGACGCTGGGCGCGGTCATCCTCGAGGTGGTGGCGGTGTTCGTCGGCGTGATCGGCGTGCGCGAGGGGCTGTCGACCTCCATGCTGGCCCGCTGGACCGGGTTCGGCAGGGCCGGGTCGGCGGTGATCGGGCTGGCGATCGGGATCAGCCTCATCGGCTGGTTCGGCATCCAGTCGGCGGTCTCGGCGCAGGGCCTGGCGAGCCTGGTGGGCGTGCTGCCCGAGTGGGGGTGGTCGCTGGTGTTCGGGCTGCTGGTGACCGCGATCGTGCTGTGGGGGTTCGGGTCGATGGCCTGGACCGCGTACGTGACGGTGCCGGCGTTCCTCATCCTGGTCGGCTGGTCGATCATCAGTGAGCTGTCGCGGCACGACGTGGGCGCGCTGGTCGCCTCGGCGCCGCCGGGCCCGCAGCTGACCCTGTTGCAGGGCACGACGCTGGTGGCGGGCGGGTTCATCGTGGGGGCGATCGTCACCCCCGACATGACCCGGTTCAACAGGAGCGTGGCCGACGTGGTCAAGCAGACGCTGGTGGGCGTCACGCTCGGCGAGTACGTCATCGGCATGGCCGGCGTGCTGCTGGCGCACGCGGTCGGCACGAGCGAGATCACCACGATCGTCACCTCGTCGGTCGGGTGGGTCGGCATCCTCGTCATCGTCGCCGGCACCATCAAGATCAACGACTGGAACCTGTACTCCTCCGGCCTCGGCCTGGTGAACTTCGTCGGCACCGTGCTGGGCAGGAAGGTGCACCGCGGCGCCGCCACCGCCGTCATCGGCCTGCTGGGCAGCGTGCTGGCCGCGGCCGGCATCCTCGACGCGTTCGTGGACTTCCTGACGGTGCTCGGCGTCGTCTTCCCGCCGATCGCCGGGATCATGGTGGCCGAGTACTTCGTGGTGCGACGCTGGCGCGGCGAGCTTGAGCGGGCCAGGCAGCGCGGCGCGGTGCCGGAGTCGGCGCCCGGCTGGGTGCCGGCGACGCTGCTGATCTGGCTGGCCGCGGCGCTGGTGGGCCGCTTCGTGGAGGTGGGGCTCGGCAGCATCAACTCGCTGGTGCTGGCGTTCGTGCTCTACGTGGTGGCCGGGAAGCTGGGCTGGGTGCGCGGCGTGGGCTCGCACCGCACGGCCGAGGCCGTACCCGCCGGTTCGGCCGTCTGACGATCATCGACCAACGACACACAGGGGAGTTCTACGTGCGCATCGGCATCGACGTGGGCGGCACCAACACCGACGCCGTCCTGCTGGACGGGCGGCAGGTGCTGGCCGCCGTCAAGACCGGCACCACCGCCGACGTCACCTCCGGCATCGTCAGCGCCCTGCGGGGGCTGCAGGAGCAGCGGGCGTTCGACCCGGCGGACGTGCGCGCGGTGATGATCGGCACCACGCACTTCATCAACGCGCTCGTCGAGGCCCGCCGCCTGGCGCCCACCGCGGCGCTGCGGCTCAGCCTGCCCGCCGGGGCGTCGCTGCCGCCGATGGTGGACTGGCCGCAGCGGCTCATCGACGCGGTGTCGGGGCGCGCCTACCTGGTGCACGGCGGGCACGAGTTCGACGGCCGGCACATCGCCGACCTGGACGAGGCCGAGGTGCGCAAGGCCGCCGACGACATGGGGCAGGCCGGGGTGCGCAGCGTCGCGATCACGTCGGTGTTCTCGCCGGTCAACGCAGAGTTCGAGGAGCGCGCCGCCGAGATCATCGCCGAGCGGCTGCCGGGCGCGGCGGTCTCGCTGTCGCACGAGATCGGCCGGGTGGGGCTGCTGGAGCGGGAGAACGCCACCATCGTCAACGCCGCCCTGCGCGAGCTGGCCGCGCACATCGTGGACGGGCTGGCCGCCTCGGTCACGGGCGCCGGCATCACCGCGCCTCTCTACCTCAGCCAGAACGACGGCACGCTCATGGACGTCGACTTCGCCCGGCGCTACCCGGTGGCCACGTTCGCCTCAGGGCCGACGAACTCGATGCGCGGCGCGGCCGTGCTGTCCGGCCTCGACACCTGCGCGGTGGTCGACGTGGGCGGCACGACCAGCGACGTCGGGGTGCTGCGGCACGGTTTCCCCCGCGAGGCCACCACCGACGTCACCGTGGCCGGGATCAGGACGAACTTCCGCATGCCGGACGTGCTGTCGATCGGCATCGGCGGCGGCAGCCGGGTCCGCCACGACGGCGCGGTGAGCGTCGGCCCGGACAGCGTCGGCTACGAGCTGACCTCCAAGGCACTGGTGTTCGGCGGCGACACCCTGACCGCCACCGACATCGCCGTGGCCGCCGGCCGCGCCGAGATCGGCGACCCCGCCCTGGTCGCCCACATCGGCGAGGACCTGGCCGAGGCCGCGCTGCGGCGCATCGCCTCCGACGTGGCCGACGCGGTCGAGCGCATGCGCACCTCCGCCGAGCCTTTGCCCGTCGTCGCGGTCGGCGGCGGCTCGATGCTGCTGCCCGACGAGCTGGCCGGCTCCGGCACGGTGCACCGGCCGGGACACTACGCCGTCGCCAACGCCATCGGCGCCGCCATCGCGCAGATCGGCGGCGAGGTGGACCGCGTCTACGCCGTGGAGCCGGGCCGCCGCGACGCCGTCGTGGACGCCGCCAAGCAGGAGGCCGTGGACCGCGCGGTCGCGGCCGGCGCCTCGCCCTCCAGCGTGCAGATCGTGGACTTCGACGAGGTGCCGATCCCGTACCTGCCGGGCAACGCCACCCGCATCAGAGCCAAGGCCGTCGGCGAGCTGCAGCTCACCGACGCGAAGGGACGGTGACCCAGGTGAGCACGATCACCGCGGCCGATCTGGGCGACCTCGCCGTCGGCGCCGCCATCCTCGGCACCGGAGGCGGCGGCGACCCGCACATCGGCCGGCTGCTGGCCGCCTCCGCCGTCGCCGCGCACGGCCCCGTCGAGCTGTGCCCGCTGCAGGAGCTGCCGCCGGACGCGTCCGTACTGCCCGTCGCGATGATGGGCGCGCCGACCGTGATGGTGGAGAAGCTGCCCTCGACCGAGCAGGTGGCCAAGGCCACCGAGGCGCTGTCGGGCTACCTCGGGCGCGGCGTCACCCACATCGCCTGCATCGAGGCCGGCGGCGTCAACTCGCTCATCCCCGTCGTCGCCGCCGCCCAGCTCGGGCTGCCGCTGGTGGACGGCGACGGCATGGGACGCGCCTTCCCCGAGCTGCAGATGGTGCTGCCCACCCTGTACGGCGTCTCCACCACCCCCATGTCGGTCGCCGACGAGAAGGGCAACAAGGTCGTCGTGGACACCGCCGACAACCACTGGGCCGAGCGCCTGGCCCGCTCGGCCACCATCGACATGGGCTGCTCGACGATGATCGCCCTGTACGGCATGACCGGCGCCCAGGCCCGCGACTCGCTCGTGCCGGGCACGCTGAGCCTGTGCGCCGAGCTGGGCGCGCTGGTGCGCCGCTCCCGCCACGACGACCCGGTGGGGGCGGTGGCGGCGCGGCTGGGCGGGCGGCGGCTGTTCACCGGCAAGGTGGTCGACGTCGAACGCCGCACCACGACCGGTTTCGCCCGCGGCACCGCCACCCTGTCGGGCATGGACGGCGACGCAGGGCGCGAGCTGGTGCTGCGCTTCCAGAACGAGTACCTGGTCGCCGAGCTGGACGGCGAGGTGCGCGGCACCGTACCCGACCTGATCTGCACCCTCGACCGCGACAGCGGGGAGGCCGTCACCACCGAGGCGCTGCGCTTCGGGCAGCGCGTCAGCGTCATCCTCGCCCCGTGCGATCCGCGCTGGCACAGCGAGGCGGGGCTGGCGCTGGCCGGGCCGCGCTACTTCGGCTACGACCTCGACCCGGTGGGGGTGGGGCGGTGAGCCGGCTGCTGACCGAGGACGACCTGCCCGACCTGGCCCGCGGCGCGGCCCTGCTGGGCACGGGCGGCGGCGGCGACCCGTACGTGGGTCGGCTGCTGGTGCGGCAGGCGATCCGCGAGCACGGCCCGATCACCGTGCTCGACCCCGGCGACCTCGACGACGACACGCTCGTCATCCCCACCGCGCAGATGGGCGCGCCGACCGTCGTGCACGAGAAGCTGCCGCGCGGCACCGAGCCGGTCGCCGCGCTGCGCGCCCTGGAACGCCACCTCGGCCGCCCGGCGGGGGCGACCATGCCGATCGAGTGCGGCGGCATCAACTCGATGATCCCGCTGGTGGTGGCCGCCGTCACCGGGCTGCCCGTCGTGGACGCCGACGGCATGGGACGCGCCTTCCCCGAGCTGCAGATGGAGACCTTCGGCGTGTACGGGGTGCCGGGCTCGCCCATGGCGGTGGCGGGGGAGCGGGGCGAGACCACGATCATCGACACCGGCGCCGACAACCGGCGCATGGAGTGGCTGGCCAGAGGCGTGACCGTGCGGCTGGGCGGGGTGGCGCACATCGCCGAGTACGCCATGACCGGAGCGGAGGTCAAGCGGACGGCCGTGCCGCGCACGCTGTCCCTGGCGCTGGCCATCGGCCGGGCGATCCGGCAGGCCAGGCAGGCCGGCGCCGACCCCGTCGCCGCGCTCGCCGCCGCCCTGTCGGACACCCTGTACGCGCACCTGCGGGTGCTGTTCCGCGGCAAGGTGTCGGACGTGGAGCGGCGCACCGAGGCGGGCTTCGCGCGCGGGCGGGCGACCGCGGTGTCGTTCGACGGGCGGCACGAGCTGGAGCTGGCCTTCCAGAACGAGCACCTGGTGGCGCTGGTGGACGGCGAGGTGCGGTGCGTGGTGCCCGACCTGGTGTGCGTGCTGGAGTCGGAGCTGGCCGAGCCGATCACCACCGAGAACCTGCGCTACGGGCAGCGGGTGACGGTCGTCGGCATCTCCACGCCGGCCCTGATGCGCACGCCGCAGGCGCTAGAGGTGTTCGGGCCGGCGGCGTTCGGGCTGCCGCATCCGTTCACCCCGGTCGAGGAGCGCAACCCGGTCACCGTCAGCCGACCGTGACCGGCACGGCTTCGGGACGTGCGTCGGCGAGGGCCGCTTCGACGCGGCGGTTGCTGGTCATGGTCGCGGTGACGGCGGTCATGGTGAGCAGCAGGCCGGCGGCGGCGTACAGCGGGGTGCGCAGGTCGTAGGCGGTGGCCAGCCAGCCGCCGAGCACGGCGCCGAGCGGGGCGGCGCACATGGCGAGCATGCGGGAGGTGGAGGCGACGCGGCCCATCAGGTGGGCCGGGACGATGGCCTGCCGCAGCGAGGGCGCGAGCACCATGGTGGCGCCCATGCCCGCCCCGCAGACGGCGAGCGCCAGCCCGGCCACGTACGCGTTCGGCGCCGCGGCGAGACCGAGGATGGCCAGCCCTTCGATGGCGGCGGTGCAGGTCAGCGCGGTGCCGGTGCCCAGGAGCCGGCCGAGGAAGGTGGCCAGGCCCGCCCCGAGCAGGCCGCCGGCCGCTTCGGCGGTCAGCAGCAGGCCGAACCCGAACGTACCGACGCCGAGACGCTCGTGGGCGAACAGGGCCAGCACGGTCTCCACGGCGAGGAAGGCGATGTTCCCGACGGCGGGCCGCAGCGCGAGCCCGAGCAGCAGCCGATCCTTGAACACGTACGACGCGCCCGCCCGCGCCTGGCGCAGCAGCGACTCACGGGCGCCGGCGACCGGCCGCGGCACCGCGGGCAGCGACCGCACCAGCACCGCCGACACCGCGAACGACACCGCGTCCGCGACCAGCGGCACCGACCGCCCGAGCGCCAGCAGCGCACTGCCCGCCGGCGGCCCGGCGAACCCGGACGCCGCGGTCTGGGCGCCGCGCAGGCGCGCGTTGGCACGCTCCAGCCGGGCCGGGTCGCGGCCGAGCAGATCCGGCAGGTACGCCGTGGCGGCCGTGTCGAAGAACAACCCGCCCAGTGCCAGCAGGAACGCCACCACCGCCAGCAGCGGAACGGTCAGCACGCCGAACGCCGCGGCGACGGCCGGGACGGCCAGCAGCGCGGCACGCCCGGCATCCGTGATCCACATGGTGCGCCGGCGATCCCACCGGTCCACCAGCGCCCCGCCGAGCACGCCGAACAGCACCCACGGCAGCGTCCCCGCGGCCGTGACGACGGCCAGCGCCATCGGATCCCGGGTCAGCGTCAGCGCCAGCAGCGGCAGCGCGGCATGCGTCACACCGTCGCCCAGCGACGACACCGTCTGCGCCGTCCACAACCGCCCGAACCCGGCCGGCATGCTCACCTTCGCCGTCATTCCGCACTCTCCTCAGCCCGCTCAACCTGCTCGTCCTCTTCGGCCCGCTCAGGCCGGTCGCCCTCCTCATCCAGCCCGGCCCGCTCTGGCTGGGCCGGGTGGAACAGTGCGAAGACGAGCGACGTGTCGGGAAGGGACGGGTCCGACAGCGCCCGGTACTCGTCCGCCAGCGCCTCGAGGCGGGCCCCCAGCTCCGCGAACTGCTCGTCGGTGAGCCGCAGGTGCGCCATCCGCACGTGCCGCTCGCCGTCGGCGGGGGAGGCCTCAAGGTCGGCCACCGCGTTGCGCAGCAGCACGTCCGGCTGTCCCTGTCCCGGGTCCGGCAGCCGGATCGAGCGGGCGGCCATCGCGTAGTAGCGCTCGGTGACCCCGCGCACCTTCCGCGTCCGTACCACCTTCACCAGGCCGGCCCGCTCCAGGAGCCGTACATGGTAGCTGGAGCTGCCCTTGGCCAGGCCCACCCGCTGGGCGATCTGGGTGATGGTGGCCGGCTCGAAGCGGAGCACGGCCATGATCCGGTGACGCGTGAGGTTGGAGACGGCGCGGAGCTGCTCGTCGGTGGTGACGTGAAAAGTCTCAGGAAGATCGTCGGTAGGCACCGGTCAATGGTCAACGATTCTTGACCATTGCGCAAGTCGTTCAGCCCGGTGATGTCGGCGCCACCCCGGCGGAGTTACGGTCATCCCCGCTTCGACCTGCTGTTTCCGCCTGGCGGATGGCACGACGGGCGGGTCCGGTGCGGCAAGCTGGACAGATGCGCATCGAGCCGCCGGACGTGCCGGCGCTGGAGCGGGGCGTGGCGGTGCTGGGCTCCGGTGGCGGCGGGGACACCCGTACCGCCGCGCTGCTGCTGCGCCGCCGCCTGGCCGCGGGCGCGGAGGTCGTCGTGCACGCCCTGGACGCGCTGCCGCCGCAGGCGTACGTCGTGCCGGTGGGGGTCGTCGGGGCGACGCCGGTGTTCAACGAGAAGCTGCCGGGCGGGCAGGAGTTCGCCGCCGCCGTGGCCGCGGTGGAGCGGTGGACCGGCGTGCGGGCGGGCGCCGTCGCCTCCCTGGAGATCGGCGGGCTGAACGGCATGCTGCCGCTGGCCTGGGACCTGGGCCTGCCGGTCGTGGACGCCGACCTGACCGGGCGCGGCGTGCCCCGGCTCGACCAGCTCTCACTCAACGCCTGCGGCCGCCCGGTCACCCCCGTCGCGCTGGCCGAGCCGGGCGGGCAGGTGCTCGTGCAGGCCACCGGCACGGCGGCCGACCTGGAGCGTACGGTGCGGGCGTTCCTGCCGAGCGCGGGCGGGTGGGCGGCGCTGGCGCTGGCCCCGGTCCCGGCGTACGAGCTGGCCTGCTGCAGCGTCGTCGGGTCGGTGTCGGCGGCGCTTGAGCTGGGGCGGCGGCTGCTCGCGCTCGGCGAGTCGCCCGCCCCCGACCGGCTGGGCGAGGCCGGCGGGCGGGTGCTGGCGCTGGGCCGGGTGATCGAGGTGGTCCGCAGGCCGGGGCCGCGCCTGCACGGCCGCGCCGGGTTCTCTCGTGGTGGTGTCACGGTGGCCGATCACGCCACGGGAGCGCTGCTGCGGCTGGAGATGGAGAACGAATACCTGCTCGCGCTGCGCGACGGCCGGGTCGTCGCCTCGACGCCCGACGTGCTGGCGGTGCTCGACCGGCGCACCGTGACGCCGATCTCCGGCGACGCCGTGCGGGCGGGGATGGAGGTCATGGTGCTGCAGGTGCCGATCGCGCCGTTCTGGACGGATCCGGCGCGGATCGCCCTGGTCGCGCCCCGCGCGTACGGGATCGACTGCGAGCCGGTGCTGCTGGGAGGCGGGCGATGACCACCGTACGCAGGCTGCTGGCCCTGCCGGAGTGGACCGGCGCGGTACAGGTGCTGGCCGGCGAGGCCGGACTGGACGCCACGGCACGAACCGTCCGCCCTCTCGCCGACCCCGGCGCCTACACTCCCGCCGGGCCGGGCGAGGTGGTGATGGTGAGCACGCCGGTCGAGCCGGGCGACTGGCGCCTGGACGCCCTGCTCCGCCGCGTGGTGGACGCTGAAGGGGCGGCGATCCTGGTGACCGCGGCCACCCGGACCACGGATCGGCCGGCCGACATGACACCCGACGGGACGGCCGGCGGGGTGACCGGCGGGGTGGCCTATGGAACCTTGCGGTTGGCTGATCGGCTGGGAGTGCCCCTGCTCGGAGCCGCGGCCGACCCGCTTGACCTGCTGGTGGCGGCGCGGATGATGCTGGCGGAGCCGGAGATCGACCGGGCGCGGCTGGTGCTGTCGGCGCATCGCGCCTTCGACGAGCGGACACTCGCGCCCGAAGGCGTCGTCGCCCGGCTGGGCGAGCTGCTGAACGCGCCCGCCGCGCTGCTGGACGAGCGGGGCCAGCCACTGGCCGGGCAGGTACGTGAGCCGGAGGCGGTGCGGGCGCAGGAGGTGGTGCCGCAGCGGGTCCCGCTCGGCGACGGGGTCCTGCTGGCGCATCCGGCGGCGCTGCCGGGGGCGCCGCGGCCGGCGTTCTGGCTGGTGGTGGAGTTGCGGGGGACGGCGGCCGCGCGGGCGGACGTGGTGCCGGCGGCGCTGTCGGTGGCGGCCTCGGCGGTGCAGCGCTGGCTGCTCAGCCACCGGCTGGAGCTGGAACGGGACGCGCGCTCGCGTTCGGCGCTGCTGGGCGACCTGCTCCGGCTGGACGGCGAGCCGTCGGCGCAGCTGCGCAGGCGGGCGGCCGACGCGGGCTGGCAGCTCGGCGGCTGGCACGTCGGCCTGCGCATCGGGGCGCCGCCGGGGCTGGACACGGTGGCGTCCACGGCGCAGGTCACCCGCGTGCTGCGCGGCGAGGGCGTGGACGCGGTGGTCGTCGAGCACGGCGACGGCTGGACGGGGTGGACCACGTTCGCGCAGGAGCCCACCGCCGCTCGCGTGCACGCGCTGGCCGACACCCTGCGCGCCGCGAACCGGGCCCTGCCCCGCTCGGCCGGCGCCCACATGGGGGTGGGCCGCCCGCACCCCGGCACGAGCGGCCTGATCAGCACGGTCGCGGAGGCCGCCGACGCCGCCCGGCTGGCCGCCACCCGTCCTGAGGCGGGCTTCTTCCTGCAGGTGGACCAGCTCGGGATGGCGCAGCTGCTGCTGGAGTGGGCGCGTACCGACACCTTCGAACCGGCCGCCCGCGCCCTGCTCGCGCCCCTGCGCGACCAGCCGGGCGACCTCATCCGCACACTGTCGGCCTACCTGGACGCCGAGTCGTCGATCGCGGAGACGGCGGCGGTGCTGGGAGTGCACCGCAACACGGTGGCCGCCCGCATCCAGCGGGTGGAGCGGCTGCTGGGCATCGACCTGCGCCACCGCGACGAACGCCTGGCCCTGCACCTGGCCTGCCGCACGGTCAGCGGGCCGGCTCGCTGAGCACCTCCTTCAGGCGGGCGGCGAAGGCGCGTGGATGCGTGAGGTTGCCGTTGTGGCCACCGGGGAACTCGGCCGGCTGGGTGCCGAGCAGGGCGGCCAGCTCCTGGGCGCAGCGGCGGTCGAAGGCGGCGGGCGGCGTGGTGCGGCCGACGGCGGGCACGATGCGGGCGCCGGTTGAGGCCAGGCCGCCGACCCGGAGGGTGTCGCCGATGACGGCGGTGAAGTCGTGTTCGAGGAAGAAGCCGAAGTCGGCGATCCTCTGGGGGGTCATGGGGTGCGGGGTGCGGCCGGGTTCGGCGTCGGGGGTGGCGGGGTCGATGCCCAGGGCCTCGGTGATGGCCTTGAGCGCGGGGGTGAGCCCTTCGCGGCGGTAGAGCCGCTGGATGCTGGCGAGCTCGGCGAGGTGGCGGGTGCGCTCGGCCGGTGGGAGGAGGCCGGGGGACACCGGTTCGTGGGCGATGAGGGTGGCGATCTGGCCGGGGTGGTCGAGGACCAGGTGAAGCCCGATGGCGGCGCCCATGCTGCAGCCGAGGATCGCCGCCGGCCGGTCGGTGAGCGCGGCCAGCAGGTGGTGGACGTCGTCGGCGTGCTGCCTCAAGGGGACGGGACGGGGGCGGTCGAGGGCGCTGCGGGACAGGCCGCGCCGATCGTAGGTGATGACGGTGTAGCTGTCGACCAGGTGATCGGCCAGGTCGGTGCTGCGGCGGGCGTCGCCCTCGCCGCTTTGGGAGATGAGCAGGGCGGGCCCGGTGCCGCGCACCTCGTAGTGCAGCGTGGCGCCGGGGACGGGCAGGTGGCCGGTGGTCATGGTGGTCCTCTTCGTCGGGAGTGCGAAGACCGACCTTAATCCATCAAACTTGATATATCAAAACTGATGGATTCTTGTGCGTCGAACAACGTGCCGATCATGGTGAGAAACGGCGGGCGGGGGCCCTCGCCCGGCGGATGAGGTGCTTACCCGGGCCGGCCTGTGGGTTTCCGCTCGGCCGACTGAGTGAGGCGGTCGGCGAGCGCGATGACGAGGTCGCGGAGCGCGGCGGGCTGCTCGACGGCGAAGGGCAGGTCGAGTGCGGCCAGGACGGGAGGCAACTCGTCGAGGTGGTCGGCGTGGAGCTCGACGCGGGACCAGCCGTCCTGCGGGGATTCGGTGACGAGGGCGAAGCCGGGCGGCAGGCGGGTGTGGACCTGGGCGGCGGTGCCCTGGATGTGCAGGATGACGTGGTGCCGGTGCGGGGCGGTGGCGAGCCTGGTGAGCAGGTCTTGGGCCGGGTCCTGGAGGCCGGCGGGTGGGGTGAAGGCGCCGGGCCGGGTGGTGGCCTGGGCGATGCGGTCGAGGCGGAACGTGCGCTCTTCGCCGATGGCGGGGTCGGTGCCGGTGACGTACCACTTGCGGTTGTGGGTGACCAGGCCGTGGGGGTGGAGGGCGCGTTCGCTGCGGTGACCGTCGGCGGTGGTGTAGCGGATGGTGACGGGGCGGTGGTGGCTGACGGCGTCGGCGAGGGTGAGCAGGACACCGGTGTCGGGCGCGGCGGCGGGCCGGGCCGGGGTGGTGAAGGCGAGGGTGCCGAGAAGGGTGTCGAGCCGGTCGGCGAGGCGTCTGGGCAGGACGCGGCGGATCTTCGCGGTGGCGGTCTCCGAGGCCGTGCCGGTGCCCTGCGCGGTGATGAGGCCGAGCAGGACGGCCAGCGCCTCGTCGTCGGTGAGCATGAGGGGCGGCAGGCGGTAGCCGGGGGTGAGGCGGTAGCCGCCGTGGCGGCCGCGTACGGACTCGACCGGGATGTCGAGGTCGATGAGGTGGTCGATGTAGCGGCGCACGGTGCGTTCGTTGACGCCGAGGCGATCGGCCAGCTCGGTCACGGTGCGGGTACCGCCCCCCTGAAGGAGCTCCAGGAGGGTGAGGACGCGGGTGGTGGGTCGCGGCATGTTCTCAAGTCTGCTGTAGATACCGGGCGGGTTCTGCCCGGTATCGGGTCTAGCTTGTGGGGTGTTCGCGATCGACTGATCAGCAGGGAGCTGTCATGGATTTCATCTCGACCCGGATCATCACCGCCGACGTGGCGCGGCTGGTGGGTTTCTACGAGCAGGTCACGGGGGTGCGGGCGGCGTGGGCGAACGAGGACTTCGCGGAGCTCAGGACGGCCACGGGGACGCTGGCGATCGGCGGGGTGCGTACGGTCGCGTTGTTCGCCCCTAACTCGGCGCGCCCGGCCGAGAACCGCAGCGTCATCGTCGAGTTCCTGGTGGACGACGTGGACGCGACGTTCAAGGGCCTGCCTGAGGAGGCCGACGTGGTGAACGAGCCGAAGACGATGCCGTGGGGCAACCGTTCGCTGCTCGTCCGGGACCCCGACGGCAACCTGGTGAACTTCTTCACCCCGGTCACCGACGCCGCCCGGCGGCGGTTCGGCCGGTAACGGTCAGGGGGTGGCGAGGCGGCGGGCGGCGTGGACGACGGCGGCGCGGCGGCGAGCGGCCTCGGCGCCGTCATCGAGGCCGCTCGCCGGAGTCACCGGAGCCGCCGGAGTCACCGGAGCCGCCGGAGCCGCCGGAGCCGCCGGAGCCGCCGGGGTCGCCGGGGTGGCCGGGATTGCCGGTGAGCATGCGGGCGATCTGCGGGGCCGCCGACCAGTAGCTGGCCAGGGACATCACCAGGAACATCAGGTGGCTGCTGCTGGAGCGCGGCCACCACGTGGCCGCCACCGGCCGCAACGAGGCGCGGATGAAGACGTTCCTGGAGGAGGCCGGTCATCCCGGCCGGCTGCTCGGCCTCATCGCCGACGCCGCCGACTGGCAGTACACCCGGCGGGCGGTGGCCGCGACCGTGGAGCGGTTCGGCGCGCTGCACGGCGCGGTGGCCAAGCCGCGTCACCTCGGCCGACCACGTGCGCGGCGGCCGCGTCCCGCTGGCCGAGGGCGACCCCGAGCCGAGCCGGCGGAGAACCTGCGCCTGCACGCCATCCACCGCGGCGTCGGCGTCACCCTGGTCAACCCCGGCATCATCGACACGCCGTTCTGGATGGACGGTGAGGTGCCGCCGTTCGCGCTGCCGCCCGGCCCGGTGGCCGAGGCGATCTGCCACGCGCTCGGCCGGCCGGACGGGGTGGACCTCAACACGATCACCGTCCGGCCGATCGGCCGGACGGCGTGATCAGCTCACGCCAGTTTCCCACCTCCTGCGCGGTCAGGGCGCGGGCGATGATCGCGGCCCGGTCGACGCCGCCGGTCAGGCGCTGGCCGCCGTTCTGGTCGGCGCCGAACCGCAGCGGCCTGGCGGTGCAGCCGGCGATGCCGCCGGAGGTGACCTGGCCGGTGGCGGCGCGCTCGCCGTCCACGTAGAGGGTCAGCGCGCCGGTGCGGTCCAAGGTGACCACCACGTCCAGCCAGCGGCCGGTGGGCAGCGCCGCGTCCAGGGTGACGCCGGCGCCGGCGCCGATGAAGCGGACCTTGCCGTCGGGGGTGAGGTCGATGAGCACGCCGTCGGTGCCCGGGTCGCCGGACGGCTGCGCGTCGAACAACCGCCGGTAGCCGCTGCCGGCCACCTTGACCTCGGCGGCGAAGGTGGCCTCGCGCAGCAGGCCGAGCGCGGTGGGCTCGGTGGTCAGGTAGGTGCTCCCGTCCAGCAGCAGGCCGCTGCCCGACGGGGCGGTGGCGTCGTAGGCCGGGTCGCCGCCGGTGAGGGTGGCGTGGCGGCCGTTGCCCGAGGTGTCCTCCACCGTGGCGCCCTCCCGGGCGTCCCAGGCCACCACGGTCGAACCGGCGGGAGCCGGGGCGCAGGGGTCGAGGGCCAGGACGGCCGTGGCGGCGCCCTTCCACGAGCCGCCGGTGACCGCCGCGGACAGCAGGGCGGTGCGGCCGCCGTCGGCGGGGCCCGGGGTGACGGTGAACGCGGCGGTCCGCTTCCCACCGGCCGGCACGCCCGGCAGACGGCGGGTGGCCGGTGTGACCGTCCAGCCGCTCGGGGCGGTCAGCGCGACCTCGGCGGCCGGTACGGCCCGCCGCCCCGACGCCCGCACGGTCACCTCGGTCTCGAAGGCGACGCCGGGCTGGGCCGAGGCGGGCGCGTCCAGGGAGACGGCCGCCTCGTTGCGCAGCGTGTAGCTCTGCCCCGCGCGGGCGTCGAAGGTGAGGGTGTCGCCGTCGCGGCGGGCGTTCACCTCGCGGCCACGCCCGTCCACCAGCCGGTAGCGGCCCTCGATGACCGCGCTCTTGAGGCTCAGCCGGCCGGTCCTGCCCGGATGCAGGGTGACCGTGGCCGGGGCGCCGCCGGACCAGGTGGCGTCCACGGTGACGTCGCCGCGGGCGCGCAGGCCGCGTACCGAGCCGTCCTTCCACGCCGACGGCAGCGCGGGCAGGACGTGCAGCACGTCGTGCTGGCTCTGCAGCAGCATCTCGGCCATGCCCGAGGTGGCGCCGAAGTTGCCGTCGATCTGGAACGGGGGATGGGTGTCCCACAGGTTGTCCAGCGTGGAGCCCTTCAGCTGCTCGGCCAGCATGGTGTGGGCGTGGTCCCCGTCCAGCAGCCGCGCCCAGAAGTTGATCTTCCAGGCCTTGGACCAGCCGGTGCCGCCGTCGCCGCGAGCCTTGAGCGACACCTTGGCCGCCTCGGCCTCCTTCGAGCCCGGCTTGATCCCGTTGCCGGGGTGCAGCGCGTACAGGTGCGAGACGTGCCGGTGGGTGTCGGTGGGGGAGTCCCAGTCGCTCTTCCACTCCTGCAACTGCCCCCACGAGCCGATGCGCAGGCCCGGGTCGAGCTTCTTCAGCGCGGCGCGCGCCTTGGCCCTGAACTCCTCGTCCACGCCGAGCTTCTCGGCGGCGGCCACGGCGTTGCCGAGCACCTCGCCGACGATCTGCTGCGACATCGCGGCGCCCGCGGAGAAGTCGCCGTGCTCGGGGGAGTAGCTGGGGGAGACCACCAGGCTGCCGTCGCGCGGGTCGGTGTGCAGGAAGTCCAGCCAGAACTCCGCCGCCCCCTTGATCACCGGGTACGCCCGCTCGCGCAGGTAGGTCACGTCGCCGGTGAAGCGGTAGGTGTCGTACAGGTGCTGGGTGGTCCAGGCGGCGGCCTCGGGGAACCAGAACGCGGTCGCCCAGTCGTGCACCCCGGTGAAGCCGAACGGGTTGGTCTCGTTGCCCACCACCCAGCCGCCCGCCCCGTAGATGCTGCGGGCGCTCTCGCGGCCGGGCGGCATCAGCGCGGTGATGTAGCGGTCGTACGGCGCGGTCGTCTCGTGCAGGTTGGTCTGCTCGGCGAGCCAGTAGTTCATCTGCAGGTTGATGTTCACGTGGTAGTCGGCCGACCAGGGCGGGCTGGTGGAGTGGTTCCACACGCCCTGCAGATTGGCGGGCAGCACGTCGTTCTCGCGGGAGGAGGAGATGAGCAGGTAGCGGCCGTAGGCGAAGAACAGCTTCTCCAGTGCCCGGTCGGCGGGGCCGGCGCCGCCGGTGTAGTTCCTGCGCAGCTCGTCGGTCGGTACGGCCGGCATCGTCCCGCCGAGGTCGAGGCGGACCCGGTCGAACAGGGCCCGGTAGTCGGCGACGTGGGCGCGGCGCAGCGCGGCGTACCCGGCGCCGGCGGCCTCATTCACGGCCTTGTCCACGGCTTTGTCCACGGCTTTGTCCACGGCTTTGTCCACGGCTTTGTCCACGGCCTTGTCCACGGCCGCGGTCACCCGCTCGTGCGGGTCCTCGCCGCGGTAGGAGGGGTAGGTGTCGGCGTAGTCGGTGCCGGCCGACAGCACCAGCATCGCGCTGTCGGCGCCCTCGACCCGTACGGCGTCGCCCTGGTCGCTGCGGGTGCCGCCGGTCGTGATGACCTGCACCTGGGCCTCGAAGCGCATGCCGTTGTCCGCCAGCCGGCCCCGGATGGTGAGCCGGCCGCCCGCGGCGGTGACGGTCTTGTCGTCGCGCGGCGAGGTGTGGCGCAGCGTGAACGACACCTGGCCGGGCCGGTCGGCACCCAGCCGGGCCACGATGACGTCGCCGGGGTTGGAGGCGAAGTACTCGCGCTCGTGCCGGACGCCGCCCGCGGTGTAGGTGACACGGGCCACCGCCTCGGACAGGTCCAGCTCGCGCCGGTAGTCGCTCGCCTCGGCGGCGGGCAGGTCGAGGTGCAGGTCGCCGAGGGTCTGGTAGGCGCCGAAGCCGGTCTTGCGCTGGCCGAGCCTGGCGGCGACCTGCTCGGGGGACATCTTCCCCTCCCGGTCGATCTGCTCCTGGACCTCGGCGATCGCGCCCGGGCGCGGGCCGGTCCAGTTGCCGAAGTCGTAGCCGGGCGAGCCGGGGCCGCCGGTCCACAGCGTCTTCTCGTTGAACTGGATGCGCTCCGACGACACCCCGCCGAAGATCATCGCGCCCAGGGGGCCGTTGCCTATGGGCAGGGCCTGGGTCTCCCAGTCGGTGGCGGGCTCGTCGTACCAGAGGGTCAAGTCATCGGGTGTCTGCACGGTGCTCGCTTCGGGTGCGGGGCCGGCGTGCGCGGCTGCCGGCAGTGCCTGTGGCCACAGCAGCAGCGACAACGCGGTGACGAGTGCGGTGGCGTGTCGTCGTAACGGGGGGTGTGCCACGCGGGGTCCTCCGATCACATGCGGGCTTCCCCGAAGAGATAACACCGGTAACGCGCTCGTTACAAGGGCGGCATCCGATGTTTTCCCCCATACACGCCCGGCATGTGGCGGTGAGCTGGACGGTTGCGGAGGTGTCCGCTGCAGAGATCCGATGTCAGGAGGAGGTCGAGGGGGACGCGTACGTGGCGGCCTCGCGTCCCTCATCCGGGCCGGCCTCGCCCCGCCCGAGACGCCGGTTTGAGGGGGTGATCAGAGCCAGCGCGCAGAGCAGCAGGATCGCACCTGCCGCGATCATCACCCACCGGTAGTCGACGACGGCGACGAGCGCGGCGCCCGCCGCGATGGAGGCCATCTGCGGCACGGTGACGGCGACGTTGGTCGCGGCGGCGGCGCGCCCCTGCAGCCGGGCGGGCGTGAGCCGCTGCCGGGTGGTCACCATCGCGACGGACAGCCAGGGGATCGCGACGCCCGCCACGAACAGCGCGCCCACCGCGACGGGCAGCAGGGGGACGCCGGCCAGGTCGGCGGTCATCGCCAGGCCGGCGGAGCCGAGCAGCGCGAGCGCGGCCGCGATCATGGCCACCGGCCCCAGGCGGCGCAGCACCGGCGCGGAGATCAGGCCGCCCAGCACGCTGCCCGCACCCTGGACGGTCATCAGCACCCCGAAGAACGCGGCGTCCATCCCCAGGCCCTTGTCCACGAGCTCGAACAAGGACGAGTCGAAGACGCCGACGACGCCGAAGGCCGCCGCGCTCACCACCACCATGCGCCACAGCAGCGGGACACTCCGCAGATGGAGGAGGCCGGCGACAGTCTCCTGCCGCCTGCTGTGCTCCGGCCGGCGGGGCTCCGGGGCGGACTCGCGTACCTGGACGGTGCGGAGCACGAGCGCCGTGAGGATGAGGCAGGTGGCGACCCCGACGGCGAGCGCGCCGCCGCCCCACGCGGCGTACAGGGCGCTGCCGAGAACCGGGGAGAAGATGCGCAGCCCCTGGTCGATCGTGGTCAGCAGGCCGTTGGCGGTGTCGAGGTGGCGGGCCGGCAGCATGTCGCGTACCAGGCCGGTCTGGGCGGCGGAGTTGACCAGGCCCAGCGCGCCGTACGCGAAGGCGACGCCGTACAGCAGCCACAGCTGCCCGGCCGTCTGCACGGCCAGGAGCGTCATGGCGACGGCGGCGCCCGCGAGGTTCGCCCAGATCAGTAAGGGCTTGCGGTGCACCTTGTCGGCGAGCAGCCCGATGAGCGGGAAGAGCACCACCGGGGCGGCCAGGGCGAGGAAGACCAGGCCGGCGGCGCTGCTGCTGCCCGACAGGTCCTTGGCCCACACCCCCAGCGTGAGGTAGAGGGCGCTGTCGGCGAGGTTGCCGATGGTCCAGCCGCCGAGCAGCCGCCGGAACGGCGGATCGGCCAGCGCGGCCCTCACTGCTCCTCCTGCTCGGGCAGGAGGTAGGCGTTGTGGAAGATCCGGACGGGACGGCCCTCCGCGGGGCGCGCGTCCGGCTCCTGCCAGCGTCCGACGTACGGCTTGATCAGCTGGGCGAAGGCCTGCCCGAGCTGTTCGGCCTCCTGCGGCGTCAGCCAGAGCGTGGCGCCCCAGCCCGGCAGCCTGCCCTTCCACTCCTCCGGCACCTTCGCGGTGACGGCCGCCTTCATCCGTGCGGTCTCCCACTCAAGGAAGGCCTGGCTCAGCTCGGAGGCGGCGGAGCGGCCGTCCTCGTCCGGCTGCTCGGCGTCCCAGGTCTGCTCGATGTCGACGAGCCGCCAGGGCCGGTCGCGCCTGCTCCGGCCCGGGGCGCGTTCGATGTAGCCGAACTTCGCCAGGACCCGCAGGTGGAAGGAGCAGTTGGACGGGCTCTCCGCCACGAGCTCGGCCAGCCGGGCGGCGGTCGCGGGGCCTTCGATGGCGAGCAGTTCGAGCAGCCGGATGCGCAGAGGGTGGGCGAGCGCACGCATCGCCTTCGGATCTTTGATCTCCACGTCGCCACGCTATATTCGAAAGAACTGTTTCGCAACAGCTCTTTCGAATCGGCCGGATGTCAGGTGAGGTCGGTCAGGAGGGCGTCGAGGGCCTCGCGGAGGGCGGTGGCGTTGGCGGGGGAGAACCACGTCGTGCGGATGCGTTCGTTGGTGCCGCCCGGCGTCTCGTGGTCGGCGGCCAGCCGATCGAGCGAGCGGGTCTCGTCGGACAAGGAGCGGCCGAGGTCGGCGAACAGGCCACGTACGTAGCGCTCCGCCTGATCGGGCGCGATGCCGTGGCCGGCCGCCCAGGAGCTGAGCGTGGCCAGGTAGGCGTAGTGGGTGGTGAGCGTGGCCGTCAGCGCGGAGAAGACGTTGAAGGCGTCCTCGTCGTCCACCGGCAGCGTCCCGCCCAGCCGGTCGAACAGCGCGTCGGCCACCGGGTGCGGCGGGCAGGTCACCGTGACCGAGCGGCGCTCGCGTACGGGAGGCAGCGGGATGGCGCGCACCAGCGGCGCGTCGGTGGCCAGCAGGCGGCGCAGCTCGGCGAGGGAGACGCCGGCCATCAGGCTGACGACGACCGTGCCGGCGGCGACGGCCAGGCCGGCCAGGGCCTGCCGGTCCTGGGGGCGCACGGCGACGATCAGCACGTCGCAGCCGCCGGCCACCTCCTGGTTGCCGCCGCACACGCGTACGGTGCCGTAGCGGGCGGCCAGTTCGGCGGCCGTGGCCGCGCCGCGCGGCGACAGCAGCACCTCGGGCGGCGGGCCGTCCCCCTCCAGCAGGCCGGTGACGATGGCCCGGGCGATCTCGCCGACGCCGATGATGCCGATGCGCACTACTGCTCCTCGCGGTACGGGTGATGGGTGAGGACCATCATCGCGTACCGCTCGGCCGGGATCAGTCGTCGTCGGTGAAGACCACCTCGCGGCGCCGGCGGATCGCCGGCAGCACCGCCACCACCAGCGCCAGCACCGTCAGGGCCAGCAGGGTCGCCGAGATCGGGCGGGTCACGAACACCGACGCGTCGCCGCGCGAGATGATCAGCGCACGGCGCAGGTTCTCCTCCAGCAGCGGGCCGAGCACGAAGCCGAGCAGCAGCGGCGCCGGCTCGCAGCCGCACTTGATGAGGATATAGCCGAGCAGCCCGAACAGCACGATCGCGTACACGTCGAAGGCGTTGAAGCCCAGCGAGTACGTCCCGATCGCCGCGAACAGCACGATCATCGGGAACAGCACCTGGTACGGGATCCGCAACATCCGCACCCACATGCCGATCAGCGGCAGGTTCAGCAGCACCAGCAGCACGTTGCCGATCCACATCGAGGCGATCAGCCCCCAGAACAGCGCCGGCTCCTCGACGATGACGTTCGGGCCCGGCGTGATGCCGTGCACGATGAACGCCCCCACCATCAGCGCCATCACCGGATGCGCGGGCAGCCCCAGCGTCAGCAGCGGGATGAACGAGGTCTGCGCGGCGGCGTTGTTGGCCGACTCGGGCCCCGCCACGCCCTCGATGGCGCCGTGCCCGAACTCCTCCCGCCGCCGCGAGATCCGCTTCTCCACCGCGTAAGAGGTGAACGAGGCCAGCACGTGACCGCCGCCCGGCAGCACACCGAGCGCCGAGCCCAGACCGGTGCCGCGCAGGATCGGGCCGGCGATGCGCCGCCAGTCCTCCCGGGTCGGCCACAGGTGCCGCACCCGCGACACGATCGCGGTACGGGCCTGCCCGCTCTCCAGGTTGCGCAGGATCTCGGCCACGCCGAACATGCCGACGGCCACCGAGACGAAGTCGATCCCCCCGTACAGCTCGCGCCGGCCGAGCACGAACCGCGGCGTGCCGGTGTAGAGGTCCTGGCCGACCGTGCCCAGCAGGACGCCGAGCGCGATCATCGCCAGCGCCTTGAGCGCGGTGCCGCGGGCCAGCGCGATCGAGACGATGAGGCCGAGCAGCACCAGCGAGAAGTACTCCGCGGGCCCGAACTCCAGCGCCACCCTGGCCAGCGGCGGCGCGGCGACGGCGAGCACGACGGTGGCGACCGTACCGGCGATGAACGACCCGATCGCGGCCGTGGCCAGCGCCGGGCCCGCGCGGCCCTGCCGGGCCATCTCGTGGCCGTCGAGCGCGGTGACCGCCGCCGACGACTCGCCGGGCAGGTTGATGAGGATGGCGGTGGTCGAGCCGCCGTACTGGGCGCCGTAATAGATGCCGGCCAGCATGATCAGCGCGGTGACCGGCTCGAACGTGAACGTGATCGGCAGCAGCATCGCCACCGTCGCCGTCGGCCCGATGCCGGGCAGAACACCGACGGCGGTGCCGAGCAGCACGCCGACGAAGCAGTAGAGGACGTTCTGGATGAGGAGGGCCGTGGAGAAGCCCAGCGCGAGATTGTCGAGAAGGTCCATACCCCAAGATCCGGTTGCGCGTCAGGCGCCCAGCCACGGGCCCACGAGCGGGATCCGCAGCTGCAGTCCGACGACGAAGATGAGGGTGGCGGCCACCGTCAGACCGGCCGCCACCGCGACGGCCGTCAGCAGCCGTACGCGGCCGGCCAGCGTGGTCAGCAGCGCGGTCACCGCCGCCGTGGGCACGAAGCCGAGCCCGCGTACGGTGAAGCCGAAGAACACCAGCGCGATCGTGATGGCGGCGATGGCCCGCCACGGCACGCCGCCGAAGGTGATCACCTCGCCCGCGATCAGGCCCTTGACCACGATCGCCAGGCCGAGCCCCGCCACGATGACGCCGACCAGCAGCGGGAAGGCGCCCGGCCCCATCCGCAGCGGGCTGCCCAGCTCGTAGCCGAGCGCGCCCGCCGCGAACACGGCGCCGATGACGACGAAGATCGCGCCGGCCAGGACGTCCGGCCAGGAGCGTCGTGCCCGCATGCTCAGCCGGCCTTGACGCCCGCGTCGGCGATGACCTTGGCCCAGGTGCCGAGCTGCTCCTGCAGCTTCGTCCTGTGCGCCTCAGGGGTGGCGTCCTCGGCGGGGACGGGCGCGGTGCCGAGCTTGGCCATCTGGTCGATGACCTTCTGGTCGGCCAGCGCCGTCTTCAACGCCTCCGACAACTTGCTCACCACGTCGGGCGGGGTGCCCTTGGGGACGTAGAGGCCGTGCCAGACGCTGACCTTGAGCTGCGGCAGCCCGGCCTCGGTCGTGGTGGGCACGTCAGGCAGGCTGCCGACCCGCTCGGGGGTGGTGACGGCGTACACCTTCACCTCTTTGGCGGAGATCTGGCCGCTGGTGTTGGTGGTCTGGTCGCACATGAAGTCGACCTGCCCGCCGACCAGGTCCGTCAGCGCCGGGCCGGTGCCCTCGTACGGGACCTCCTGCAGCTTGACGCCCGCGGCCGTCTGGAACAGCAGCCCGCACAGGTGGGAGGCGGCGCCGATGCCGGCGTTGGCCAGCGTCACCTTGCTCGCGTTGGCCTTCACGTACGTCACCAGGTCCTGCAGCGTGGCGGGCTCGAAGTCCTTACGCGCCACCACCGTCATCGGCACCTCGGTGACCAGCCCGACCATCTCGAAGCTCTCCAGCGGCTGGTAGCCGAGGTCCTGGTAGAGGGCGGGCGCGGTGGACATGCCGATGTGGTGCATGAGCACGGTGTAGCCGTCGGGCTCGGCGCGCGCCACCTCGCCCGCGCCGACCGTGCCGCCGGCGCCCTCCACGTTCTGCACGACGATCTTGCCGCCGAGCTTGGCGCCCATCGGTTCGGCGATCATGCGGGTGACGGTGTCGGTCGGCCCGCCCGCGCTGAACGGCACCACGAACGTGATCGTGCGGTCAGGGTAGGCACCGCCGCCGCCGCTCGCCGTGCCGCCCGTGCCGCCTGTGCCTCCCGCGCCGCCGTTCCCGGCGCAGGCGGAGACGAGCGCCGCCGCGCCGATCACCGCGATCGCCCGCGCGGCGGTCCGGTACCTGCTGGTCCATGTCATATCGCGACCTCCTCGTCAGCGCATGCCCGTGGGTCGTGTGCGTGCGCGGCCCCGCAGGCTCCTGCGAGGACGCGTCCGGGGGGTGGAGAGGAATGGTTTCTTGAATGCGCCGGATGGGAGAAGAATCGCAAGATTAACGGGTCAACACAAGCGTTGATTTAGGACGTGCCTTGAGCCGCCGGCGGCGCCTTGACGGCGACATCATCCCCGGCCGCGCCCGGCCAGGCAATACGGGCCGTGAAACGATCCGGAAACGACTTCCGGCAATGTCGGCACGGGATTGTGCGGCGCCGCGAACTCTGACAGGCTGCCGAAAGACGCCGACCCGTGGCCGCCTTTCGCCCCGGGGCCCGAAGGGGGACGCACGAGTCATGCCGCGCCCGTACGAAGCCGAGCCCGAAGCGCCGGCCGGGCCCGCGCCGCGGCGGGTCGGCGGCCTGCTGGCCGCCTACGTCGTCGCCCACGGCATCCTCATCGTGCATGGGCTCGGGCTGGCGCTGGCCGCCGTCATCGTCAACGCCAACCCCGCGCTCGGCGGCCTCAGCGAGCCCGCGCCGTGGGGCTCCATCATCTTCTACGTCGTCAGCAACGTCTTCCTCGCCGCATTCAGCGTCGTGGTGATGCGGCTCATCCTCAACAAACGCAAGTCCGCCGTCGTCAACAACGCCGTCTGGGCCATTTCCACGGTCGTCTTCCTGCTCATCTGGTATTTCCTCGGCATGAAGTCACCGCTCGGCGTCGTCATCGATTCGCTGCCCGGCATCGTGGGCATGGCCTATCTCGCGCGGTCGCGCCGGGCGAAAGAAACCCTCGTCCTTTCCTGAGCCCGGCCCCCGGAAAACGCGTTGCCCCCGCTCAGGGCCGGATCGTAGGGTTGTGCGCTCGTGATCACAGTGATGGAACGCGTGCTGCCCGCACGCCTCGGCACAGGTTTCCGATGGTTGCTGGCCTCGAGCTGGCTGACGAATCTCGGAGACGGGCTCGCCGCCGCGGCCGGGCCGCTGCTGATCGCCACGCTCACCCGTGACCCGCTGCTCATCTCGCTGTCGGCCTTGGTCAGCTGGGCGCCGCCACTGCTGTTCGGCCTGTACGCGGGCGTGCTGTCCGACCGGCACAACCGGCGCACGATCGTCCTGGCCGCCAACGCCGCCCGAGCGGTGGTGCTGGCCGTGCTCGTCGTGTTGCTGCTGACCGGCACCCTCACCGTGACGACGGCGCTGATCGCGCTGTCGCTGCGGTCGGTGGCCGAGGTGTTCGCCGACAACGCCACCTCCACGCTGACGCCCATGCTGGTCGCCCGCGACGACCTGACAGTCGCCAACGCCCGCCTGGGCACCGGGTTCATCACGCTCAACCAGCTCGCCGGGCCGCCCGTCGGCGCGGCGCTGATCGGGCTCGGCCTGACCTGGCCGTTCGCCGGGCAGCTGCTGCTGGTGCTGGCCGGGATGGTGCTGGTCTCGCGGGTCACGCTGCCACCCCACGGCCGCCGCACGCTCGCCGCCGAAACAGGCCCCCACCCCGCCGCCGACCCCGCCGCCGACGCCACCCCCGGACCCGCCGCCGACCCCACCGCCGGACCCGTCGCCGGGTCCGGGGGCGGCGTCGTGCGCGAGCTCCTCGACGCGTTCCGGTGGACGATCAGGCACGCCGCCGTCCGCACCCTCGCGCTCACCATCCTGATCTTCAACTTCACCTTCGGCGCCGCCTGGTCCGTGCTCGTCCTCTACACCCAGGAGCAGCTCGGCCTCGGCCCCATCGGCTTCGGCCTGATGACCACCATCAGCGGGATCGGCGGCCTCATCGGCACCAGCCTGTACGGCGCCATCACCCGCAAGGTGAGCCTCGGCGCGCTGATGCGGATCGGGCTCGTCATCGAGACCCTCACCCACCTCGGCCTGGCCCTGACCCACTCGCCGTGGGTCGCCGGCGGCATCTTCCTCGTCTTCGGCGCGCACGCCTTCATCTGGGGCACCACGTCGGTCACCGTCCGCCAGCGCGCCGTCCCCCAGGAGCTGCAGGGCCGGGTGGGCAGCGTCAACACCATCTGCGTCTACTTCGGCCTGGTCGTCGGCTCGCTCATCGGCGGCACCCTGGCCACTCACCTGGGGGTGGCGGCGCCGTTCTGGTTCGCCTTCGCCGGGTCGGCCGCGTTCGTGGTGCTGCTGTGGCGGCAGCTCCTGCACATCGCCCACGACTGAGCGGGCGGCCGCGTTCTCAGGCGCGTTCTCAGGCGCGTTCTCAGGCGCGGAACAGCGCGACGGTGCGGGTGCCGATCTTGAACGCGGTGTCCGGGCGGCGGCCGCCGTCCATGGGCACCTTGCGGCCCCGTACCGTCACCGCGAGCACACCGCCCCGCGGCAGCACCGCGGTCAGCGCCTCCACCATGCCGGGGATGCCCGCCGCCGCGCCAGGGCCGCCCCAGTGGGTCTGCTCGCCGTAGGGGACGTCGGTGATCGCGATGTCCGGCGCGCAGGAGCCGAGCGCCTGTCCGACCTGGCCGGCGTCGAACACGTCCGCCTGGCGGGCCGCGTACGGGACGTCGCCGCCGTCGGTCGCGAGACCGATGGCGAGCCGGTCGGCGGCCTGGGCCGCGTCGCCGTACGCCGGCTTGCCGAACCGGGCGGAGCGCTCGCGCAGGTCGGCGGCACGAGCGGCCAGCCCGGTCCCGCTCAGCAGCGCGAGGTTGCGCCCGGCCAGATCGACCGCCCGGGGGTCGAGGTCGGAGGCCAGCACCGACGCGATGAGCGGCCGATGCAGCAGCGCCGTCACGGTCAGCAGGTAGCCGCTGCCGCAGCACGGGTCCCACAGCGCGGCCGGCCGGGTGCCGCCGCGCAGGTCCAGCGCCCGCTGAAAGATCTCACTCGCCAGCCGGACCGGGAACGCGGGAAACCCCGGCGCGGAATGCAACACCGATCCGCTGGCCAGATCCTGGTAGTCGCGCGGAACGGTCGCGTGCCGGTAACTCACAGGAACGACCCGCTCGCCCCGCCACGGCAGGCGCGGGAGCTCATGCGGGACCGCTCGACCTCGCTGCGGCGCCGGCGGGAGTTCATGCGGGACCGTTCGACCTCGCTGTGGCGCCGGCGGGAGGTCATGCGGGGCCCGTCCCGCTGGTGCGGCGCTGGCGGGCGGCCTCGTACAGGGTGACGGTGGCGGCGCTGGCGGCGTTGAGCGAGCTGGCGGCGCCGGCCATCGGGATGCGCGCCATGATGTCGCACGCCTGCCGCCACCCCGCGCTCAGCCCGCTGGTCTCGTTACCGATGACCAGCAGGGTCGGGCCGGTCAGGTCGAGGTCGGCGAGGTCGCGGTCGCCCTTCTCGTCGGTGCCCACCACCGTGAGCGGCAGCCCTTGGGCGCGCAGGTCGTCCACCCAGGCGAGCACCTCGCGGTGCGAGGAGCAGCGCACGACCGGCAGCGCCAGCAGCGACCCGGTGGACGCCCGCACCGAGCGGGGATCGTAGGGGTCGGCGGCGTGCCCGGTGACGATCAGCCCGGTGCCGCCGAACGCGTCCAGCGACCGGGCCATCGTGCCGATGTTGCCGGGATTGTTCGGCCGGTCGAACACCGCCCCCAGGAAGGCGGGCCCTGCCTCGATGCGCGACAGGTCGTCGTCGGGCAGCTCGGCGACCGCGATCAGCTCGGGAACGTCCTCGTCCTTCTCGCCCAGCAGCCGCAGCAGCTCGGGCGCGGTGGCCACCCGCTCGGCCCCGGCCGCCTCCAGCATCTCCCTGGCCCAGCCCGACAGAGGGCGTTCGGCGTCGAACAGCAGCGCCCGCACCGGCCAGCCGAACTCGACCGCCAGGCTGATCGGCCGCACGCCCTGGACGATGAACTCCCTGGCCCGCTGCCGCTTGTTCCGGTTGCCCAGCAGGGCCTGCCACTGCTGGAAGCGCGCGTTCGCCCGCGTGATGCGTACATGCGCCGGCACCGGCTGCCCCCGATCGATCACGCCGTACAGGATAGGAGCAGTTCCACCGGGCACGACAACTCGATTACCGGGCCGCCGGGCGTGCGGGTGTCAGCGCAGGACGGTGCGCAGTTCGCCGAGGACGTCCTGCATGATGGCGTCGAGCGGGCGCTCCTCGTCGATCCAGCGCAGGAACGCGACCGTGAACACCGTGATGCCCGACTGCGCGGCCAGCGTGGCCGCCGGCTCGCCGACGCCGCGCCCGCGCAGCGCCTCGGCGATCGTGGCGGCCAGCGACGCCAGCTTGTGCCGCTCGCGCTCCTGCAGGGCGGGGTTGCGGTCGATGACGTCCTGGCGGGTGCGCGACAGGGGGCGGCGCTCGTCGGGGAACGACGACGACACCGCACGCAGGGCGGCGCTCACCATCTCCAGCGGCGACGCCTGCTCGGGCGCGGCCGCCACGCCCTCGAGGAACGCCTTCTCCAGCAGGTCCTGGCCGTGGAAGAGGGCCTCGCGCTTGTCCTTGAAGTGGCGGAAGAACGTGCGCTCGGTCAGCCCGACCGCCTGCGCGATCTCCGCGGCCGTCGTCTCCTCGTAGCCACGGGTGGCGAACAGCTCGAGCGCCGCACGCTGCAGTCGTTCGGGGGTTCCCGGTTCCCAACGCACCATGCGCCCGAGTCTAGTGATGACAGCGACCGACATGAGGGTTAAGCTATGTCAGTCACTGACGTCAGTCGCTGACATGACTCTTGCGAGGAGTACACCCATGCATGTTTTCGTCACCGGAGCCACCGGCTGGATCGGCTCGGCCGTCGTCGACGACCTGCTCGCCGCCGGGCACAAGGTCACCGGCCTGGCCAGGTCCGACGCCTCCGCCGTCGCGCTGGAGGCCAAGGGCGCCCACGTCCACCGCGGCGACCTCGACGACCTCGCTGGCCTGCGCGCCGGCGCCGAGGCGGCCGAGGCGGTCATCCACCTGGCCAACAAGCACGACTGGAGCGACCTGGCCGGCACCAACGCCGCCGAGCGCGCCGCCGTCCAGACCCTCTGCGACACCCTCGAAGGCAGCGACCGGCCGTTCCTGCTCGCCTCCGGCATCGCCGGCTTCACCGACGCGCTCCTCACCGAGGACGTCCCCTCGCCCTTCCACGGCCCCGACTCGCCGCGCGGCGGCACCGAGAACCTCGCCTTGGAGTACGCGGAACGCGGCGTCCGCGCGGTGAGCCTGCGCTTCGCGCCAACCGTCCACGGCACCGGCGACCACGGCTTCATCTCCGTCATCGCCGGCGTCGCGCGCGACAAGGGCGTCTCCGGCTACCCGGGCGACGGCGCCAACCGCTGGTCCGCCGTCCACGTCTCCGACGCCGCCCGCCTGGTCACGCTCGCACTCGACAAGGCGCCCGCGGGCAGCCGCGTCCACGCCATCGCCGAGCAGGGCGTCACCACCCGCGAGATCGCCGAAGCCATCGGCCGCGTCTTCGGCCTGCCCGTCGCCTCCATCGACCCGGACGACGTCCCCGGCCACTTCGGCTGGATCGCCGCCTTCTTCTCCGGCCACTTCATCGCCTCCAACGCCATCACCCAGGACCTCCTCGGCTGGCACCCCACGGGCCCGACCCTCATCGAGGACCTGGACGCGGGAGCGTACGGCCGGGGCTAGAACCGGGCACGAGCCCGGATCACCACGTACGCCACTCCGACCAGCGCCATGGCGAGCACCAGGTGCACGGCGGTCTCGGCCCACTGCAACGGCCAGAACGGCAGCTCCGACCGCGCACGCAAGGCCCGCGCCACCAGCTGCCCGGCCCCCACCAGCAGCACCGACAGCGGCATCGCGATCCGGGTGTGCCGGGTGGCCGCACCGAGCGCGACACCGAGCGCCAGCGCCAGCAGCGACCTGCCGAACGGGACCGGCCCGTGACTCTCGTAGTACGGCCACGCCATGACCTCACCCCCCACCTCCGGCAGAAGCCAGCCCAGCATCCCGGCCAGGACGGCGGTCGCCGCCACGGCCCCGGCCGCCGCCACCGCGACGACGGCCAGCAGCCAGCGCCCCCGCGACACGCTCTGCGTCCAGGCCAGCTTGTGGGTGCCGGCCTCGAACTCGCGGGCGATCAGCGGCGCACCCCAGATCAGGCAGATCGCACCGGCCAGGAACCCCGCCAGCTGGAAGGAGAGCCCCGCCAGGCCGGGCTCCAGCCGCTCGGCCGCCACGGCGGCCGCGTACAGCACGAGCAGCCCCGCGATGGCCGCCGCCTGCGCCCGCTGCCCTCGCCACGCCACCCACAACAGCCGGGGACGCCTGCGGTACGCGGGCCGCAGTGGTGCCGTGACGGCGGCGGCCCGGCTCCTTCTCCACGTCGGCCTGCTCACCGGACCTCCCGGGAGTCGCGCAGGTGGTCGAGCACGAGGGCCTCCAAGCCGGTCGCGGGGTGGTCGCGCAGCAGGTCGTCGAAGCCGCCGCACAGCCGGACGCGGCCGGCGTCCAGCAGGACCAGGTGATCGCATACCTCCGCCAGGTCGGCCAGGATGTGCGAGGACAGCAGCACGGTGGCGGGCAGGTCGCGGACCACGTCCATCACCTCCAGCCGGGCCAGCGGGTCCAGCTCGGCCAGCGGCTCGTCCAGCACCACCAGACCGGCCCGCTTGCCGACGGCCAGCGCCAGCGCCACCAGCGTGCGCTGCCCGCCGGACAGCCGGTCCACCCGGTCGCGCGCCCCGATGCCGCGCCCGTCCAGCAGCGACCACGCGGCATCCCCGTCCCACCCAGGATTCGTGGCGGCGCCGAACCGCAGCAGATCCTCGACGCTCCAGCGGCGATACAGCGGCTTGTCCTGAGCCACGAAGGCGACCGCCGCCGGCTCCAGCGCACTGCCGAACACCTCGATCCGCCCGGTGGTGGGCTCCAGCAGCCCCGCCACCAGGTTCAGCAACGTCGACTTGCCGGCCCCGTTGGGCCCGACCAGCGCCGCCCTGGCCCCCTCCGGCACGCTGACGTCGGCCTCCCGTAACGCCCATCGCCGCGCATAACGCCTTCCCAGCCCGCGAACCTCCAGCGCAGGCGCCTTCCGCAGCGGATCCCGCTCCTCAGTCTCGGTCATCTCGTCCTCCCATCACCCAGCACAGTCGGGGGAGTGGCCGGGAGGGTTCACGCCGGGGAAAGCCGAGCGCAGTGGGCACGCCCCAGCTGGGAGGATTTCACCAGCACGCTGCCGCCTGAGCAGCAGGATTCATGGTCGGCCTGCGTCGATCCCTTGGGTGCGGGCCCGCGGCTGTACGGCTCCTGCCCGCCGACGAGGTCAACGAGTCGGTCATCGTGATGCAGGACATCGAGGGCAACGAGTTCTGCCTGGCCTGAGGTCATGCCCTCGAACGCCCGCGGACGAAGAGGGCGCCGAGAACGGTGGCGATGAAGGGGAGGCCGAGCACGATCGCCGCGATCGTGAGCCAGGGCGTCTCGAACGGCACCCGCGGCGGGTCCTCCCACGACATGCTCACCGTCAACGGCCACAGCAGCGACATCCCGGCCGAGCAACCGGCGACCGCGCCGAGCACCGTGCCGCACAGGGCGGTCACTCCCGCGCGGGCGGCGCAGAACCACCGGAACGCGACGCCGGTCCGCCGCATGACGCGGGCCTGGCGGACGTTGGCCGCCGCGCCGAAGCCGGCCGCCAGCGCGCACGCGATCGCGGCGAGGAGCGACGCGGCGGCGAAGGGCGCCCAGCCCATGGGCGCCTGGAAGCCGCGCTCGACGTGGACCTCCGCGAGCTCGTCGTCCAGCCGGTCGTCGAGACGCCGCTGCTCGTCGGGCGTGGCCCGGTGGACGGCGGGGTCGACGAACAGCTCGCTCGTGACCAGGGAGTAGCCGAGGTCGCGGACGATCTTCGAGGGGACGAAGATCGTCTGCGTGCCGGGTTCCGTGGCCCGCACGAGGAGCGCGGGGACGGTCTTGACCTGCGTGCTCTCGTCGTCCTCGTCGAGCTCGTAGACGATGTCCACCGAGTCGAGCCGCACGTCGCCCGACGTGATCACCACCACCGTGCCCTCGTCATAGGGCGGCGGCGAGGGGTCGCCTGTGAGTTGACGTGCTCCCCGGCCCGAAAGGCCGGGGACTCAGCCCGTGCCGCGTGTGCGGCACCTCTGTGGCTTCCTGTTTCACCGGGTCCTGCCCTCCGCTAGGCGGCGGGTCTTACGGTCCCTCCGCAGGCGTTTCGCCTCTCCGCCCGTCCGGCGGCGAGGATGTTCTTCGCGGCGTTGACATCCCGGTCATGGACCGCCCCGCACGGGCAGGTCCACGACCGGACGTTCAGCGGCATCGACCCGGCGACCGCCCCGCACGCCGAGCACCGTTTGCTGCTGGGAAACCAGCGGTCGATCTTCACCAGGGTCCGGCCGTACCGGGCGGCCTTGTACTCCAGCATGGTCACGAACGCCGACCATCCGGCGTCGTGCACACTCTTGGCCAGCTTCGTGCGGGCCAGGCCCTTCACACACAGGTCCTCCACCATCACCGCTTGGCTGTCGCGGATGATCTGTGTGGAGAGCTTGTGCGCGAAGTCCCGGCGCGCGTCGGCCACCCGAGCGTGGGCGCGGGCCACCTTGACCACGGCCTTGGCGCGGTTGTTCGACCCCTTCGCCTTGCGGGACAGGGCCTGCTGCGCCTTGCGCAGCCGGCGTTCGGCGCGGCGCAGGAACCGGGGGTTGCCGATCTTGCGGCCGTCCGACAGCACTGCGAAATGCGTCAGCCCCAGGTCGATCCCGACCTCGGCGGCCGTCTGCGGCAGCGGCTGCTCGGCGGCCTCGACCACGAACGAGGCGAAGTACCGGCCCGCCGCGTCCTTGACCACCGTCACACTGGACGGCTCGGACGGCAGGCGACGCGACCAGCGCACCGTGACGTCGCCGATCTTCGGCAGGCGCAGCTTCCCGCCCGCCGTGACCTGGAAGCGGGCGTTGCGGGTGAAGCGGATCGCCTGCCGGTTGTCCTTGCGGGACCGCAACCGGGGCGGGGCGAGCTTCGGCCCTTTCCGCTTGCTGGACACCGAGGCGAAGAAGTTGCGGTAGGCGGTGTTCAGGTCGGCCAGCGCCTGCTGGAGCACGACCGCCGACACCTCGCCCAGCCAGGACCGCTCCGGCGTCTTCTTCGCCTCGGTGATGATGCGCTTGGACAACTCGCCATCCGAGATGTACGGCAGGTCGTTCTCGTGGGCTTGCTGCCGTGCGCGCAGCCCATCGTTGAACACCACCCTCGCGCACCCGAACGCCCGCGCCAGCGCGCTCTGCTGGCCCGGGGTCGGGTAGAGGCGGACGTTGTACCGGAGCTGCACGCTCCGATCATACCCAGCCTGACACTACAATGATGTCATGATCAGGATTACGCTCCGGCTTCCCGATGACGTGCACGCCCAGGTGGCCGCCCGCGCCCAGACCGAGCGGCGATCCCTGAACTCCCAGATCGTGCACCTGCTGGAGATCGCGCTCACCACCGACCAGACACACGGTGAATCGCCTTGACGGCGATTCACCTCTCCCTGCCCCGCTACGCGGGACGACCCGCTCCACCCCGGCCTGAAAGCCGGAGCACTGCGGGCATCATCGGTAGCGAAGGAGCTTCTCGTCACCGATGGCCTGGATCGGGAAGAAGGCGTCCTCAGGAATCTCCACGTTCTTCGCATCGGCGTGGAAGAACCAGCCGATGTCCGCGATGGTCTCGCTCTGGATGATCGGCACGCCCGGCAGTGCCCGCTCCATCGCCGCTCGGACCGTGGCCGTGTCGGCGTCCGAGAAGGGTCCCAGCGCGGGAGGGTTCGGGCGGACCAGCAAGGTGCCCGGTTTGCCCAGGGGGGCGTACTGGGCTCTGCTCTGCGTCGTCTGGCCGGCCACGACCACCGTCAGCCCGACGCCGGCGGCGGTGGCCATCATGGTCAGCGTGATGGCCACCGCCGCCACCGCCCGGCGCTGGGCCAGGTCGCGGACGGCCAGGCGTAAGGGGACCGGCAGCCGTTCGGCGGGCGGGCCGAGGAACTCCAGCAGCCGCGAAGGCAGCAGGCCGAGACCGGCGACCAGCAGGCCCGCACCGAGGGCGGTCCTCAGCGACATCCCGACGAACTCGAGTACGCCGTAGCGGGAATCCTCACGCGCCAGCCACGCGCCGACCCCCATGAGGCACACGCCCGCCGACGCGACGAGCAGCCCCAGGACGACGGCCCTCCGGCGGATCCGCTCGTGGCGGTGACGCGGAGCGGAGAACAGCGCGGCAGGAACGGCCAGCGCCGCGATCATCAGCGGAAGGGCCACGAACAGGACGAACATCATCACCGTGGCGAGATGAAGCGAAAGATCGAAAGACATGGCGGAATGCTAGTGGCGGGCGGCCAAAAGGCCGGGCAGGCGTCTCCGACCCCCGGCGGCCACCCACCCGGCCGGCCTGCACCCGCCACCCCGAACGGCCTGGACCTGTCACTCCGGCCGGCCTGGAGCCGTCACCCCCAACGGCGAGTCTCACGGACGGTGACGAAAGCCTGCTTATAGTGTCGATCTCCGGGGGTTCGGGCAGGGGTGAAGAGACGACATGAGCGGCACGATCACAGTGCTGGGCGCGATCGACCAGGAGTACCTGTTCCAGGCGCGGCAGATGCAGGCGCTGTCGCTCGCCGTGCACATCCCGCTGGTGTGCTTCGGCATCGCCTTCCCCGCCATGGTGCTGTTCTGCGAGTGGCGCCACCTGCGTAGCGGCGACCCGCTGTATCGCACGCTGGCCCGGCGGTGGGCCAAGGTGATGCTGGCGCTGTTCGCGATCGGCGTGGTCACCGGGACGATCCTCAGCTTCGAGCTGGGCCTGCTGTGGCCCGCCTGGATGGCGGGCTTCGGCGAGGTGTTCGGGCTGGGGTTCACGCTGGAGGGCTTCTCGTTCTTCACCGAGGCGATCTTCATCGCGATCTACGTCTACGGCTGGGACCGGCTGCGCCCGCTGCCGCACTTCCTGTCCGGCATCCCCGTGGCGCTCGCGGGCGTCGCGGGCTCGCTGTTCGTCATCTCCGTCAACGGCTGGATGAACCACCCGGCCGGTTTCACCCTGCGCGACGGCCGGGTGACCGATGCCAGGCCGTGGGAGGCGCTGTTCGGCAACGGGTTCTTCTGGCACGAGTTCGTCCACATGTACGTCGCCGCGTTCGTCGTCGCCGGTTTCCTGGTCGCCGTCCCGTACGCGTGGGGCTTCCTGCGCGGCCGCCGCGACCGTTACCGGCGTACCGCGCTGACGATCGCACTGTCGGCGGCGGCGGTCGCCGCGCCCGTGCAGGTGATCGTCGGAGACTGGGCCGCCCGCGAGGTCGCCCAGCACCAGCCCGTCAAGCTGGCCGCGCTGGAGGGGCTCGGCCGCACCACCAGCGGCGCCCCCGAGCACCTGCTCGGCTGGTACGACGGCGAGGAGGTCAGGTACGGCGTCGCCATCCCGCGCCTGCTGTCGCTGCTGGCCTTCCACGACCCCGACGCCACCGTGACCGGCCTGAACGCCGTGCCGGTGGCCGACCAGCCGCCGGTCAACGTCGTCCGGCTGGCGTTCCAGGCCATGGTCGGCATCGGCCTGCTGCTCGCCCTGCTCAGCGTGATCCACCTCTACACCAGGCTGCGGCACGGCCGATTGCCCCGCTCCCGCTGGTTCTACCGCGCGGTCGTCGCCGCGGGCCCGCTGGCGGTCGTCGCGCTCATCTGCGGCTGGGTCACCACCGAGGTCGGCCGCCAGCCCTGGATCGTGTACGGCGTCATGCGGACGAGCCAGGCCGTCACCGGCGCGCCCGGCATCCCGCTCGGCTACGGCACGCTCATCGTGGTCTACCTGGGCCTGGCCGGCGGCGTCGCCTGGCTGCTGCACCGCTTCAGCCGCGTCCCGATCGAGGCGGACCACGATGACTGAGCTGCCGATGATCTTCATTCTGGCCGGTCTGGCCGCCTACACCGTGCTCGCCGGCGCGGACTTCGGCGCCGGCCTCTGGACGCTGCTGGCCGGCCGGGGCGAGGCCGGGCACCGGGCGATGCGGCACCACGCCAGGCACGCCATGGGGCCGGTGTGGGAGGCCAACCACGTCTGGCTGATCTTCGTGCTGGTGGTGTGCTGGACGGCGTACCCGGTGGCGTTCGGGTCGATCACCTCGACGCTGGCGGTGCCGTTGTTCGCCGCCGCGGTCGGCATCATCCTGCGCGGCGCCGCGTACGCGCTGCGCGGCCGGCTCGAAGGCGCGCCCGGCGAGCGGCCGATCGAGTACCTGTTCGCGCTCTCCTCGATCCTGACCCCGTTCGCGCTGGGCACGGTCGCGGGCGCGATCGCCACGGGACGCGTCCCGGTGGGCAACGCCGCGGGCGACCTGGTCACCAGCTGGCTGAACCCCACCTCGCTGCTCATCGGCGCGCTCGCCGTCGCCGCCGGCGGCTACCTGGCCGCCGTCTACCTCGCCGCCGACGCCCGCAGGGCCGGATCGCCCCGGCTGGAGCACGACTTCCGCGTCCGCGCGCTCGCGGCGGGCGGCTGCGCCGGGGCGCTGGCGCTGGCCGGGCTCATCGTGGCCCGCTTCGACGCGCCCGCGCTGTTCACCGGGCTGACCACCGGCGCCGGCGCCGTCATGGTCGCTCTTTCCGGCCTGGCCGGCATCGCGACCCTGCTGCTGGTGTGGCGCGAACGCTTCGAGCCGGCCCGCGCGTCGGCCGCGCTCGCGGTGGCGGCGATCATCGCCGGGTGGGCACTGGCGCAGCGGCCCCGCTTCCTGCCCGGCCTCACGCTCGACCAGGCCGCCGCGGGAGCGCCGGCACTGCGGGCGGTCGTCGTCGCGGTCGCGGCGGGCGCGGTCGTGCTGTTGCCCTCGCTGATCCTGCTGTTCCGGCTGTTCCTGCGCGGCGACCTCGACCACGGCGCCCCGGGCGAGGCCGAGCGGCGGACCGGGTTCGCCGCCGAGCGCCGCGCGGGCCGCCGCCGGCTCGGCGGGTTCGCCGTCGTCACCCTGGTCGCGGGCCTGGCCCTGGCCCTCCTTGCCGAGCCCGGCCTGCTGCTCGGGCTCGGCGTCGTGTGTCTCGTCGCGGGCGCCGTGGCGACGTTCGCCCTCGCCACCGCGGAGCCGGAGCGGCCGTGAGCCAGTGCGGGTCCCGCCAGGTCACGGCGGGCCTGACGGCCCAGTAGCCCGCGCCGTACATGGCCAGCCCTAGCAGGATGAAGCCGGCCGCCACGGGGTAGCGCAGCCCAGGCTCCATGTACGTCGCCAGGAACCAGCTGTGGCACACCGTGCCGCCGGCCACGAAGGAGGCGGCGACGATGCCCTGCGGCACCAGCAGGCCGCCCGCCCGCCAGCCGGCGCGGCGGCAGGCCGCGCAGATCGTGCCGCAGCAGGGCGACCTTCAATGCGGGCCATGGTCAGCTGGACAGCCACGACAACTCCTTGACGCCGGCGCCCTGGTCGCCGACGAGCTCGACGAAGGTGTCCTCCAGCGTGCGCGCGCCGCGTACCTCCTGCAGCGTGCCGGCCGCCGCCACCCGGCCCTTGTCGATCACCGCGACGCGGTCGCACAGCTGCTCGACCAGAGCCATCACGTGGCTGGACAGCACGATCGAGCCGCCGCCCGCCACGAAGCCGCGCAGGATCGTCTTGATGGTGGCGGCCGAGACCGGGTCCACGGCCTCGAAGGGCTCGTCGAGCACCAGCAGCCGCGGCGCGTGCAGCAGCGCCGTCGCCAGCCCGATCTTCTTGCGCATGCCGGTCGAGTATTCGATGATCAGGGTCTTGTCCGCGCCGTCCAGCTCCAGCACGTCCAGCAGGTCGCCGGTCCGCTGCGCCACCACGTCCTTGTCCAGGCCGCGTAACAGGCCGAGGTACGTCAGCACTTCACGCCCCGTCAGCCGCTCGGGCATGGCCAGCCCGTCGGGCAGCACCCCGACGAGGGCCTTGGCCCGCTCAGGCTCCGACCAGACGTCCTGGCCGAAGATGCGGGCGCCACCGGCGTCGGGCCGCAGCAGGCCGACCGCCATGGACAAGGTGGTGGTCTTCCCCGCGCCGTTCTGGCCGACGAGGCCGAAGAACGAGCCGGGCGGGACGGTGAGGTCGATGGCGTCGACGGCGAGGGTGTCGCCGAAGCACTTGGTCAGCCCGCTGATCTCCAAGGCCGGCGTCATGGTCTACTCCGGAGGGCGAGAAGGGGGTGTCGCCCATGATCCTAAGGGCCTCAGCCGTCACCACGGCAGGGCGCCGGCGTCCTCCATGAACGTGCCGGTCGGGCCGCCGTCCGGCAGCGTCGCCATGCGGAGCACGACGGCCGCCCCCTGCTCGGGGGTGCGGGAGGCTTGGAAGCCGTTGAAGTCGGTCGCGACCAGACCCGGGCAGACGGCGTTGATCAGCAGGTTCGTGCCGGCGAAGTGGCGGGCGTACTGCACGGTGAGGGCGTTCAGGAACGACTTCGACGGCGCGTAGACGCCCATGATCGGGCCCGCGTCGGCGTCCGCGTCCGCCTGGCGGGTCACCGAGCCGAGGGTGCTGGAGACGTTCACGATGCGTGGGGCCGGCGAGCGCAGCAGCAGCGGCAGCATCGCGTTGATCACCCGGATGACGCCGAACGCGTCCACCCCGTCCGCGCGCAGCTTGCCGACCGCGGCCTCGCGGCGGGACGCGTCCCGGGCGCCGACGCCCACGCGGTAGCTGAGCGCGCCCAGCCCGGCCGCGATCGCGTGTCCGATGCCCTTGTTCGCGCCGGTGACCAGCGCGGTCTTCGTGTCGTTCGTCATGCCGACGATCCTGCCGAGCGCCCGCCCGGCGGCTCCAACACCGATCGCCTGCCCTGTCATACCCGGCGGGTATCAGCGCTGCGTAAGCTGGCCGCGTGGACACCCTGGAGACGCGCGAGCTGCGCTACTTCGTGGCCGTCGCCGAAGAGCTGCACTTCGGGCGCGCGGCCGAACGGCTCGGCATGGCCCAGCCGCCGCTGTCGCGGGCCATCCAGCGGCTCGAACGCCGGCTCGGCGTCACCCTGTTCGAGCGCGACCGCCGCGGCGTCGCCCTCACCGCCTCCGGTCAGGTGCTGCTGCGCGAGGGACGTACCGCGCTCGACGCCGTCACCGCCGCCGCCCGCCGCACCCGGCGCGCTGCCGCAGGGCCGGGGGAGCGGTTGGTGCTGGTCGCCAAGGCCGGCACCGCCAACGACGTGCTGAGCGGGCTCCTCGCCGCGCACGCGGCGGAACCCGGCGCGGCCGAGGTCGAGGTGGTGCTGTGCGGCATCGGCGAGCAGCCCCGTTACCTGCGCGACGGCCGCGCCGACGTGGCGCTCATGCACCGGCCCTACGACGACCTGTCCGGGTTCGACGGCCAGGACCTGCTGACCGAGGGGCAGGTCGCCGTCCTGCCGCCCGGCCACCCGCTCGCCGCCCGCGACCGGCTGACCATGGACGACGTGCGCGACGTGCCCGGCCTGCCGCTCGCCCGCTGGCCGCGCCCCGACGGCAGCTATCCGCCAGGGCCCGGCCCCGAGGTGCGCGAGCAGGCGCAGCTCGCCCAGCTCGTCGCGCTCGGCCGCGTCCTCGTCGTCACGCCAGGGTCGGCGTACGCGCTGCTGTGGCGGGGTTACGCCTGCGTCCCCGTGGTCGACGCGCCGCTGGTCACCACCCTGCTCGCCTGGCCCTCCCACAGCCGCTCGCTCGCCCTGGCCAGGCTCGCCCGCGTCGCCGCCCGCCTCCAGGAGGCCGGATAGGCCGCCCGCGGGAGCCCGTGAAAGCGAGGGGCGGCTGCGGACTATACCCACTGACACAGCCCACCTCGTCGAGAGGCGATCGATGACCAGGCCCCCCACGTGACGGCCCCCCACCAGCTGGACGACTCCACCGAGCTGCTGCTCTCCGCCACGGACCCGGAACGCTTCGCGGCGATCTTCGACGCGCACTTCGCCGAGATCCACCGCTACGTCGCGAGCCGGCTGGGCGCGAGCGCCGCCGAGGACGTCGTCGCCGACATCTTCCTCACCGCGTTCCGCAACAGGTCACGCTACGACCCCGCCCGCGGCAGCGTCAGGACCTGGCTGTACGGCATCGCGACCAACCAGATCAGCACCCAGCGCCGCGCCGAGCTGCGCGCCCTGCGCGCGATGGCCCGCAAGCCGCCCGACCCCGCCGCCGAGGGGCCTGAGCACCGGGTCGTCACCCGCGTCACCGCCCAGGGCTTACAGCCGGCCATCGCCAAGGCCATCGCCGGGCTGAACGACGGCGACCGTGACGTGCTGCTGCTCGTGGCCCTGGCCGAGCTGAGCCACGACGAGGTCGCCGCCGCGCTCGGCATCCCGTACGGGACCGTCGGGTCCCGCCTGAACCGCGCGCGCAAGAAGCTGCGCGCGGCACTGGGCGACGCCAACCCCCTGCACGACCCGGAAAGGAGCTCCGGCCATGGATGACCTGACGATGGTGCGCGAAGCGTACGGCGAGATCGAGCCCGACCCGCGGCTCCAGCAGCGCATCAGGGCCAGGCTCGCCCTGGAGGCCCAGACGGGCGGCGCGGTCGTGGCCCGCGCCCGTCCCCGATGGGGCAGGCGGGCCGTGGGGCTGGGGGCCGCCGCCGCGGTCGCCGTGGCGCTCACCGTGACGGTCACCGGCACCGATGCGCCGGGCGTGGACAAGGGGCTCTCGGCCAGGACGATCCTGCTCGCCGCCGCGGAGCGTAGCGCGGCGGAGCCGGAGGGGCGGTTCCGGCGCGTCCACGTCGTGGAGTCGCGCCCGGCCCCTGTCGACGGGGCCGAGCCGTACACGGTGCTCGTCTCGTCCGAGTTGGACTCCTGGCTTCCCCGCAAGCCGGACGGCACCGCCACCAAGTTCCAGCGGACGCTGCCCGCGCGCCCGCTGACGTCGCGTGACAGGCAGGCGTGGGAACGGGCGGGCTCGCCCACGTCCTTCGTCCGGCGCGACGGCCGGTGGGTGCCCGGCGACGACCCCGCCGGCGCCGGCTGGCAGGAGCAGCGGACCACCCCCGAGGACGGCGATCGGGCGGTCCAGCGGATCTGCGCCCAGGACCCGGACCCCGAGGGCTGCGAGCAGCGGGCCGCCAAGGCCCGCGCCGAGGCCCCCGCCAGGGCCGCGGAGCGCGCGCGGACGGCCGCCGACCCGAGCCGGTTCGAGGAACTGCTCTTCCCACCGGGCACCGAGAACCGCGGCGCGGCGGACAAGCTGCGGCGGGGCGTCACCTTCCTGCTGTACGAGGCGCCCTCCGCCGAGGTCAGGGCCGCCACGTTCCGCCTGCTCGCCGATCTGCCGGGCGTGACGGCCTCCCATGGCGACGGCGGGATCGCGATCACCGCCGAGGGCGAGCTCGAAGGCATCACCTACACGTACACGATGGTGCTCGACCCGACGACCTACCGGCTCAAGGGCGGCAGCGAGGTCGTCAAGGACGGGTCGTTCCGCGGCCTGGGGCCCGGCACTCCCTTGGCGCAGCTCGTCGTCAAGTCGGCGGGCTGGACCGACGAAGAACCCCACCACGACTGACCGCCTCACGACCGACCGCCCCACGACTGACCGCCCACGACCGACCGCCTCACGACCGACCGCCCCAGGGCTTACGGGCCCAGGCTGCCCGCCTCACGACCGGCGGCCCTGCGGCCGGCCACGCCGCAGCCCCCGCCTCGACCGTTCAGCCGGCAGGGGTCTCGTCGCCGGTCGGCAGCACGCCCTTGGCCGGGCGGCTTCTGGGCAGCAACGGGGCCTTGCCCAGGAGCCAGTCGGCCAGGTGGTCGCGTTCGACGAGGATCAGGGGCTCGCGCGCGCCTAAGGCCTCCTGCCTGGCCTGGCGGGTGAGGGTGCTGGTGGTGACCAGGACGCCTTTGTGGCCGGCGAAGGTGTTTGCCAGCGCGCCCAGGAAGTTGCGCACGTCGGGCGCGCCGACCGTCTTGGCGTACCGCTTGCACTGAACGGCGATCCTGCCGTGTCCGGGGGCGACGGCGGTGATGTCGACCCCGCCGTCGCCGGCGCCGCCGCGCTCGCGGACCTGACGGAACCCGTCGGCGATCATCCGCTCGGCGACGAGGTGCTCGAAGGCGCGCCCCGTCAGCCGATCGACGCGCTCCAGCTCGGCGTTGGCGGCCAGGAACCGCCGCCGCTCCGCCTCGATCATCCGGTGCCGCAACACCAGCCCGCCGACGAACAGCACCGCCAGCAGGCACCCGATCGCCGCCGCCCAGCCGGGATGCTCGCGGGCGAACCAGACGACCGCGACGCCGAGCGCGCCCGCCGCCGCGATCAGCCCCTGCCACCGCCTCGCGCGCCGCCTCCCTCGTTTGGAACCCCTCGCCATGGCGCCTCCCCGTACCAGAGTGGTGTCCAAGGCGATTGTGTGCGGCGGGACCGACAGAAACCGGGATCGCTCGCCGCGTCAGCGCCAGCCGAGTGCGGGGGCGACGTGGGTCAGCACCGAGGACAGCAGGTGGGCGTTGTAGTCGACGCCGAGCTGGCTGGGCACGGTCAGCAGGAGCGTGTCGGCGGCGGCGATCGCCTCGTCGCCGGCCAGCTCCTTGACCAGCACGTCCGGCTCGGCCGCGTACGTGCGCCCGAAGATGGCCCTGGTCGTCGCGTCGATGAAGCCGACCTGGTCGGAGCTGGTGCGCTCGTGCCCGAAGTACGCGCGGTCGGTGTCGTTCACGATCGGCATGATCGACCGGCTCACCGACACGCGCGGCTCGCCCTCGTGCCCGGCCTCCTTCCACGCCTCACGGTAGGCCTGGATCTGCTCGGCCTGCTGGACGTGGAACGGCTTGCCGTTCTCGTCGTCCTTGAGCGTGGAGCTCATGAGGTGCATGCCGAGCCCGGCGGCCCAGCGCGCGGTGGCGTTCGAGCTGGAGCCCCACCAGATGCGCCGCCGCAGCCCCTCGGAGTGCGGTTCGAGGCGCAGCAGGCCCGGCGGGTTGGGGAACATCGGCCGCGGGTTCGGCTCGGCGAACCCCTCGCCCTCCAGCACCTTCAGGAAGACCTCCGCGTGCTTGCGGGCCATGTCCGCCTCGGTCTCGCCCTCGGCCGGGGCGTAGCCGAAGTAGCGCCAGCCGTCGATGACCTGCTCGGGTGATCCGCGGCTGATGCCGAGCTGCAGCCGCCCGCCCGCGATGAGGTCGGCGGCGCCCGCGTCCTCTGCCATGTAGAGCGGGTTCTCGTAGCGCATGTCGATGACGCCGGTGCCGATCTCGATCCGGCTGGTCCGCGCGCCGACGGCGGCCAGCAGCGGGAACGGGCTGGCGAGCTGCTGGGCGAAGTGGTGCACCCGGAAGTAGGCGCCGTCGGCACCGAGCTCCTCGGCGGCCACCGCCAGCTCGATCGACTGCAGCAGGGTGTCGGACGCGCTGCGCGCCTTCGAATACGGCGACTCCGACCAATGCCCGAAGCTCAGGAAACCGATCTTCTTCATGCAGACTTCAACCTTCCCCCAGACAAAGACATTCCTGGCCGCGCTTGGGCACTATCGCACCACGTACGCGACCGCCACGCTGCGCACGCTCGAAGGCGAGTCCGACGTCCGCGCGGCCGTCCGCGCGCTGCTGACCGAGCGGGTCCGCGTCGCCGTCGAGGGCGGCGGCCGGGGCTGCCTGCTCATCAACGCCGCCACCGAGCGCCTGCCGCAGGACCAGCCGACCGGACGCATCGTCCGCGACGTGCTGACCGCCAACCAGGAGGCGCCGGCCACCCTGCTGCGCGCGGCGGCCGAGCGCGGCGAGCTGTCGTCGCGGCATGGCCCAGAGACGCTCGCCGCGTTCCTGGTGACGTTCCTCAACGGGCTGCTGGTCGCCTCGAAGGTGACCCCCGACGCCCGTGCCCTTGAGTCGCTCGTGGAGGTCGCCCTGGGCACTCTCGAGTGAGCTTTTTCTGTCCGGAATCTGTAACGTACGATCCAGAAAGGCTTCATCGAGGATGATGGACGACCACCGCGGTGACCGCCCCGCCGAGGCCAGGAAGGGCAGCACCACCTCGGCCATCTCGTCGGGGACCTCCTCGGTGACGTCAGCTCCAGTGACGGTCCCCGAGCAGCGTCGCCTCGGCGCCGCCGTCGGCGAAGACGATCTGGCCGGTGACGAACCTGTTGGCCGGCCCGGCGAGCCAGCAGATCAGCTCGGCGACCCACTCGGGACGCCCGGGGAAACCGCCGTACGGCTGCGGCGCCACGGCCTCCACGGCCCGGCGCACCTCGTCGTTCTCCGTGATGTACGCGGCGGCGGGCGTGTCCACGACGCCCGGCGCGACGGCGTTGAGCGCGATGCCGGCCCCAGCCCACGCGGGTGACGGCGCGGCCCTGCGCACCCAGCCGTTGAGCGCCCGCTTGGCGATGCCGTAGGCGCCGGACGGGCCGCCCATGTCGGGCTCGGCACGCAGCAGGGCGAGCGCGGCGTCCTCGTCCCCGTCGAGGCACGCCTTCATGATGCGCTCGTCCGCGGGCTCCAGCGAGGACGTGGACGACACCGCCACGGCCCTGGGCGCCGCGCTGCGCGCCAGCAGCGGGCGCAGCCCTTCGAGCGTCGCGACCGCGCCGAAGAAGTTCGTCTCCAGCAGCCCCGTCTTACCGCCGCCCGCCACGGCGAGCACGGCGTCGATCGGACCGCGCGCGCTCACCTGCTCGACCAGCGACCGCCGTCCCTCGGCGGCGGACAGGTCGGCGCGGACGTCGGCGCCGTCGAGGTCGCAGCCGATCACGGTGGCACCGCGTTCGCGCAGCAGGGCCGCGGTCGCGGCGCCGATGCCCGACGCCGAGCCGGTGACGACGTACGTCCGCCCGGCATGCTCTGTAGCGGTCATCGTTCTGCCTTTCCTGCTCGTGTGCTGCGGTCGAAGTGCTCGACCAGCTCGTCGGCGCACAGGCCGGGATCCATGCCGCCGGCGATGAGCGGGGCCACGCCGTCGATCGAGGCCCGCAGCGCCGCCGCCATGACCCGCACGTCGAACGGGCGGAACACGCCGGTGCGCCGGCCCTCTTCGAGCAGCCTGGCCAGCCGGTGCTGGGAGTCGGCGTCGTGACGCTCGTAGTCGCCGAGGCCGCCGTTCAGCAGGATCTGCCGCAGCGCCTCCACCTCCTGGGGGTGGTCGGCGATGAACCGCACGTTCGCCCTGATGACGGCGGCGAGCAGCTCGCGGGCGCCGGTCACGCCGTCCAGCGCGGCCAGCATGTAGCGCTCGCTGTCGGCCACGATCTGGTCGGCCACGGCGGCGAGCAGATCGTCCTTGCCGGAGAAGTGGTAGGTGATCAGCCGCTTGCTGCTCAGCCCGGCCGCGGTGCAGATCGCCTCGAAGGTGGTCGCCCGGTAGCCGCGCTCGGCCAGCAGGGTGATGGCGGTGCGGGTGATCTGCTCCTTGCGCGCCGCCGTCGCCGCCTGGCGTTTATCCATGCGGATAACATTATCCTTTTGGATAACGAGCGTCAAACGGCCGGCAGGCCCACGGCGTTGGCCGCGTCCGCCTCGAAGTACTCCGTGGTGGCGTAGGGGCCGACGTGCCGCTCGACGAAGCTTCTGACGCCGTCCACGGAGTCGTGGACGATGACGTTCACCGCCTTCGTGCCGTCGGCGCCGGCCACTGCCACCGTCCACGCCGCGCCGCGCGGGAGCTGCCCGTATGCCGACTTCAGCGCGTCCCAGAACCGGTCGCCGTCGCTGACCGTGGAGACCGCCACCACGTGCACGCCCGCGCTCTTGTCCGGCGCTCGCGGGAAGACCCGGCAATTCGCGTGCAGGTACTGCGGGACGCCGTCGCGGACGTCGAACAGGGCGATGGTCCAGGGGTCCTCGACCGGGTCGATGACCAGGAAGTGTGTGTCGTCGATGGGAAGCAGCTCGCAGGTGCGGTGCTCAGGCTCGCGGGTGAGCACCGGGTTCACCGTGTACGTCAGGCGCGGCTGCCCGTCCTCCGCCGAGAGGGTGTAGCGGGTGCCGGGGCGCTCGTAGACGCCCTCGTACCGTGACGGGCTTTCCGTCGTCGGACGGGGCAGCTCCGGGATGGCGGGGCCGCCCAGTTCGGGGAGGACGGCGTCGCACACCTCCCTGAAGAACGCCTCCCGCGGGCCGGCGTTGGTCAGCAGCACCAGGGCGAGGCCCGCGTCCGGGAGGATGCGCAGCCGGGCGCTGTGGCCGACGGTGCTGCCGTCGTGTCCGTACACCGTCCTGCCGTGCCAGTCGCTCACCATGAGGCCGAGCGCCCATTCCGGGCCGAAGCCGTACGCGTCGGGCACGGGGACGCGTGACTCCAGCATCGTCGTGATGGCCTGCTCCGACAGGATGCGGGTGCCGTCCGGCGCCCGGCCGCCGTCGAGCAGGACGTGCGCCATCGTCAGCACGTCCCTGGCGGTCGAGCTGATGCCGCCGCCGGGACCGAACGCGCGCGGCAGCCGGGGCACGGGCGAAAGCACGGGGCCGTCGGGGCCGACCAGGTGACCCGTCGCGGCGCGGTCCGGGTCGGCCGGCCCGGTGCTGGTGCCGGTCAGGCCCAAAGGAGCGAAGAGGCGGCGCCGCATGACGGCGTCCCACCGTTCGCCGTCGATCACCTCCATGACGCGGGCGAGGATCGCGTACCCGAGGGCGGCGCTGTAGCCGTGGGTGTGGCCCAGGGGGAAGACCTGGGGGGCTGCGGTGATGTTCGCGACCATGCGTTCGTGGACGTCGTCGTCCTCGCCCGGGTCGCCGTACGCCTCCTCGATGCCGTTCGTGTGGTTGAGGAGGTGGCGGGGGGTGAGACCTTCGCTCACCTCTGGGTCGGCGACCCGGAAGGCGGGCAGGTGGGTGCGTACCGGCTCGTCCAGGTCCACCTTGCCTTCGTCGACGAGCTGCATGAAGGCGAGGGCGGTCCAGGTCTTCGTCATGGAGCCGCACTGGTAGACGGTGTCGGGCCGCGCGGGCTCGCGGGTCACCGCGTTCCGTACGCCGGCCGCGAGGTCGGTGATTCGCCCGTCCTGCCAGACGCCGATCGCGGCGCTCGGGATCCGGTAGTCGGCGAGGAGTTCTTCGACCCTCGCTCGCACGTTGTTCCCCATGGAGTCTCTCCTTTCGAGATAGAGAAATGCTACGTTGCGTTTTGTCACTTGTGAATTCAGAGAGGCCGTTTTCGGGTAATCGTTGCAGTGATGCTGCTGGTAAATGCAATTCCGCCGTTGCCTTCGTTGCAATGTAAGGTGGGTGAACGCAAGGGAGGAGGAGCCTCGATGGCCAGGCTGACCCACGAAGACCGCAGGAACATCGCCGCCTGGCTGGCCGACGGCCTCGAATACGCCGAGATGGGGCGGCGGCTCGGCAGGGCGACCTCCACCGTCACCCGCGAGGTGGCCCGCAACGGCGGCCCGTCCGGCTACGACCCTGATCACGCCCAGCAGGACACTGAGCGGCGCACCCGGCGGCCGGGAAAACGTCCCGTCGCCGCGCCCGACGCGCGGCAGAGCGAGGCGGCGCGGCGCTTCGCCGACGAGTTCGCCGCCCTGCTGGCCGGCACCGGTCTGCCCCGGATGGCCTCACGGGTGTTCGTCAGCCTGCTCCTCACCGACTCCGGCAGCCTGACCTCCGCCGATCTCGTCCGCCGGTTACGGGTCAGCCCGGCCTCGGTGTCCAAGGCGATCGGCTACCTCGAAGCCGTCGAGCTGGTCGAACGCGGTCAGGACCCGGGCGGGCGCCGCGAGCGTTACCGGGTGGACGACGACGTCTGGCACCGCGTCTGGCGCGCCGACACCGGCGCCCACGCCCGCCTCGCCGAGGCCGCACAACGCGGAACGCACCTGCTCGGCCCCGAGACCCCACCCGGCACCAGGCTCCGCGCCATGGGTCTGTTCTTCGCCCGGATCAGCCACCACATGGACGGCGACGACCAGCAGCACCATGACAGCCGTCAGGCGAGCGACGCGATGACGGTGGTCGCGGCTCTTGTGCATGCTGCTCGGCCGCTCACCGCCGATGCCCTCGCCAAGGCGCTGGGCTGGCCTGTTCAGCGGGCCGCCGATGCCCTTGACGTGGCCGGGCGGCGTCCTGAACTCTCCTGGCCGCTCGTCCTGGGGCGGCCGGGGCTCGGGACGTACGCCGTCGAGGCGGCGCCTGACCGGCTCAGCGCCGCTCAGCGTGCGGCGCTCACGGTCACCTCGGGCAGGTACGGGGGTCCACGGTCGGCTCGGCGTCCGCGACCGTGATCTCGCCGAGGCCGCCCGGCAGGAGGGCGGCGACCGTGCACACGATCTGACCGACGGCCAGCTCCGACAGCTCGCCGGACGAGCCCGACGGGGTCACCACCAGGCGGCCGCCCGGCTCGGAGACGACCGTGAACGGGGCCGCGTCCAGCGGGATGTCCGTGGTGTAGCCCTGCGCCTGCTCCTTCGCCGTCGGGCCGGACGCCAGCACCGCCAGGACGTCCGCCGGATGCCACCGGCCCCCGGAACGGGTCACCGCCTGCAGCCGGTCGTCCTTCACCAGGTAGAGCTTGGTCGCCCTGGCCGGCGCGACGGCGCCGCTCGGCGGCCGGCCGACGGGGATCACATCGCTCGGCCGCACCCCACACCCCGCCACGGCGACCAGCGCCAGCCCGGCCGCCAGCCTCCTGAGCGTCCTGGTCACTCGGCACCCCCATCCCGTTCGGCAAGGTCCTCGTCCGGGGTGCGGGGGAGACGGAGGGTGAAGAGGGCGCCGCCGTCCGGGGCGTTCATGACGGTCAGGTCGCCCTTGTGGAGGCGGGCGTTCTCGCGGGCGATCGCCAGGCCCAGGCCGCTGCCCTCGGATCTGGCGCGGGCCGCGCTGGCCTTGTAGAAGCGGTCGAAGACGTGGGGGAGCACCTCCTCGTCCAGGCCGGGGCCGTGGTCGCGGACGTCGAGGGTGACGGACGAGGGGTCGGCGGACAGGCGTACCGACACCGGGGGTTCGCCGTGGCGCAGGGCGTTGCCGACCAGGTTCGCGAGGATGACGTCCACGCGGCGGGGGTCCAGGCGGGCCGTCACCCCGGCGGGCAGCTCGGTCTCCACCGACTCGGTCCAGCCGCGCGTCCGCAGGGTGGCGCGGACCAGCTCGGCCACGTCCACGTCGTTCAGCGCGAGAGCCGCGACGCCTGAGTCGAAGCGGCTGATCTCGATGAGGTCGTTCACCAGCCCGGTCAGGTTGAGCGTCTCCTGGCTGACCAGCCGCGCGGCCCGGCCGGCGGGCTCTGGCAGCCCGGCCGCCTCCTCGTCCAGCACGTCGGCGACCGCCGTCAGCGCGGCCAGCGGCGTCCGCAGCTCGTGCGAGACGTCGGCCACGAACCTGCGCGCGTCGGCCTCCATCGCGCGCAGCTGCTCGACGTGCCGTTCCAGCTCGGCGGCGGTGTCGTTGAACGTACGGGCCACGTCGGCCAGCTCGTCGGAGCCGCGTACCGCGATCCTCGTCCGCAGCTCGCCCTGGCCCAGCAGCCGCGCCGCCCGCCCCAGCTCGCGCACCGGGCGCAGCACGCCACGGGTCGCCACCGTGGCGAGCACGACCGCGAACACCAGCGCCGCGGCACCAGTGAGCCACGCCCACAGGGCGAGCCCGTCGATGCTGTGCTGCTCGGGCAGCAGGCTGTGTGCGGTGTAGACCTCGATGCCGGAGTTGCGGGTCGTCTCGTCCGGCTCGGCGATCAGCAGCGGCGCGCCGATGATCAGCAGGGGCTGGCCCCGCCAGGTCACCCGCTGCCACGCCATGGTGCCGCCCGCGACCGCACGCCGCAGCTCGGCAGGAATGTCGGCCTCATCCAGGTGCGGCCTCGGCGGCGGCCCGCCGGACCGCCATCGTCCCGGCGGCGGGGCCGGGCGGCCCGGCGAGAGCTGCCCGCGGAAGAAGGCGACCGCCGAGGAGTTGGTGTCGTGCAGGCCGGCGGCGATCCTCGCGAGGTCGTCCTGGCCGGGCGTGTCGGTGGACAGCGGGAACAGCGCCGCCAGCCGGTCGCGCATCGCGTCCACCGCGGCGTCCTGGGCCCGCTGCAGGATCTCGTTGCGCGCCTTGACGTAGCCGATGCCGGCCACCGCCGCCGCCGTCACCACGCACAGCAGCACGAACGCCGACAGCAGCCGGGCACGCAACCCCAAGGACGCCGCCGCCATCTACACGGGCCCGAACCGGTAGCCGAACCCGCGGACGGTCTGCACGTAGACCGGCGCCGCCGAGTCGTCCTCGATCTTGGCGCGCAACCGCTGCACGCACGCGTCCACCAGCCGCGAGTCGCCGAAGTAGCCGTGCTCCCACACCGACTCCAGCAGCTGCTGGCGGCTGTGCACCCGCCCCGGCGTGCCGGACAGCTCCAGCAGCATGCGCAGCTCGGTAGGGGCGAGGCCGACCGGCTCGCCCCGCTTGGTCACCACCAGCCCCGCACGGTCGATGGTCAGGTCGCGGTAACGCTCCAGCTCCGCCTGCTCGCGGCCGACGCGCCGCAAGACCGCCCGCATGCGCGCCTCCAGCACCCGCGGCTGCACCGGCTTGACCACGTAGTCGTCGGCGCCCGCCTCGAGCCCGGCCACCACGTCGAAGTCGTCGCCCCGCGCGGTCAGCATGATGATCGGCACGTCGCCGGCCGCCCTGATGCGGCGGCACACCTCGAACCCGTCGATGCCGGGCAGCATCAGGTCGAGCACGACGACGTCCGGAGGGTCCGCACGCAGCCGCTCCAGCCCCTGCTCGCCGGACTCCACCGCGCGCACCCGGTGGCCGTGCCGGCTCAGGGCCAGCTCAAGGCCCTCCCGCACGGCGGGATCATCCTCGATCAACAACACTCGCGATCCGCCGCCCTGTCTCAAAGGCACACTCCGTCATCCCACCCGCCGGTCAACCCCTCCACTATCGACCGGTCATGTGCCCGCACGGTCCGCGCCATGTCATGGTCGTGTCACGATCTCACCGGCGCTGACCAGCCGACACGGGCGTCGTCGAACCATGACATATGACGGACGGCGCGCGCACATTCGCCGCCCATGGTAAGTCGCCATGGACGAACCACACACCCTCCCACCTCGGCTCCGAGACCGGCTGTACGCGGTGGCCACGCTGGTGCTCGCCGTTCTCCTGCTCCCCGCGGCCTTCGCCCGCCGCCCTGGCCGCGCCCGCGAGCTGGCCTGCGGCTGGGCGCTGGGCCTGCGCTTCCCCGCCGAGAACCTGGCCGGGCTCACCGGCGGCGCCAGGGCGGCGTTCAGCGCGGCCCGCACCGAGGCGCTGTGGCGGCACGGCCAGCTCATCGGCCTCACATCGGGCTACCGCGACCCCGCCGCCCAGCAGCGGCTGTTCGACGAGGAGGTACGCCGCTCCGGCTCCCCGGCCTCGGCGCGCATGCTGGTGCTGCCGCCGGCGGAGTCGTGCCACGTCCAGGGCGTCGCGCTGGACATCAGGCCTCGTGAGGGCGCGCGCTGGCTGGAGGAGCACGGCGCCCGCTACGACCTCTACCGCATGTACGACAACGAGTGGTGGCACTTCGAGCACCACCCCGAGTTCGGCGGCCACCCCCCGCGCCGCCGCCCGCACCCCGGCGATCATTCCGAGAGGTCCCGATGACCTCCCGATAGGGTGGGCCGCATGTCGTTGCAACTCGTTCAGGTGAACCTCAAGGCCAAGGACGACGCTGCGCTGGGCCGCTTCTGGGCGGAGGCGCTCGGCTGGGGCATGGACAGCGAGGCGCCCGGCGTGACGAACCTCGAGCCCGTCGGCTTCTCCTGGCCCGACCCGTCGGCCGTGTGCATCGACCTCGTCGCCGTCCCCGACCCCGCGACGGTGCGCTACCGCGTCCACCTCGACCTCGCCACCACCTCCGACGCCCACCACGCCGAACTGGTCGCCCACCTGAAGGAGCTCGGCGCGACCCCCGCCGACGTCGGGCAGGGCGACGTGCCGTGGACGGTGCTGGCCGACCCCGAGGGCAACGTCTTCTGCGTCCTGGAGCCGCGGGAGATCTACCGCGACACCGGGCCGATCGCCGCGGTGGTCGTCGACTGCGAGGACCCGCGGGCCATGGTCGGCTTCTGGGGCGAGGCGATCGACTGGACCGTGCACGAGCTGACCGACGTCTACGCCAGGCTGCGCTCGTCCAAGGGGGTCGGGCCGTACCTCGAGTTCATCCGCACGTACGGCGAGCCCGCGGCGTGGCACCGCTTCCACCTCGACCTGGCGCCCTACCGGCGCGAGGACAAGACGGCGGAGGTGGCCCGGCTGCAGGCCCTCGGGGCGACGCTCGCCGACGTGGGGCAGGGCGAGGTGTCCTGGACGGTGATGGCCGACCCGATGGGCAACGAGTTCTGCGTCCTCGGTTAGGAGGAGCGCAGCCGGGCCGCCTGCCTGATCAGATGGTCGCGCTCCGCGAGGCTCGGCGCCGACCTGGCGGCCTCGGCGTAGAGCCGGGCCGCGGTCGCCGGGTCACCGTCACGTTCGTGCAGGTACGCCGCCACGGCGGTGTAGCGGGGCAGGGCCGGGTCCAGCTCGGCCAGGGCGGCCAGCCCGGCGCGCGGCCCGTCCGCCTCCCCGACCGCGACGGCCCTGTTGAGCCGGGCCACCGGGCTGCCGGTGAGGCGGACGAGCTCGTCGTACCACTCGACGATCTGCACCCAGTCGGTCTCCTCGGCCTTCTGCGCGTCGGCGTGCAGCGCCGCGATCGCGGCCTGCGCCTGGAACTCGCCCAGCCGGTCGCGGGCGAGCGCCGCCTGCAGCACCTCGACGCCCTCGGCGATCATGCGGGTGTCCCACAGCCTCCTGTCCTGCTCGGCGAGCGGGACGAGACCGCCGCCGGAGTCCGTCCTGGCCGCGCGCCGCGCGTGGTGCAGCAGCATCAGCGCGAGCAGGCCCGCCACCTCCTCGTGGCCGATCATCCCGGCCAGCTGCCTGGTGAGCCTGATCGCCTCCTCCGCGAGGTCCACGTCGCCCGAGTAGCCCTCGTTGAAGACCAGGTAGAGCACGCGCAGCACGGTGGCGACGTCACCCGGCCGGTCGAAGCGGACGTTCGCGACGGTCCGCTTGGCCCTGCTGATGCGCTGCGCCATCGTCGCCTCGGGCACCAGGTACGCCTGAGCGATCTGCCGCGTGCTCAGCCCGCCGACCGCGCGCAGCGTGAGCGCCACGGCCGACGACGGCGTCAGCGACGGATGCGCGCACAGGAAGTACAGCCGCAGCGTGTCGTCCAGCGAGGTGCTCGGACCGGGCGGCGGCTCGACCTCCACGCGCGCCTCGCGGTTCCTGCGCGAGGTGTCGGCGCGGGCGGCGTCGAGGAACTTGCGCCAGGCCACCGTGACCAGCCACCCCTGCGGGTCGCGCGGGGCGCCGTCCGGCCAGGCGTGTACGGCCTCGACCAGGGCTTCCTGTACGGCGTCCTCGGCCGCCGCGAAATCCGCTCCGCGACGGACGAGGATGCCGATCACGATGGGGGTGAGGGTGCGCAGCAGGGCCTCGTCCACCATGAGATCACTCCGTGATGGTCTCGGGCTCGGTGAGGAACGGCCGCACCTCGAGCCACTCGTGGATCGGCTCGCCACCCGCGCCAGGCGCCGCCGACAGCTCGGCGGCCAGTTCGAGCGCCCGCTCCTGGCTGTCGACGTCGATCACCATCCAGCCGGCGATCAGGTCCTTCGTCTCGGCGAACGGGCCGTCGGTGACCGGCGGCCGCCCCTCGCCGTCGTAGCGGACGAACATGCCCTCGGGGGAGAGCGCCTGGCCGTCGACGAACTCGCCGGTGCTCTCCAGCCGGGCGGCGAAGTCCCGCATGTACTGGATGTGGGCGGTGACCTCCTCCGGCGTCCACTTGTCCATCGGCACGTCGTTGACCGCCGCCGGAGCGCCTCGGTAGTGCTTGAGCAGCAGGTATCTGGCCATCGTGGTCTCCTTCGTCCGTCCGCGTCGTCGCGGTGTTCACAGCGGGGACGGAGCCGCCGCCGCGTTCTCGACATCCCGCCGCGAACTTTTTCGACGATTTTCAGTGCGGCAGGTCCTCGCGGACGAGGGCGCGGGCGAGCGGCTCTCCCGTCGCTCGCGCGTACGTCTGCCGGGCGCGTACCTCGGAGAGGGTGCGCGGCCGGTAGCCGGGCCCGGTGCAGCAGCCCTTGTGGAAGCGGACGCCCGCGTGCAGCAGCACCGACAGCACCCGCCACCCCTCGGTGTCGCGCCTGGCGGGGGCCGCGAACGCCGACCCCGCATGAATCAGCTCCCCGCCACATCCCGGGCAGCTGCGCGGCTCGCTCCCTTGGGGCGGGTAGGTCTGCTTGTACGAGGCGCGGCACGGCAAGCAGACGAACGACGTCTTCGCATGACTCATGCGCCCACCCTAGGCCCCGCCGACGGCCTTGATCGCCCCAACTGCCGCAGCCCTGGCCCCGGTCAGGTCGGGAGGGACATCAGCAGGTGCTCGGCGGTCGGCCTCTTCCGCGGGTCCTGATCGAAGCAGGCGGTCATCAGGGCGCCGAGCGGCTGGGGAAGGCCGTGCAGGCCGGGCCGGTGATGCAGGATCGCCTGGTAGATCTGCGCATCGGTCGAGCCGCCGAAGGCCAGACGGCCGGTGGCCGCGAAGTACATCGACGACGCCCAGCTGAAGACGTCCGACGGGAAACTGATCCGACCGCCGGACACCTGCTCAGGCGACATGTACGGCGGCGTCCCCTTGAGCGCGCCGGACGTGATCGTGATGTGGTCCAGGGCCTTGGCGATGCCGAAGTCGATGACCCGCGGACCGTCAGGACCGAGCAGCACGTTGGCGGGCTTGAAGTCGCGATGGACGACCCCGGCGGCGTGGATGGCCTTGAGTGCCGCCGAGGTCGCGATGGCGAGCCGGATCAGCCCGCCGCCGTCGAGCGGGCCGTCGTCGCGCACGCGTTGCTGCAGCGAACGGCCGGGCACGTACTCGCTGACGATGAACGCGGTGTCGCCCTCGATGCCCATGTCGAGGATGGGAGCCGTGGAGAACGGCGGGATCCGCCGGGCGGCGTCCACTTCCCGCATGAACAACAGGCGCTCCCTGTCGCCTCCGTGGAACCGCTCCACCTTCACGGCGACCTGCCGGCCGTCCGGCGCCCTGCCGAGGTAGACGACGCCCTGGCCGCCCTGGCTGATCTTCTCCAGCAGCGTGTACGACCCGACCCTGCCGAGGCCGACGGACGATCGGGTACGTGTGGCGGTCGCCCACGGATCGCTCGCTGGAGCAGAACCGGTGGTCTCCGGGCTCTTCACCTTGGGAAGGAAAACCTCCTTGCGCAGGAAGAACGCATGGACGGTCCCGCCGACGCACATTCCCAGCACCCAGAGCCACATGGCGATCGTGTCGCGCAGCCGATCCTCCGGAGGCGGGTTCACTCCAGGCGCGAGGATCATGACGAGGATGAAATAGCCGAGATAACCACTCGCGGCCAGCCACAGTTTCTGCCGCGCCAATCGTGCGGCCGCCGAGCCGATGACGAAGATCGTGCCGATGCCGAAACTGAGCAACGGCACAAGAGCCCACACAATGCTGAGCGTCTGCCGGAGAGGGGTCAGGGTGTTCGGGGTAAGCTGCGACGACACATTAAGGATGATACGGAGACGTCAGCGGGTGAGCGCCCCGGATGCTGGTCATCGACAAGCGGTATGCACTCGATCCTGAATCGTGCCGCAAAGGTGGCATGGGGGAAATCTGGACCGGCTATGACAAGCGCCTGGATCGTTCGGTAGCTGTGAAAATCATTCGCGTTGACCGGCTTTCCGAAGGGCAGCCGAAACGCGAGCTTATTCGCCGCTTTGTTCGGGAGGCAAGGGCGACGGCACGGCTGGAGCATCCAGGCGTGCCAGCGGTATACGACTGCGGCACATGGGGCGAAGACCTTTATATGGTGTTGCAACTCGTCAACGGTCGTTCGCTTGACGAGATCATGCGCGCGGCGGGCGCGGTGCCCGCGCCTTGGGCCGTGGCCATCGCCGCACAGGTGTGCTCGGTGCTCGCCGTCGCACACGACCATCAGCTGGTGCACCGCGACATCACGCCCGCCAATCTCATGCTCTGCCGTGACGGCTCGGTCAAAGTTCTGGATTTCGGCGTCGCCGCCTTGTTGACGCCCTCGGCCACCCAACTCACCGAAACCGGAATCGTGCTGGGCACGCCTCGCTACATGGCCCCTGAACAGGCGATGTCGGGCACGACCAGCCCGCAGAGCGACCTCTATGCACTGGGAGTCGTCCTGCGGGAGATGCTGACCGGGCCGGCAGGGGCCGCCGGCCCGACCGAGCCCGCCACCGATGACGACTCGCTCCTGGCCGGCTCCTTGCAGGGGCTGCTCACCAAGCTGCTCGCGACCTCACCGGCCGAGCGGCCGCCCTCCGCGACGGCCGCCCACGAGATCCTGGTCGGGCTCTGCGGCGAGTTGCCGCCGTTCCCCGGCTACGTGGACACCGGCATTCCGCATCCGCTGCGGATGTATGCGGACGCCCTCGGCCGTCTGCGTCAACCCTCATGTGCGGTCGACGTGGCGAAGCCTCCGCCGTCGTCCAGATCGGGAGCGAGCGGGCTGCCCGAGAAGAACCGCTGACCCGACTGGCGCACCACGACCCCGCCGGCGAGCACGAGCTCGTCCTTGTCGCCGACGAAGACCTGCTCACCGTGGGCGAGACGCCGTTCGGCGGGCGATCCGAAGCGTTTGACCGCCGTACCGTTCTTCGACCCGAGATCGACCGCCGTGACCCGCGCCCCCTTGGCCCACGCGGTGACCTGGAGCTTCACATGTTGCCTGCTCACGCGCCCGGCGGCGCGCGAGAAAGGCAGGCCGCTCGCGGCGAGGTTGATCCCGTACGGCAGGTTTCCGCGTCCGATGACGATCGCGCCGTTCTCTCCCATGGGGAAGCGGAGGAGCTCCTGCCCGGTGTCGCGATCCGCGATCACGATCACCACGGTCAGACCACGCGCTCCGAGCTCTTGCAATGGTTGCGCGCAGGACGGGCACAACACCGCGCCTCCTGTGCCGAGTTTCGGCCAGGACAGCAGCCGGTCGGGTGACGACATCGCTGCCAGGCAGGAGGCCGTCGTACAGCGCCATTCCGAGCGCAGGACACGCTTGTGCGAGGACCTGCGGACGTCGATCTTGAATTGGTAGCCGAGTTCCTTGGCCTCCTCGCGGCGCGATATCTCCTGTTGCGGAACTGCGCGAATGCCGCTGGGTACGAGGCGCAACCCGTCGCTTTCCTGAGTCCAGGTGAGAAACCGCTCAGGCGCGGTCACGATCCAGGGGTGCGCACGGCGGTGATCGATGAACTGGTCCGCGCTGATGACGTGGAGCCCTTTGTCATGTGCGAGCGCAAGAATGTCCGGGTCGGCGTAGGAAACCAGGATAAGCTCCCCCGAATCGACCAGCTGACGACATCGATCGACGTCCTGTTGCGATAGCTGGTGCAGAAGTGAGAGGTCACCGATCAAGGTGAGAGGTGCGGTATCGCCATGCAGGCGATGCCACGCCTGCCGAATCACGTCCAGTCTCGACAGCAGCGGTTCTTGCCGGCCGAGGGGATCGATGCGCGGCGACCAGCAGACGTTCGACACATCGACGGCGGCACCCACAACCTTCATTTCGAGGACACCTCACGTCTTCGGGGGTGTTATTTCGGCTTGCCGCCCCTATTTTTCAGGTGTCGGGGGTTGTGCAAGGGCTTTTTCCAGCCATTGCGTCGCGGATTCGACGTGGCGCTCGATCACGTCGGGCGGATCTCCGGCGGCGAGCGCGGCGGCGCCGTGAGAGCCGGGCTCGCCGCGGTCTAGTGGTGGGGACCCCTGATCCCGTCGAGCGCCATGGTGAGCACCCGCTCGCGCTGGGCCTCGACCACGAAGTTCGTCCCGCTGACCCCGTTGACCAGGAAGAGCACGTCGTCGAAGGACACGTCGGAGCGGGCAACGCCGGCGGCCTGGGCGCGTTCGAGCAGCGGGCGGCCGGCGGCGTGGATGACGTTGCGGCAGGTGGTGAACATCTCCGCGTTGTGGGCGATCGCGTCGTAGACGGCCTTCTTCGTGGTGGCGTAGCTGACGAACCGGGTCAGCCAAATCTCCAGGGCGTCCCACGGGTCGCGGTCGTGCAGCTCGCCGGCCATCTTCGCCAGGACCTCGACCTCGTCGAGGTAGACCGCCTCGAACAGGTGCCCGCGGGTGGGGAAGTTGCGGTAGAGGGTGGCGATGTTGACCCCGGCTTTCCTGGCGATGCCCTCCAGCGAGGCATCGGCGCCGTCGTCGGCGAATGCCTGCCGCGCGGCCTCGATCAAGGCGTCGAAGTTGCGCCGGGCGTCGGCCCGTTGCGGGCGGCGCACCTTGTAGCGCGACTCGGCCTGTGACGTCTCGTCCATCATCTCCCTCTCCGCGGCCACGGCCTTGCAGCCGCAGGGCTCCCTTCGTTAAAGTCAAGGAGGCCCTGCGGTTAAACGCAGGCACTCCTTCATTTTATCTGCGAGGACGTACGTACATGACCACCATGGGTTTCATCGGCAGCGGGAAGATCGGCGGCACGCTCGCGCGTCTCGCCGTCGCCGCCGGCCACGACGTCGTGCTGAGCAACAGCCGCGACCCCCACACCCTTCATGACCTGGTCGGGGAGCTGGGGCCGCGCGCCCGCGCGGCGACCACGGAGCAGGCCGCCGCCGGCGGGGACGTCGTCGTGGTGTCCGTCCCGGTCCGGGCCTACCGGCAGGTGCCCGCCGGGCCGCTGCGCGGCAAGGTCGTCATCGACACGCTCAACTACGACCCCGCCCGCCAGGGCGTCGTCCCCGAGATCGAGGCCGCCGGCATCCCGCCGTACGAGCTGCTGCAGGCTCACCTTCCTGAGTCGTACGTCGTAAAGGCGTTCAGTACCGTCTTCTTCAGGCACCTGGCCACCCTCGGCCGCCCGGCGGGCGCCCCCGACCGCAGCTGTCTGCCGATCGCGGGCGACGACCCGGCGGCCAAGCGCACGGTCGCCGCCCTGATCGACTCGCTCGGCTACGACACGTACGACCTGGGCCTGCTCGCCGAGAGCCGCAGTTTCGCACCCGGCACGCCCGCCCAGCTCGCCCACCTCGACCCGGCCGGCATGTTCGCCGCCCCGGGCCGCCCGGTGGCCGCCGCCCGCCTGGTCGAGCTGCTCGGGGAGGCCCGATGAAGGCCGCCGTCGTCACCTCGTACGCCGAACCGCCGCACTTTCTTGACGTCCCCGACCCGCGACCGGCCGGCGAGCATCAGCTGGTGGTGGACGTACTCGCCGCCGGCCTGCACCCGCGCGTCCGGATGCAGGCGGCCGGCTCGCACTAGCCGCGCCGTCCCCCTGCCGCCCGGCGCCGACCCGATCGTGGTCGCCGCCACCCTGAACTGCGCCATCGCCCCCTGGCTCGCGCTGACCCGGCGGATGACCTTCGCCAAGGGCCAGCCGCCGCTTCGGCTTCGCCTGGTCCTACCCCGAACACGACCGGCTCGCCGTCGCCGTCCACCACGCCGCCATGTCCTCCTGGGGGGGGGTTGTGCTGAAGGCCGGCCGCTCTTATCTTGGAACGACTATTCCAAGTTAGGAGGTCGCGGGATGCCCGATGTCAAGCACTTCGATCCCGAGGCGACGTTGGACCAGGTGGTGGACCTGTTCTGGGAGCGCGGCGCCGACACCACCGGGATCGCCGACATCGTCCAGGCGACCGGGCTCAGCCGCTCCAGCCTGTACGCCACCTTCGGCGGCAAGGCGCAGCTCCAGGCCGCCGCCCTGCGACGCTACCTGGAGCGGCGGTCACGGCCGGTGTTCGACGCCCTGGCCGCCGACGGGCGCGGCTTGCCGGCCATCGCCGCGTTCTTCGAACGGCTGGTGGCGGCGCGCTGCTCGGGCGATCACGCCCGCTGGGGCTGCCTGGTCACCAACACCCACGCCACGGCGATCGGCGGCCTGCCGGAGATCAGGGACGTCCTGGACCGGCACCACGACGCGCTGCGGTCGGCGATGCGGGCCGCGCTGGAGGCCGCGCGCGCCGGCGGCCGGCTCAGGCCGGGCGTGGACGTGGAGGCCGCCGCCGAAGCGCTGGCCCTTCAGGCGTATGCCGTCAACCTGCGCTCGCGAGCCGGTGCCGAGCCGGCCGCGCTGCTGGCGGCCGTACGCGCCGTGCTCGACGGTTTCACCACTACCGAGGAGAGATGATGAGCGGTTTCCGGATGTACGACGAGAGCGACGCCCCCGAGGCGGCCCGCCCCATGCTGGTGGCGGCCAAGAAGCGGATGGGTTTCGTGACCACGCTGAACGGGGTGATGGCCGAGTCGCCCGAACTGCTGGCCGGTTACAACGCGCTGGCCGAGCAGTTCGGCAGGTCGTCGCTGCCGGCGGCGGCCAAGCAGGTGGTGCTGATCACGGCCAGCGTGGCCAACGGCTGCGAGTACTGCGTGGCCGCGCACTCCACCCTCGCGTTGCGCGCCCGGGTGCCCGCCGAGGTGGTCGAGGACCTGCGCGCGGGCCGGCCGCTGGCCGACGAGGCGCTGGAGGCGGTCCGCCGCCTCACCGAGGCGGTGGTGGAGCGGCGTGGCTGGGTGGACGACACCGAGGTCGAGGCGTTCCTGGCCGCGGGCCACACCCGCCGCCAGGTGCTGGACATCGTGCTGGGAGTCGGCATGAAGACCCTGTCCAACTACACGAACCACATCGCCTCCACCCCCCTCGACCCGGCCTGGGCCGAGCAGGAGTGGAGCCGGGTCTGATCGCGCCGGCCACTCCGCCCCCTCCACTCTGGAGCCGGGGGTGATCACGTCGGGCGGAGGGCGTCCAGGAGGAGGGTGGTCATGCGGCCGGGCGGGCGGGCGCCGTCGCGGGCGTGGCGTTCCATGGTCAGGGCGCCCAAGGTGAGGCCGCGCAGGTCGTGGACGTCGATGTCGGTACGCACCAGCCCGCCCCGCTGGGCGCCGGTCAGCAGGGCCTCGAAGGCCCGCCAGATGTCGCCCTTGGCCCCGTCGTACGGATCGACCGGCGACCCCGCCGCCTCCAGCGCGTCGCACAGGGCCTTGTTGAGCATCGCCTGATCCACCACCCGCGCCAGGAAGGCGAAGAACGCCTGCCCGGGCTGCTCGGACGCGGCCAGCCGCCTGGCCTCCTCGCCCAGTTGCCGGATCCGCTCGTCCATGACGGCCTCGAACAGCGCCTCCTTGGTGGGGAAGTGCCGGTAGACCGTGCCCGCGCCGACGCCCGCCCGCCGGGCGATCTCGTCCAGCGGGACCGCCATGCCCTCGTCCGCGAACGCCTCCTCGGCGGCGCGCAGCACCCGCTCCCGGTTGCGGCGGGCGTCGGCGCGCAGCGGCTTGCCGGGCGCGGACTGGTCGCTCATGCGGCGTTCCTCTCAGTCGGGTTGGACAACCGGGGCGCGCGTTCCGTATTGTCGCCAAGGCAAAGCGGGGCGCGCGTTCCGATTCTAGTCCTTCTGTGGGAGCCCACCATGTCCGAGGAACTTCACACGATCATCGAACGCCTGCGCCAGGCGTTGCGGGGAATGGAGGTGGACGCGTTCACCGACGTGTTCGCCGACGACGCGGTCTACGAGCTGCGGTTCGGCATGCCGGGGCAGCCGGGCCGGTACGAGGGGGTGCGGGCGATCCGCGAGCACATGCGACAGGGCGTCTCCGGGGGCCTCGCCGGGCTGCTCGCCTTCGACGACGTCCGCGTCATGGAGTTCCGGCTGCGCACGACGGCACCCGCCGAAGCCACCGTCAGGAAGATGATCGGCGCGTCGGCAGCGAACGACCATGAGGCGCTGCTCGCGCTCTACGCCCCCGACGTCGTCATCGAGATCCCGTTCGCGCCGCCGGGCGTGCCCACCCGGTCGGCCGGCCGTGACCGGTTCCGCGACCGGCTCGAAGGGGTGCGCGGGCTGCGGAGGTTCGAGCGGGCCGAGGTCGTGAGCGTGCGGCCGGCCGCGGACCCGGAGGTCGTGATCGCCGAATACACCCTGTACGGCACGGTCATCGCCACCGGCGAGCCGTTCGCGACGGCGTACATCATGGTGATCACCGTCCGCGACGGGCTCATCGTGCACTCGCGGGACTACGGCATCCCGGTGGCCGCGGCGTGATCGTGACGATCGACGGCGAGAAGGAATGGGTCTTCCACACCACCGGCGACGCCTCTGGTGCTACCGACCTGGTGCTTGGAGCCATCGGCGACCCGTCGGTGGAGGTGGGGATCGTCAGCGTGCTGCCGTGGCGGCCCCGCGCCCAGGTGTCCGACTCGTTCTCCGCCGGGCCGGTGTTCCTCGTGGGCGACGCCGCCCACGCCGTGCCGCCGCTGGGCGCATTCGGATTGAACACCGGCGTCGCGGACGCGCACAACCTGGCGTGGAAGCCGGCCTACGTCCTGCGCGGCGAGGCGGGACCAGGACTGCTCGACATAATCCCGCCGGTGAGCCGTCCGCACGTTCGTCCGTGCCGTGTCACGGCCCTCAGCGGCCGGGGTAGGCGGGGACGGTGATGGAGTCGTGGAGGCGGGCGGTCTTGCTGGCCAGGCGGGTCAGGGCGCGGCTGGGGCCGGCGGGCAGGGCGGAGATCAGGCGGGCGCCCTGGGCCAGGCCCCACACGCCCAGCCGGGACGTCGGGACCAGGGTGCGGGCGGCGCTCAGGGCGACCTCGCGGCTGCCGCGTACGTGTTCCGCCATGGCCCGCTCGTAGGCGGGGAAGGCGCGCGCGTGGTCGCCGTCCGCCCGGGCCAGCTCCCCGGCGAGCACGTACGCGCCCACGACGGCCAGGCTGGTGCTGCCGCCCACGGCAGGGCCGGGGCAGTAGCCGGCGTCGCCGACGAGCGTGACCCGGCCGCGTGACCAGGTGTCCATGCGGAGCTGGGTGATCGAGTCGAAGTAGAACGCGGGTGCCTTGCCGAGCCCGGCGAGCCAGCCGTCCACCTCGGGGTGCATGCCCTGAAAGGCGGCGCGCAGCAGATCCTTCTGCCGGGCCACGTCCCGGTGGTGGTAGTCGAGCGGCTCACCGCGGAACAGGAACAGCACCCGCGCCTCGTCGAGGTGCCGCGCGCCGTACACGCCGGCGGTGCGGCCCACGCCGACGTGGATGCGCAGCTCGCCGTCCAGGCCGCAGCGGCCGGGCAGGGACAGCACGCCGAAGTAGGCGCCGATGAAGCTGCTTGCGGCGTCGCCGAAGACGAGACGGCGCACGCCGGAGTGCAGCCCGTCCGCTCCGACGACGAGGCCGAAGCGGCGCGGCCCGGCGTGCTCGAACCGCACCTCGCCGTCGGGCGAGATGGCGGTGATGGCGTCGCCGAAGACGTACTCGACGTCGTCAGAGGCGGCATCGTGGTAGATCCACCGCCGGCCGGAACAGATCGACCGCGTGCCCCCCGCTCTTGCGCAGCTCCGGTGACCGCTCGACGACGGTCACCGAGAGACCATGCCTGACCAGCCAGTACGCCAGCACCGGCCCGGCCACCCCCGCGCCGGAGATGAGCACGCGCATGAGCAACCACCCCTTCAGAACGACAGATGTGGGGAACCAGTGTCACCGCCCGGCGCCCGGGATGGATTGGACGATTGTTCCTCAGTCGGCGGGCGTCAGGAAGTCCTGCAGCTCGCGGTGCCTGAACTGGTACGTCGCACCGCTGACCCGCAGCAGCCGAGCCTCGCACGCCCAGTCGAGGAAGCTCCACAGCCGCAGCGGCAGCAGCCCCCGCGTGGCCGCGACGATGAGGCCGATCATCGTACGGGTCCACGCCACGGCGCCGAAGCTCAAACCGAAGGAGACACCCCCGACGACCGCGCACAGCAGCGACACGACCAGATCCTGGCTCATCACGAACACCAGGAACGCCGCGATCCCGCCGGTCAGCCCGAAGGCCATCCCGATGGTCGGGTTGCGGCGCAGGGCCTCACGCGGATGGGCCAGCTCGGCGTCCATGCTCCACCCACCAGTAGTGATCTTGAAGACGACCCCGAGCGCGAACGCCAGCACGAACGCCCCGCCCAGCCCCGCGACCAGCTCCACCGGCCCGGCGTGCGCCAGCCGCAGCGGCGCCAGCCCGGTGAGCGCCCCGCACAGCCCGAACCCCATCAGCGTGATCGGCTCGGCGCGGATCGCCTCGGCCACCGTCATGCGGCCGGCGCCGACCCGGCCCGCGGCGGTCAGCCCGATGACCGTCCCGAGCGCCAGCCCGCCGGTGCCGCCCGCGACGACGGCGAACAGCGGCCCGAACACCGTCCCGCCGGTGAGCAGCAGCCCGGCCAGCCCGCCCAGCACGCCGACGGGCAGCCCGGCCAGCCCGCCGAGCAGCGCGCCGATCAACCGCCGCCGTCGCGGTACGTTGGCCCGCCCGCCGGCGGCGGCCGGCCACGGCGACAGCGACAGGCCGGTCACGATCGCCACCCAGGACGTCATGAGCGCCAAGGTGAGCGCCTGCTCGGCGCCCCCGCCAACGTCACCGCCCACGTCACCGCCCACGTCACCGGCCGCCGAGCCGGTCCAGAACGAGACCATGGCGACGACCGCGAGCGTCACCGCGCACACGCCGTGCAGCGCCCGCACCAGGAATCGGCCGCCGATCGGCCACAGCAGGTGAGGGACGAGGTCGATCGCCGTCAGCCCCGGGGGCGGCCGGTCGGAGCGCGCGTCGTGTCCGGCCTGCCGGCGCAGGTGCGCCGCCAGGTGCTCCAGCCACGCCCGCACCTGCTCCGGCTGGTACGCGGTCCCGTACGCGGCCCTGGGCGTCAGCCGGGTCGCGGCCGGCACGTACGCCTCCAGCAGCCGCCGGGCGATCACCTCGGCCCCGGCGCGCGAGTCGGCGTGCGGGTCGACCCGCAGCAGCTCGTACGGGTCCGCGCCGGACTCCACGGCCGTCGCGGTCAGCAGCAGCCGCCACGGCGTCGCGAGCGCGAGGTGCACGGCCCGGCCGTCGGGCCCCGACAGCGCCGCCTGGATGCCGTCACGATGGTCGGCACACGGGTGGCCGTCGGGCCAGCGCGCCTTCAGGTAGACGGCGATCTGCTCCACGCTCAGGTCGTGCAGCCGGATCACGGTCGCGTTGTCCAGCCACACGCCGGCCGCGCGCAGCTCGGCGTGCCGGTCGGCGCGGCAGGTCACGACGACCGCCCCCGCCCGGCGCCCGGACAGGTCGCTGTAGCGGTTGAGCTCGCCCAGCAGGCCCATCGCCCGGCGCGGCGGGCCGGCGGGCGGGTCGGGGTCCAGCTCGTCCAGCCCGTCCACCACGGGCAGGACCCTGCGGTCGCGTACGAGCCGGTGCGCGTCGCCGGCCGCGAGCCCGAAGTCATGCACGAGCTGCTCGGCCAGCCAGCTCTCGAAGGGCCTGCCCGGGGTCCAGCGGGCGGCGTTCAGGCGGACCGGGACCGTACGCGGGGGGCGGCCGGTGGCCAGCGGCGACTCCAGGAGCTGCAGCACCAGCTCGATCGCCAGGACCGTCTTCCCTGCGCCCGACTCGCCCACGACCAGCAGCCGCTGGGGGTGCAGGGCGGTGAAGAACCGGCCGATGGTGTGCAGGTCGTCCAGGCTCGGGCCGAAGGAGACGGGCGCGATGTCGTAACCGCCCAGCAGTCCTTTCCGTGCCCTGTCCTCCTCGCGCAGCACCCGGCGCACGAGCAGATCGACCGCCGGGTCGCGGCCGGAGCCCGCGTAGGGGGCCTCCGGCGAAAGGGCCTGCGGCGGCGGCGCCTCCGGCGTAGGGCCTTGTGGGGGAGGGGCCGCTGAGGAAGGAGCCGCGTCCTGAGGAGCCGCTGGGGAAGGAGCCGCGTCCGGAGGGGGAGCGTCCGGAGGGGGAGCGGTCGCTGGGGAGCCGGCCGACGGGGGAGTGGCGGGGCCGGCGAGGGCGGCCCTGGCCGCGCGCCAGCGTTCCAGCTCCCCCCCGATCAGCTCCTCGGGATGCTCGCAGGACCGCAGGCAGGCCGTGACGAACGCCCGTACGAACTCCCAGCGCGGCAGCCGATCGGTCTGCCGCAGCACGTGCGAGGTCGTGCTCTTCGGCAGCGCGTCCACCAGGGCGCCGTCCGCCGCCGTGACCTGCCCGCCCAGCGCCCGCAGCCGGCTCAGCGACGGTTCGCCCGCCCACTGCCTGAGCCGTACGAGCGCCGCGACGAACTCCGCCGTGTCACCCGCCTGCGCCGGATCGGGCGGAAGGGGACGATCCTCGCTCACTGCTCTCCCGTCCTGACCAGCGCCCACGTGAACGTCGCCCGCCCCCGCCACCGGCCGGGGACGCACACCCCCTCCACAGTCTGGACGTGCCGCGCCTCCATCAGGAAGTTGCGCGCCTCGTCGGCCTCCACCAGGTCACGCCCGACCGCGATGGGCACGAACCCGTGCCGGGGGATGTAGACCCAGCGCCCGCGGTCCCAGTCGTAGGGGTCGAACCAGCGGTGCCGTACGGTGCCGGACACCCGCACCTCCCGCCCCTGCCTGGTCAGCATGAACGAGCCCTGCGAGCGCAGCAGGCTCATGCGGCTGACGTAGAACAGCTCGGTGCCGATGAAGGCGTTGATACGGGCGTCCCAGTAGTCGTGCAGCCAGGCCGACCCGTGCTCCTCCAGCGTGCCGGCCCGGCGCAGGAGCTGGCGTTCGAAGCGGCGCTGGTTCTTGCGCTCGGCCTTCTTGATCACCTTGAACGAGCGCAGCCAGCGCAGCGACATCGTCCGCGACTCGCCGGCGCCGTCCATGAAGTGCTCGAGGAAGTCGGAGGCGATCGGATGGAAGTCGCGGCCCCCGTCGATGATCGACCGGAACAGGTCCACCAGCTCGGGCACCGGCCTGCCCGTCCGCCGTCTCAGCCCTCGCAGGAACATGCCGGCCCTTCCCCTGATGTGATGGGTGCGATCGAGCGTCACGTACACGTCGGGCGGAACTCCTCCTCGGGCACGAGCGTCGCCCACTCGCCGCGGGTGAGCCAGCGGCCGGCGTTGGCGCAGGCCGCGGCGACGAGGTCGGCGGGCGTGCGGGCGTCCCACAGCCGCGCGGTCCCGTCGCCGGAGACCGAGGCCACCTTCGTGCCGTCGGGGGAGTAGGCGAGCGCGGCCACGCCGCGCGTGTGGCCGGTCATCGGATGGCCGAGCGGCCGGTACACGCGCAGGTCCCACAGCAGCACGTCGCCGCCCTGCAGCCCGGTGGCCAGCACCTGGCCGTCGGGGCTGAACGCGACCGTGGTGGGCGCGGCGTCCTTCGGCACCAGGGCGACGCCCTTGGTGCGGCGGCGTGGCACGTCCCACAGCCGCACGGCGTTGTCGTCCGCCGTGTACGCCAGGACCGTGCTGTCGGGGCTGAATTCCAGGTCGTTGACCAGCCCGCCGGCGACCGCTGGCGGCGTGCCCTCGATCTGGCGGCGGGTGGCGATGTCGAAGAGCCGTACCCGGGCGTCGAAGCCCGCGCTGGCCAGCGTCCTGCCGTCGGGGCTGATGGCCATGCCGGTGATGACGTCGGTGTGGTCGTCCACGCGGATGCGCGGCCCGAACTCGCGGCGGCTCGCGACGTCCCAGAACGCGATCTCCTGCTCGTGCTGCACGGCCACGAACCTGCCGTCGGGGCTGAAGGCGGCCACGCCCTTGAACACGGGGTCATGGGCGAGCACGCGGCGGCTCGCGAGGTCCCAGATCCGCAGGCCGTCCATGGCGGACGTCAGCAGCGTGCGCCCGTCGGGCGTGAACATCATGCTGATCACCGGGCCGCGGGCGCCGGGCGCGCGCAGCGGCGGGCCGCTGGGACGCTGGGTGGCGACGTCCCACAACAGCACGCCGGGGTCGCGGGCGCCGGGGCCCGCGGTCGCCAGCGTCCGTCCGTCGCGGCTCAGCGCGACCGCGTGCTGCGCCCGCATCGGCGTGCCGACCTGCAGATGGACGCGTGGCTCTGCGAAGCGGACGACGCCGTCGGCGCTCGCGGCGGCCAGCAGCTCGCCGTCGGCGCTGAACGCCACCCGCCCCACGCCCGCGTAGTTGGCCTGCAGCGCGGTGACCTGCTGCCGGCTGGTCGTGTCCCACAGCACGGTACGGCCGGAGGTCCCGCCGGTGGCGATCCTGGTGCCGTCGGGGCTGAAGGCGGCCGAGGAGAAGCCGCCTTCGCGGTCCTTGAGCGCGCCCGCGCGCCGGCCCGACGCCGTGTCCCACAGGATCGCGCCGTCGCCGCCGGCGGTCACGAGCGTCCTGGTGTCGGGGCTGAGCGCGATGTCGTAGAGGGGGCCCTCGCTCTGCTCGGCGAACGGGGCGCCGAGCGGGCGGGCGGTGGCGGGGTCCCAGAGCCGTACGGCCAGGCCCCGGGCGACGGCCATGGCCCTGCCGTCCCGGCTGAACATCACCCGCTGCACGATGCTCGCCAGCTCGGGCCCGTGGTCGGGACGCCCCATGGCGGGGCCGCTCGGGCGGTGCGTGACGGGGTCCCACTGCCGGACGACACCGCGGAAGTCGCCCGTCACGAACGTCCCGCCGTCGGGGCTGTAGGCCAGCGCCGACACGACCGCGTCGTGCTTCAGATCGGGGCCCAGCACGCGGCGGGTGGCCACGTCGTAGAAGCGGACGGTGCTGATGCAGCCGGTGGCGAGGGTCCTGCCGTCGGGGCTGAGCGCCACCTGGACGCCGGAGCACTCGAACTCGGCGCGGGTGATCGGGGCGCCGAGCTGTTCGCGGGTGGCGACGTCCCAGATGCGCGCGGTGCCGTCGTCGCCGCCGGTCACCGCGATCCTGCCGTCGGCGCTGAGCGCGAGTGACCTGATGCCGCGCACGTGCCCGGTGAGCTCGCCCCTGCCGGTGCCGGTCGCGGCGGTCAGCAGGCGGTTGCGTGCCTCGTCGGTGGGGGCGATCTTCCAGGCCGCGACGGCCAGCATCGAGGCCAGGGCGACGTCGCCGGTGACCTCGCTCTGCGCGGCGAGCTGGCGGGAGAGCGCCACCCTGCGCTGGCGTCCCGCCTCGTCCGCGGCGCCGGCGGCGAGGGCGGCGGCGATGAGGGCGAGCACCGACAACGTGGCGAGGCTCGCGACGGCGAGCCTGCGGCGGCGGCTCGTGCGCCGCTCCTCCTTCTCGGATGCCGCGACGAAGCCGTCCACGACGGGCCCGGGCGGCGGGAAGCTGTCGGGGTCGCGCTCCCAGCGGGGCCTGCTGTCCTGGACGGCGAGCAGCCGCGCGCCCCGATAGAGGAACGCGGGGTCGCGATGGTGGTCGGCCCACTGGGCGGCGGCCTCCACCAGCCGGTCGTAGACCCCCTGCGCGGCCAGGTCGGGCTCCAGCCACTGCCGCAGCGTGGGCCAGGCGGTCAGCAGCGCGTCGTGGGAGATCTCGGCGCCGTCCTCGTGCAGGGTGAGCAGCCGCCGGTCGGCGAACGCCGACAGCAGCGCCCCCACCTGCTCGCGCCGCCGCGGGGTGTGCGCGGACGCGGCGGCGTGGATCTCGGCCAGCCGCGCCCCGCGCCGCGCCACCCGGCCGCCCGCCGTGATGAGGGTCAGCCGGCGGAAGATGCGCAGCGCGGCCTTGCGGTCCTCCGGTGACAGCCGCCCGAGCACCTCGTCGGCCGTGCGGCGCACGGAGTCGCGGACCCGGCCCGACTCCTCGTAGCCGCGCAGGGTCAGCGTGCCGTCCGTACGGCGTTCCCAGGTGTTGCGCAGCGCCTGCGAGAGCAGCGGCAGCGCGCCGGCCAGGGGACGGTCGCCCGAGCCCGTGCGCAGCTCGGCGAGCATGGTCTCCACCAGGCCGGGCTCGATCCGCAGCCCGGCCGCGGCGGCCGGGCCGGTGATGGCGAGGCGCAGGTCGGCCTCCGTCATCGGCTCGACGATGACCTGCCCGTCCTGGATGGCCTCGGCGAAACGCGGGTAGGCGGCGCAGCGGTCCCAGTGGTCCGCGCGGACCCCGACGACCACGCCGGCGCCGTGCGGGCCGCCGGTGAGCGCGTGCAGCGTGGCCACGTACGCCTGGCGCTCGTGCTCGTCGCCCACCAGCGTGAACAGCTCCTCGAACTGGTCGGCCACCAGCAGCGGCCGCCCGTCGGCCTCGCCGAGCAGCCGCCACGGTTCGGCGCGCAGCCGAGCGGCCACCGTCTCCGCGTCGCCGCCGAACTCCTTGGCCCAGACCTCGGCCAGCGTGCGGAACGGTGTCGCGGTCGGTGTGGTGAGCAGGCACCGCCACTTTCGCGGCCCGGCGGCCGGGAGTTCGCCCTCGTCCACCGCGGGGAGCAGGCCCGCGCGTAACAGGGACGACTTGCCGACGCCCGATGCGCCCGAGACGAGCAGGACGGAGCCGCGTCCTGCCAGCCGCCGGCCGAGCCGGTCGAGGAGATCGCGGGTCGCCCGCGTACGGCCGAAGAACAGCTCGGACATTCCCGCTTCGAACGGAGCGAGACCCTGGTAGGGGCAGATGTCGTTGGGATGACCGCCCCGCTCGCCCATGGCGGTCATTCTGACAAAGGGGGCCACGGGCATCAAACGGGTTGCGTCCGATTTCGTCCAATGTCGTCCCATCCGTGGTCTGAACGGCTCAAACGCGGTTCTGATGGACGTGCTGCCACTTGATCGAGAGGCCCGGCCCGGCGCCGGAGCCCTTCATGGGGGATCGCGGGAGACGTCTTGTACTCGGCACGATGCACTCTGCCCGGCGCCGCAGGGGAGACCGGCGACGGGCACCCGGCGGGCGCGCTGCTCCGGGGATGGCGCAAGCGCGCGCTGCTGACCCAGGAACAACTCGCCGAGCAGGCGGGACTCAACGTCAGGACCGTGCGGCGGCTGGAGAGCGGGGGGCTCCAGCCGCGCAGCAGGTCCGTGCTGCTGATCGCGCAGGCGCTCGGGCTGTGCGGCGAGGAGCGCGAGCAACTGGCCGCAGCCGCCCGCGGCGCGCCCGCCGCTCCGGCCGACGAGCCGGCCGTCAGCCCGATCGTCCCCCGCCAGCTGCCCGCCGGCCTCGCGGCGCTGGCCGGCCGCGAGCACGAGCTGACGGTCGTCGAGAACGCGCACCGCGCGGAACCGGCGCCGGTCGTCGCCATCGACGGCATGGCGGGAACGGGCAAGACGGCGCTCGCGGTGCACGCCGCCCACCGGCTCGCGCCCGGCTTCCCCGACGGGCAGCTCTACGTGGACCTGCACGGCCACACGCCGGGCGCGGCCCCGGTCGGGCCCGCCGAGGCCCTGGCCAGGATGGCGCGCGCATTCGGCGTGCCAGGCGCGGACCTGCCTGACCAGCTCGACGACCGCGCGGCGCTCTACCGCAGCGTGCTGGCGCGGCGCCGGGTGCTGGTCGTGCTGGACGACGCCGCCGACGAGGACCAGGTCCAGCCGCTGCTGCCCGCGGGCCCCGGCTGCCGGGTGATCGTCACCAGCCGGCGGCGGCTGAGCGGGCTGGGGGACGTCCGCGCGCTGTCGCTGGACGTCCTGCTCCCTGCTGCGGCGGTCGCCCTGTTCGCCGAGGTCGCCGGGCGGGAGCGGGTGGCCGGAGCGCCGCGCGGCGAGCTGCATGAGGTGGTGGCGCGGTGCGGGGCGCTGCCGCTGGCCGTCCGCATCGCCGCCGAGCGGCTGCGGGCGCGCCCGACGTGGCGGGTGCGGGACCTGCTCGACCGGCTCGCCGGTGACCGGCTGGCCGCGCTGAAGGCGGGACGGCACGACGTCGCCGCCGCCCTCGACCGGTCCTACGACCGGCTGCCGGCCGACCTGCGGCGCGCGTACCGGCTGCTGGGGGCGCGCACCGGCGCCGGCGCGAACGTGGACCCGCGCACCGCAGCCACCCTGCTGGGGACGAGCGCCCCGCACGCCGAACGGCTGCTGGAGCGGCTGCTGGACGCGCGCCTGCTACGCGAGGCCGCGCCAGGGCGGTACCTGTTCCACGACCTCGTCCGTGACCACGCCTGCCGGGCGAGCCGCGTGGCGTGACCGTCAGCGGGGGCGGGGTTCGCGGCCGGGCGGCTGGCGTACCTGCCGATCCGGCTCCTCGCGCGGCGGGTTGGGCCGGGTGACCTGCTCCTCGCCCAGCTCGACCCGCTCGCCGCAGTGCAGCACCGTGATCGGCGGGCCGTCCAGCAGCCGGTACGTCGTCGCCTCCCGCGTGGCGCTGACGCACACCAGGCTGCCCCGGTACCGCAGCCGGAAGCCCAGCCGGGTGATGCCCGCGGGCAGGCACGGCGCGAACCGCAGCCGCCCACCGCCCGCGCGCATCCCGCCGAACCCCGACACCAGCGCGATCCACGCCCCCGCCAGCGAGGCCATGTGCACGCCGTCCACCGTGTTCTTCTCCAGGTCGGCGAGGTCCATCAGCGCCGCCTCGCCGAGGTAGCGGTAGGCCAGGTCCAGGTAGCCGACCTCGGCGGCCATGACCGCCTGCGTACAGGCCGACAGGGACGAGTCGCGCACGGTCAGCGCCTCGTAGTAGGCGAAGTTCGCGGCCTTCTGCTCGGCCGTGAAGGCGTCGGGGCGCAGGTGCATGGCGAGCACGACGTCCGCCTGCTTGACCACCTGCCGCCGGTAGAGGTCGAAGTACGGGAAGTGCAGCAGCAGCGGGTAACGGTCGCCGGTGGCGTCGAAGTCCCAGAGCGCGTGCTGGGTGAAGCCCTCGCTCTGCTGATGCACGCCGAGCCGCTCGTCGAAGGGGACGGTCATCGCCTCCGCCCCCGCGCGCCAGGTGCGGATCTCCTCCTCGGTGACGCCGAGCCGCCCCGCCGGGCCGGGATGGCGTTCGGCCGCGTCGGCCGCCGCGCGCAGGTTCTGCTGGGCCAGCAGGTTGGTGTAGACGTTGTTGTCCACGACGGCGGTGTACTCGTCCGGCCCCGTCACGCCGTCGATGCGATAGCGCCCCGACGCGTCGTGGTGGCCCAGCGAGCACCACAGCCGGGCCGTCTCGACCAGCAGCGGCAGGCCGGTCTCGCGGTCGAAGACGGCGTCGTCGAGTGCGTCCACGTACTGGGTGACGGCGTGCGCGATGTCGGCGTTGACGTGGAAGGCCGCAGTGCCCGCCGGCCAGTAGCCGGAGCACTCCTCGCCGTGGATCGTCCGCCAGGGGAAGGCGGCGCCGCCCAGCCCGAGCTGCGTGGCCCGCTCCCTGGCCAGCGGCAGCGTGGAACGCCGCCACGACAGGGCGTCCGCGACCGCCGGGGGATAGGTGTAGGTGAGCACCGGCAGCACGAAGATCTCGGTGTCCCAGAACGTGTGCCCGTCGTACCCGGTGCCGGTCAGGCCCTTGGCCGGGATCGGCCGCGACTCCAGCCGCGCGGCCGACTGCAGCAGGTGGAACATCCCGAACCGGACGGCCTGCTGCACCTCGTCGTCGCCCTCCACCTCGACGTCGGCGCCGTCCCAGAAGGCGTCGAGGAAGCGCCGCTGGTCGGCGCAGAGGCCGTCCCAGCCGGTCAGGCGGGCCGCCGCCAGCGCCGCCGCCACCTGGTCGTGCAGCGCGGCCCGCGAGCGCCGGCGCGACCAGCCGTAGGAGAACAGCTTGACCACCCGCAGCGTCTGGCCGGGTGACAGGCGGGTGGCGACGGTCAGGCGGCTGACGTCGTCGCCGCCGCGCCCCTCGGTCAGCGTCTCGTCGGGACCCTCGATCTCGTGCCACATGCCGGCCGCCAGCCGCAGCCCGCTCTCCCTGGTGCGGTGCACCATGATGCCCAGGCCGTCGTCGCCGGTGACGTTCTCCTCCTCGATGAGGGGGGAGCGCAGCGGAGCCGCGGCCCGCGGGTCGCCGGAGGCGGCCGTGCGGGTCTCGTTGGCGATCAGCTCCGACTGGACGACGACGCGGATCGGGCGGTCCACGGCCTGGACCTCGTAGTTGATCGCGGCGATCGCGCGATGGGTGAACGACACCAGCCGGGTCGAGGTGATGCGCACCGGGGCGCCGGTCGGGGAGCTCCAGTGCGCGGTGCGGGTGAGCGTGCCCGCCCGCAGGTCCAGCACCCGCTCGTGCTGGTGCAGGGTGCCGTAGCGCAGGTCGAACGGCTCGTCGCCGACCAGCAGCCTGATCACCTTGCCGTTGGTGACGTTGACCACCGTCTGGCCCGACTCCGGGTAGCCGTAACCCGCCTCCGCGTACGGCAGCGGGCGCAGCTCGTAGCAGCCGTTCAGGTACGTGCCCGGCTCGGCGTGCGGCTCGCCCTCGTCCAGGTTGCCGCGCAGCCCGACGTGCCCGTTGGACAGCGCGAACAGCGACTCGGTCTGCGCCAGCACGTCGAGGTCGAGGCGGTGCTCGCGCAGGGCCCACGGCTCGATCGTGAACGCCGGATGCCGGATCATCGCGCCTCCTCCAGCAGCTCGGCCAGGTCGGTGACCACGATGTCCGCGCCGTTCTCGCGCAGCTCGTCCGCCTGCCCCACGCGATCGACGCCCACGACGAAGCCGAACCGGCCCGCCCGGCCCGCCGCCACCCCCGCCAGCGCGTCCTCGAACACCGCCGCCTGCCCCGGCTGCAGCTTCAGCGCCTCGGCCGCCGCCAGGTACATGTCGGGGGCCGGCTTGCCCGCCAGCCGCCGCTCCTGCGCCACCACGCCGTCGACCCTGGCCTCGAACCGCCCGGCGATGCCCGCCGCGTCCAGCACCTGCGCGGTGTTCGCGCTGGACGACACCACCGCCGTACGCAGCCCCGCCCGCCGCACCGCGTCCACGTAGCGGACCGAGCCGGGGAACACCTGTACGCCGTCCCGCTCGATGACGGCCTGCACGAGCTGGTTCTTGCGGTTGCTCAGCCCCTGCACGGTCAGCGCGTCAGGCGGGTCGTCCGGCGTCCCTTCCGGCAGCTCGATGCCGCGCGATCGCAGGAAGCCGCGCGCGCCGTCCGCGCGCTTCTTGCCGTCCACGTAGCGGTCGTAGTCGGCGGCGGCGTCGAACGGCACGAACGGCGTCCCCGTCCGGCCGGCCCACTTGTGCAGGAACTCGTCGAACATCGACTTCCAGGCGGCGGCATGGACGGTGGCGGTGCGTGTCAGCACACCGTCCATGTCGAACAGGCATCCGCGAATGCCCTCAGGCAACCCCAGCATGCATCCTCCTCCCCGCCCCTACCCTCCCGGCCTGCGAATATCCGGGACCACGCCGGCCTCGTAGGCCGCGATGACCAGATGCACCCGCGTGCGCGCGCCGAGCTTCAGCAGCAGGCTGCTCACGTGCGTCTTGACCGTGCTCATCGAGAGGTGGAGGGTGCCCGCGATCTCCGCGTTCGACAGGCCGCGCGCCACCAGGACGAGCACCTCACGCTCGCGCTCGGTGACGTCGAGCCGGCGGGCCGGCGGGCGTACGTGCCGCTCGATCAGCCGCCGGGTGGTGCTGGGCGCGAGCAGGGAGTCGCCGGAGGCGACGATCTGCACGCTCCTGGTCAGCTCCGCCGGCGGGGTGTCCTTGAGCAGGAAGCCCGCGGCGCCGGCCTGGAGTGCTCCGTAGACGTACTCGTCGAGGTCGAAGGTTGTGACGATGAGCACGCGGGCCCGCGGATGCGCGGCGCAGATGCGGCGGGTGGCCTCGATGCCGTCCATCTCGGGCATCCGTACGTCCATCAGCACCAGGTCGGGCGGCTGGCTCGCGGCGACGGCCACGGCCTGCGTGCCGGTGGCGGCCTCCGCGTACACGGTGAACCCCGGCACGCCGTCGATCAGCCGGCGGAAGCTCGTCCTGATGAGCGGCTGGTCGTCGGCCACCAGCACCTTGATCACAGCGGTAGCCTCGCCCTCACCTGGAATCCGCGCACCGGGCGGACGCCCGCCTCGAACTCGCCGCCGAAGGCGCGCACGCGCTCGCGCAGCCCCGTCAGCCCGTGGCCGTAGGGCCGCTCGCGGGCGTTCCTGCCGTCGTCGGCGACCTCCACGACCAGCTCCTCGTCGCGCCGCTCGATCAGCACCGTGGCCCGCCCGGCCTCGGCGTGCCTGAGCACGTTGGTGAGCGCCTCCTGCACGATCCGGTAGACCGTCAGCTCCATCTCGCCCTGGACCTCGCCGTTCACGCGCAGCTCGACCTCCAGGCCCGCGGCCCTGGTCTTCGCGACGAGGTCGTCGAGGTCGGCGAGCCCGGGAGCGGGCGTCAGGTCCGCCGGGCCGTCGTCGCGCAGCACTCCGAGCAGGCGCCTGGTCTCGCGCAGCGCCGACCTGCTGGTCTCCTCGATCGAGCCCAGCGTGCGGCGCATCTCCTCGGGGTCGCCGACGTGCCGCTCGACGCCCGCCTGCACGGCGATGGTGCTCAGGCTGTGCCCGATGACGTCGTGCAGCTCGCGGGCGATGCGCAGCCGTTCCCGCGCCGCCTCGGTACGAGCCCGCTCCTCGGCCTGGGCGGCCAGCTGCTCGGTGTAGAGCCGGCGCTGCCGTACGGCCGTGCCGGTGGACCAGGCCGCCACCACGATGGCCGGCACCAGCCCGACGTAATCGAGGCTCTGACTCCCCAGGGGGAGCTCCACCACCCCGTAGAGCGTGACCGCCACGGCCACCAGCAGCTCCGGCACCGCCCTGCGCCGGGTGGCGAGCGTGTAGAGCACGAGCGGCAGGCCGAACGGATCCGCGTGCGGGATGAGGAACTCCTGCATCCCCAGCCCGCCGATCAGCACCACGGCGAACACCGTCCGCGGCCACAGCCGCCGGACCGCGAGCGGCAGGCTGGTGGCCAGCGCCACCGCGAAGTCGAGCAGGCCGGGCGACGTGGCATTACGCCAGTGGATGAGCCCGAGGAAGCCGGTCGCCAGCAGCAGGGCCACCACGGTGTCGAGGGACACCCAGACCAGGCTTGGTATCCGGCTCAGCAGGGGCAGCCGGGGCTGAACACGCACATCATCGACCCTAACCAGCGGGCCTGGAGGCGCGTATCGGTCTCAGGACCGATACGCGGGCCGGGTCTCCTAGGGGATCGTGGTCGGCATGATCGAAGTCATCGGGTTGACCAAGCGCTTCGGAGGGAGCGCCGCCGTCGACGACCTCTCCTTCACCGTGACGCCCGGCAAGATCACCGGGTTTCTGGGGCCGAACGGCGCGGGCAAGACCACGACCCTGCGCATCATCCTCGGACTCGACCGGCCCGCCTCCGGCCTGGCCACCGTGAACGGCGTGCCGTACGCGCGCTTGAAGCGGCCGCTCACCCACGTCGGCGCGGTGCTCGACGCCACCGCCGTGCAGGGCGGGCGGCGCGCCGAGGCGCACCTGCGGTGGCTGGCCAGGACCAACGGGATCTCCCCCGCGCGCATCGGCGGGCTCCTGGAACTGGTCGGGCTCGCCGGCGCCGGACGCAAGCGGGCGGGCGGCTTCTCCCTCGGCATGAAGCAGCGGCTGGCGCTGGCCGCCGCGCTGCTCGGCGACCCCGAGGTGCTGCTGCTCGACGAGCCGCTCAACGGGCTCGACCCCGAGGGCATCAGGTGGCTGCGCGGGCTGCTGAAGTCGCTGGCGGCCGAGGGGCGGACCGTGCTGGTCTCCAGCCACCTCATGCACGAGATGGCGGTCACCGCCGACCACCTCGTCGTCATCGCGCGGGGCCGGCTGGTCGCCGACACGGAGATCGGCCGGTTCGTCCGGCCCGGGATGTCGCTGGAGGAGACGTTCATGCGGGTCATCGAAGGGAGCACGGCGTGAACGCGGTCGCCGCCGAATGGATCAAGCTGCGCTCGTTGCGTTCCACCTGGTGGTCGCTCGGGGCGGGGGTGCTGACGGCGCTCGCGCTCACCGTGCTCGGCGCCTACACGGTGATCTCGCGCTGGGACGCGGGTCAGGCGGGCGAGCAGGCCGCGATGGGGATCGTCGTGGCCGTCTACGTGGGAGTCGTGCTGGCCCAGCTGCCCCTCGGCATGCTCGGCGCCATGTCGATCACCGGCGAGCACACCTCCGGCATGATCGACACGACGTTCGTCGCCACGCCGTCGCGCTCGCGGGTGCTGCTCGCCAAGGCGGGCGTGCTCGGCGGGCTCGCCGTCGCCGCCTCGCTGCTCATCGCGATCCCCGGATACCTGTACGGGCTGACGGTGGCCGCCGAGTTCCACCCGGCGGCGCCACCGGCCGGAGCCTGGGCGGTGGTCGCCGGCGGCACGCTCATGATCGTCATGGCCACGCTGCTCGGGCTGGCGCTCGGCGCGCTCTTCCGCAACGGCGCCGTGGCGATCTCCGTGCTGGTGGTGCTCCTTGGGCTGGTCCCCTTCGCCGGTCAGGTGCTGCCGGGCGGCGACGTGGCCAACCGCGTCCTGCCGGGCTATCCGGCGCTCCAGCTCATCGAGCAGGTGCCCGACATCATGCCGGACCCGGCCGCCTTCGCCCTGCTGGCCGCCTGGACCGTCGTCCCGCTGCTGCTCGCGATCCGCTTCGGCGGGTACCGTCCCCGATCATGACCTGGTCCACCTTCTTCCCGGAGAAGTTCCCGCCGCGCCCGCCCGCCACCGAGGCGGACGTCCGCGCGCTCGAAGCACGCCTGGACGTGGAGCTGCCGCCGAGCTACCGGCGGTTCCTCCTGTTCGCCGACGGCTACGGCGACCCCGACGACGAACACTGCCTGCGGTCCGCCGCCACCGTCGGCTGGCTGCGCGACCTCGAGTCCTGGTTCGTCGACTACTGCCTGCCCGAAGACCACACGCCCCGGAGCGTGCCCGACGAGCTCTACTTCGTCTACGGCGAGGGGCAGGACTGCATCCACATCAGGGAGGAGTACCTGCCCGACCTCCTGCTGGTCGGGCACTGGGACGACGGGTGGGTGCTGCTCAACCCGCGCGTCAGGACCGCAGAGGGGGAGTGGGAGGCGTGGTTCCACGCACCCTGGCTACCCGGCGCGAACCGCTACCGGACGTTCCTGGACCTCATGGAGGACGAGCATCGAAGGGCCTGGGGCGGCGTGGCCTGAACGACTTGCCATATCGTTTTTCGATGCTATCGTTTTTCGATAGCATCGAAAAACGATATGGAACGGAGTTCAGCTGATGGCTGCACTGCCCAGCATCCTCGGTCGAGCGGCCCGGCGACCTGCGGTCTTCGCGGGTCTCGTCGCGGTGACCGGGGCCGTCACGGGGATGGTGCTCTACTCAAGGGCCGGTCTCTTCGGCCTGACCTACCCGCAAGTGGTCGCCCAGTCGCCCGGCCGCTACGGCATCGGCCTGGACGAGCCGGCGTTCACCGCGGGCGTCCTGCCCGGTGTCAAGGCCATGACGGGTGATCTCCACTTCGTGGACGGCACGCCCGACGCCGGCCAGTACATCCTCCAGGCCCTGACCACCTTCCCCGGCTTCGTCGTGGCGGCCGTCGCGTTCTTCCTGCTCTGGCGGCTGCTGTGGCGGGCGCGCGAAGGCGCCTACCTGCCGCAGGTCGCCCGCCAGGTGCGGCTGCTGGGCTGGTGGCTGCTCGTCGGCGGCCTGCTGGCCCCGCAGATAGAGCACGTCGCGATGATGGCGCTGCTGGACACGATGGCCGCGAACGAGTCCCACCATCTCCCCCGGGAGATCCCGGTGATCGTGCCGCTCGTCGGGGCCGGGCTGCTGGCGCTGGCGAGCGTCCTGCGTACGGGCGTGCGCATGCGGGACGACCTGGAAGGCACCGTCTGATGCCCGCCGAGGCGGACACCCACGCCATCACCGTCCACCTCGACCGGCTCCTGGAAGAGCGCGGCATGACGCTCACCGAGCTCGCAGACCGGGTGGGGGTGACCGTGGCCAACCTGTCCATCCTGAAGAACGGCCGGGCCAAGGCCATCAGGTTCACCACCCTGACCAGGCTCTGCGAGGTCCTCGGCTGCCAGCCGGGCGACCTGCTGAGCCACCGCCGGACGGAGTGACCGCCGCACCACGTGGAAGGCCTTTTCCGGACGGTGCCCGTTACGCGAGGATGCCGGGGTGACGTCCATCAAGGCGTGGCCCAGGATGATCCTGCTGTGCGGGCTGCCCGGGTCAGGGAAGACGACGCTGGCAAGACGGCTGGCGCGGGAGGTGCCCGCCGTGCGCCTGTGCCCGGACGAGTGGCTGGAGGGCCTGGGCATCGACCTGTTCGACGAGCCCACCCGCGCCCGCCTCGAGCGGCGCTTCGCCGAGCACGCCCAGGAGCTGTTGCGGCTCGGCCAGAGCGTGGTCATGGAGTCCGGCTTCTGGACGCGGGGGGAGCGGGACGCGATGCGCGCGGTCGGGCGCGACGCCGGTGCACTCGTTGAGCTGCGTTACCTCTCCGCGCCGTTCGACGAGCTGTGCCGCCGCGTCGAGGCCCGCAACGGTCAGCCGGGGGCGGCGGTGATCAGCCGGGCGAGGATGGAGACGTACGTGACGCTCTTCGAGGCCCCGGACGCGGCCGAACTCGCGCTCTACGACCCGCCCCTCGCGGGCTCACCTGCTCGCGAGGGCCTTGCCGGCGCCGATGATGCGGCTCAGCGCTGACCGTACGTCGTTCAGCTCGGCGATCACGCGATGTCCGCGAAAAAGGCCGCGCTCGACAGGTAGAAGAACACGAACAGGGCCAGGTAGATCCCGGACTCCCTGGCGAACCGGTGCCGCAACGGCACGGCGAGGGTGCCGCCGGTCGCCTGGCTCTGCTGCTCCGGCAGCCATCGTCGTATCCGGTCGGCGTCGGGGGTGAACCAGACCATGGCCATGAAGACGTTGGCCAGCGTACCGAGCAGGACGAGGCTGAACTGGTCGTCGAAGGACAGCAGGAATCGCAGCTGGGTGACGTACAGCACGGCCATGACGATGTTCAGGCGCCGCTGGAAACGCGCGTACGTGGTGCGGGACGAGGTGAGTTCGGTGGCCAGCCAGAACAGGTAGAGGCAGCCGGGTACGCAGATCCAGAACATCAGCTCGCTCAGCGCCGGAATGACACGGCTCAGCACCGCGTCCTGCTCGGAGCCGCTGTACACCCGGCCCTGTCCGAACAGGGCCAGGGCGAGCAGCCACGTCGCACACAGCTTCATGGCGAGGCTCTTGTACCGCACAGGACCGGGAAGAACCCTTCTGGTCAACGCCTCGGGCAGCGCCGGGAAGAGCCGGCCCGAGCCCTGCGCGAGCAGGGCGAGGCTGTCGGACGAGCGGCTGCGATAGTCGAACCACTGGTAACGATGAAGACGTTCCCAGGTGTCAGCCGGCTGGATGTCGGTGCAGACCACGTAGATGAGGTGAGCGTTCTCTCGTTCGAGGTCTTCCAGCCAGGCGAGTTCCGTGTGCTGGGTCAGCAGGACGATGTCGCCGTCGGTGTGCACGCCCTCGGGTAGTGCGTCCGCTATTTCCGCCGCGATGTGGCTGTCGGCGGGATGATGCAGCAGGCGCGGTGGGCGGCCGGCGCGGATGGGACTGCTCCCTTTGCGGGCGCCGGAAGACCTGTTGTGCCGCAGGCGCGCCTTCTCTGACGCGTTTCCTGTCGCGAGCCGGCGATACCAGGAGTCGGAGTTCTGTGCCGTCAGGAACGCGACCACGCCGAGTGCGAGAAGCACCAGAGCCGGCCAGCGCCATTGCGCGCTCGTGGCCGTCAGGAACGGCGCCGCGTCGCCCACGGAGAGAAACGGAGAACCATAGTCGAAGGAAGACGACGAGTCGTAAGGAACGTGCCGGCCGAGGAGCATGTCGTCCAGATCTCGCCAGGCCGAGGAGTGCAGGTTGGCGGGTGCCGTCATCCAGCCGCTGCTGATGCTGGTGACGATGTGGTCGGTCGAATGCTGAAGGAAGCTGGTGTTCAGGTAGAGCCAGCCTGAGCCGAGCAGCGTCAAGGGGAGCAGGGAAGGGGCGAACCGCCGTCGGCGCAGGACCGCCGTCAGCAGGAACGCCGTCAACGTGGTGAGCAGCAACGTGCCCGCGGCGATGCCGAGAAACGCGAATACCTTGCTGGGCAAGCCATGAAAAGTGAAACCCAGGAGGTGGGTCGTGAAGCCCGCGGAGCTGCTTTCCGGGATGTTCTTCGGGTGCGGCGTGGTGATCGCCACCAGCGTCCGCGCATTGAGGACGTCGAAGAACAGGCTCGCCGCGAGTATCAGGAGCAGAGCGGTCGTCACCAAGAGGACGCTCGGCGGCAGGATCAGCGCCGTCGCGGTCCTGTCGCGGTAGCGCTTCGGCCGGGCGAGCAGCCGCGCCAGCATTCTCGCCTTCGACTCGAACCGGCTGCGCATGTCGAGGATCGCCACGGCTTCGCGGCTCAGCTCGGGTGGCAGGCCGACGTTCTCGAAGAGGACGACATGGATGGGTTTTCCGTTCTCCAAGGCCGTACGCCACTCATAGTCCACGCTCGGAGAGGCGAGAGCGTCACGTGACGCCACCAGCACCAGGGAGGTGCATGCCGACAGGCCCTGGTCCACGCTCTCTTTCCAGTCCGCTCCCGCGTGGATCCGCCGCGTGTCGAACCACACGGATAGCGCCTGACTTTCCAGGCGAAGCATCAAGGATTCGGCGAAATAGTACTGTCGGCGCGAATAACTGAGAAAGGTGTCGCTCGTTCGGCTTTCTCGCCCGGCCGGTTCGAGATCCGGCTCGGGTGGTACGCGACTCGCCTCGGCACTCCGGTCACCGGGTAGCAGCTGGGCGTAAATCAGCGCCCCCGCGCCGACGGCGGCCAAGTACACGAATGCGTCGTCCGACGATGTGCTCGTCCACCAGGCGATGAGCGCCCGGAATACCTCGGCGATCAGCGCGATGACGAATCCCGCGCCGCGCCGGAAGAGAACGAGCAGGATGCCGGTCGTCTCGGCGGCCGTCACCATTCCGAGAGTGAGATTTCTGGCCCACTGGCGGCCGTGATCGATGTCCACCTCGAATCCGGTGACCGTGCTGTACAGCACCCAACTCGCCTGCCCGAGTGCGATGATCAGCAAAATGGCAGGAAGCGCGCCGGTGCGTTGCTGCATGGGGCCACACTTTAGTGGCCGGATATCCGCCCCGTCGCCGATTCCCTTTCGGCGGCCTTGCGAAAGCAAGAGAGGTAGGGGCCCATCACGAAGCGGGGCGGCGGGCGAGGAGGAGCGGGGTCGCCAGCAGGAGGACGCCGGCCACGGCGATGGCTTGGCGAGAGCCGAGGAGACCGCCCAGCACGCCCCAGGTGGCCGTCAGCAGCGCGGTCGTGACCTTGGTCGTCACCGACCAGGCGGACAGCGTACGGGCGATGCGATCGGACGGGGTGCGGGCGAGCCGGTGGGTGGCGAGGAGGGGGTTGAAGACGGCGCAGCAGAAGATCAGCCCGAGCTGGACGCCCATCACCAGCAGCAGCCCGCCGGTGCCGGGCCCGACGAAGGCCAGGCCCAGGGGCCAGAACGCGCGCAGCGTCCCGGCCGCGACCATGACCCGGTGCGCCCCGTACCGGGCGGCGAGCGGCCTGGCCAGCCGTGCCCCGAGCAGCCCGCCGATCGCGGGCGCGGCGAAGGCGAGCCCGTACTGCCAGGACGTGAACCCGAGCGGGCCCAGCATCAGCACGGCGAGCAGCGCGTCCATCGCCATCAGCAGGCCGTTGAACAGAGCGGTGTTGAGGAAGAGCGGGCGCAGTGCCGCGTCGGCGAGGATGAACCGCCACCCCTCCAGCAGGTCACCGGCCCGCAGCCCGGTGTCCCGGGGACGCTCCGATCGCGCCTCCCGGCCGCTCGTCGCGCGCAGGCACAGGGCCGAGAGGAGGTGACTGACCGCGTCGGCGACCACCGTCGCCACCGGCCCGAGCATGGCGATCGCGGCGCCGCCCAGGGGCGGACCGGCGATCGTGGTCGTCCAGGTCGTCGACTCCAGGCGGGCGTTGGCGACCAGCAGGTGCTCGGCCGGGATCAGGGTCTTCAGGTACGCGCCTGAGGCCGCGCGGAAGGTGAGGTCGGCCGCCGCGACGACGACCGAGACCAGCAGGAGCTGGACGAAGGAGAGCACGCCCAGCGCGTACGCGGCCGGGATCGTCAGCAGGGCCGCGAACCGTACCAGGTCGGTCCCGACCAGCACCGGCCGTTTGCGGCGGAACTCCACCCACGGCCCCAGCGGCACCGCCAGCGCCGCGCCCGCCAGCGCGCCCACCGAGGACAGCGCCGCGACCTGCGCCGGTCCCGCGTGCAGCACCTGGATCGCGATCAGCGGGAACGCGCCGAAGGCGAGCCACGTGCCGAGCGCGCTGGTGCCGTACGCGGCCCAGAACCACCTGAACTCCCGCATGACGCTCCTTGCTCGATGGATGATCGCCAGCAGCGAAGCGCGTGCGGGGCAGGAAGATCAAACAACTCCGGGTACAACGATCGGTTGTACAGTGCCGGGCATGGACCTCGACGCCGTACGCACCTTCGTCGCCGCCGCCGACGCGGGCCAGTTCCAGGAGGCCGCCGCCGAGCTGAGGGTCACCCAGCAGGCCGTCTCCAAGCGGATCGCCGCCCTGGAACGCGCCCTCGGCGTACGGCTGTTCACCCGCGCACCGCGCGGCGCCGAGCTCACCATCGACGGTCAAGCGTTCCTGCCGCACGCCCGCGAGTTGTTGCGGACTGCCGAACGAGCGGTGGCATCCGTGCGCACCGGCCGCCGCCCGCTGCGCGTCGACATGCTCGCCTCACGCAGCGCGGCGTCGGGCGTGATGCGGGCGTTCCATCGCGCGTACCCGGAGATCGAGCTGGACGTGGTGATGCTGTTCGGCATCGACGACGCCATCGCCGCCATCAGGTCGGGCGCCATCGACGCGTCGTTCCGCGCCGTCACGATGCCGGGCCGGCCCCTGCCGGACGACGTCGCGGCGGAACGCGTCCTCGACGAGCCGCTGCAGCTGCTCACCGGCCCCGCCCACGCGCTGGCGGGCGCGAAGTCGGTCACGGTCGCCCGGCTCGCCGGGCACCGGATCTGGATGCCGGGCATCGTCCCCGGCACCGAGTGGGCCACCTTCTACGACGACCTCGTCGCGGAGTTCGGCCTGACCATCGAGGTGACCGGGCCCAACTTCGGCTCGGACGCGCTCCTCGACACCATCGCCGACACCCCGGCCCTGGCCACGTTCATGGGGGAGCGCACCCGACTGGTCTGGCCCGAGGGCCACGGCCTGCGCCGCATCCCCGTCACCGGCCCCACCCCCGTCTACCCGCACGCGCTGCTGTGGCGCCGCGACGGCCCCCACCCCGCGCTCGCCACCCTCCGCGCCTACCTCGCCACCACGGGGGCCGGGCCGGACCCGGCCGGAACCTGGACGCCGAGCTGGGCGATCCCGCGCTGACCTCTCAAGGCGCGCCGAGGACGTCCGGAGTGACCAGGGCGCGGGCGGCGGCGGCGAAGTAGTCGGCGGAGGCGGCGTCGGCCAGGCCGAGGATGACGCCCTGGCTCAGCCCGACCAGCAGCGCCCGCAGCGCCGTGGCCAGCCGTCGCGCCTGCCCGGGCGTGAGGGCGCCGCCGTCATGGGAGCGGCCGGACAACAACCCGGTCAGGCGTTCCTCGTGGGCTCGTACGGAGGCGGCGAGCTTGGGGCGCAACTCGGGATCGCGCAGCGCCAGGTCCTGGAGGCTGATCTCGAACGACAGCCGCCGCAGCGCGTCGGGGTCGTCGCACGTGCGGCGGTAGTGGCGGGCGAAGACCTCCACCGCCTCGGCCGCCCCGAGGTCAGGGGAGACCGCCTGCTCAAGGCCGTCGTAGTGCGGCGCGAGGTAGTCGGTGACCAGGGCGATCAGCAGGCCGTTCTTGCTGCCGAAGAGGGAGTAGACGGCGCCGGTGGTCAGTCCTGCCTGCTCGGCGATCTCGTCCAGCCTGGCCCGATGACCGTCGCGGGCGACGATGCGGTGCGCGGCCTCCAGCAGGGCCTGCCGGTTCCTGTCCTTGGCCTCCGCCCTCGTTTTTCTCATAATCTCATTATTACCGTAATCTCGTTATGAAAGTCAGCCGACGAGGAAGAAGCGCCACATGGACATCACCTCCGCCATCGCCGCAGAACGTACGGAACTGGCGGCGCTCCTGGACGACCTGCCGCCCCAGCAGTGGGACGCACCCACCCTGTGCGCGGGCTGGCGCGTACGGGAGGTCGCGGCGCACATGTCGATGGGCTTCCGCTACCCGCTGCCCAGGATGCTGTGGGAGCTGGTCAGGGCGGGCGGCGGCGTCAACAGAATGGCCGACCGGCGGGCCCGCCTCGACGCGGCCGCCATGTCCACGTCGGAGATGGCCGCCGCGCTCCGCGACAACGCCCGCCACCCCTGGCGGCCACCGGTCGGCGGCATCGCGGCGGCGCTCGGCCACGACGTCGTGCACGGCCTGGACATCACCGTCGCCCTCGGCCTCGGCCGCCGCGTCCCCGAAGAGCGCGTACGCCTCCTCCTGGAACAGGTCACCCCCAGGACCGCGCGGTTCTTCGGCGCGCACCTCGACGGCGTGCAGCTGCGCGCCGACGACCTCGACTGGTCCTTCGGCACGGGCGTCCCGCTGATCGGCTCGGCGCAGGACCTGCTCCTGCTGACCTATGGCCGCAAGCTGCCGCCGGGGCACCTGCGCGGCGAGGTGAGCGACCGCTACGTCGCCGCCTGAGCCTCGGAGGTCAGGAGCAGAGCCGGCGGGCCACGCGCAGGTCGGTGACGAGGATGTTGACCCAGCCGCCTTCGAGCGCCGCCCTGATCGCGGGCAGCTTCCGCAGGCCGCCCGCGACGGCGACGCGCCGCCCGACGGCGCCGAAGGAGGCGGTGTCGACGCCGATGACGCGCCGGTCGAGATCGGAGGCGACGGGCTTGCCGGTGGCGTCGAAGAAGTGCAGGCAGACCTCGCCGACCCCGCCGACCGCGCGGAGCTCGTCGCGGTCGGCCTCCCTGACGGGCGCGGAGGCCGGCTCGCCGATGCCGACGAGGGCGACGGTCACCTCACGCCACTGCGCCTGCACCTCGGCCAGGTCGGGGTCCTGGAGCAGCGCCTCGCGCGTGGCGGGGGTGGCGACCAGGCCGGGCAGCGGCACGAAGACGGGATGGGCATTGGTGAGGTCGGCCAGCCGGGCGATGAGCCGGGTGGCCCGCACCTGGTCGCCGGCGCTGCCGAGGCCGCCCACGAGCTGGATCACCCGGTCGGCGACCTGCACGTTCTTCTGCGGCAGCCGCTGCACCACCGCCTGCAGCGTCTGGCTCCACGCGGCGAGGCCGATGACGTCGCCGCCGGTGAAGGTGACGTCGAGGTAGGCGGCCGCCGCCGTCGCGAGTGAGGGGACGACGTCGTCCTGGTAGTCCTCGACGTCGACCACCACGGCGTCGCGCAGCGCGTAGCGGCGCTGCAGCTCCTCCTCCAGCTCGGTGTGCACGCCCTCGGGGAGCGTGACCACCGTGCGGACCAGGCCTCGCGTGACCGCCTCCTTCAGCAGGCGGGACACGCGCGGCTGGGAGAGGTGGAGCGCGGCGGCGATCTCCGGCTGGCGGATGCCCTGTTCGTGGTACATGCGGGCGACGCGGGCAAGGAGCCGCAGATGATCCTTGGAGACGTCGCCCACTCCATCCGAGTCCCGGACCACCGTACCCGCCCTTCACGCCGCTGATCGTCGCTGATCGTCGCTGATCGTCGCTCCAAGTTTAGGGGCGGGCGGGTGTGCGGGCGTGACGCCTACTTCCTGGCGAAGACCCCGAACTCGGCGGCGTTGCCGGCGGTGACCGGCTCGCAGTCGATCGACTGCCTCTCCTCCTGGCCGGTGATGTGGCCGGCGGCGTCGAACGTCTCGGGCGCGGCGGCCGCCGTGGTCATCTGGCGCTCCTCTCCTGCGCGGGGCGGGCTCTGCGGACGGCCTCGTGCCAGGCGTGCTTCCTGGCGCGGCGTTCCGCCTCGCCGAGCCCGGGCTCGTAGGTGTCGGCGGGCCTGGGCCGGCGTTCGAGCTCGCCGAGGGTCCAGAGCCCGGCCGCCAGCCCGGCGGCGCCGGCCGCGCCGAGCGCGGACAGGTCGTGCTCGCCCGAGCGGGCGACGACGCGTCCGCTCAGGTCGGCCTGGAGCCGCATCAGCCGGTCGCTGTGGGTCAGCCCGCCGTCCGTCATGACCACGCGGACCCGCCCGACGGCCTGCTCGATCGCGGCCAGGACGTCCTCGATCTGGAAGGCGACCGCCTCCAGGGCGGCGGCGGCGAGCTGGGGGCGCCGGGTGCCCAGGGAGAAGCCGGTGATGACCGGGGTGGCGCCGGGGTCCCACCAGGGGGCGCCGAGCCCGCCGAAGGCGGGGACGAAGTGCACGCCTTCTGCGGATTCGGTCTCCTTGAGCAGCTCAGGGACGGGGACGCCGAACAGGTCGGCGAGCCAGCTCACCATCCGGCCGGTGGCGCGGATGTTGCCCTCGACGCACAGCGCGGGGCCGTCGCCGAGGTCCCAGGCGATGCTGCGGCACAGGCCCCGCGCCTCGCCGACCTCGCCGGCCAGGCCGACCTCGCCGACCTCGCCTGCGAGGCGGACCTCGCCGGTCTGGCCAGTCGGACCGGCCTGGCCGATGGCCATCACCGACGAGCCGGTGCCGTACGTCGCCTTGACCACGCCCGGCCGCCACCCGGCGTGGGCGAACATCGCGGCGTGCGAGTCGCCCATGACCGCCAGCACCGGCACCCCGTCCGGCAGCGGCGCCAGCCCGCGGGCGGCGGGGAAGGCGGCGCACGAGGGCACCACCCGCGGCAGCACCTCGCGCGGCACGCGGAACAGCTCCAGCAGCCGGTCGTCCCAGTCGCCGGTGGCGACGTCGAGGAGCTGGGTGCGCGAGGCGTTGCCGGCCTCGATGAGGTGCTCGCCGCCGAAGCGGCTGAGCAGCCACGAGTCGACCGTGCCCAGGCACAGCTCGCCCGCCCGCCGCCGGTCGGGGTCGTAGGTGTCGAGCAGCCAGCGCGCCTTGAGCGCGGAGAACATCGGATCGAGCGGCAGGCCGCTCACCGAGCGGACCAGCTCGGCGGCGCCGGCCAGCCCGTGACAGCGGTCGGCGGTGCGCTGGTCCTGCCAGCTCAGCAGCGGCCCGACGGGCTCGCCGGTGCGGCGCTCCCAGAGCACCAGCGACTCGCGCTGGTTGCTGATCCCGATGCCCGCGACACGTCCCGCGCAGGCGGGCGTGACGCACTCGGCGACCGCCCGCCGCACGCTTTCCCACAGCTCGGCCGGGTCCTGCTCCACCCAGCCGGGGCGCGGCTGCGACTCGGACAGGGGGGCGGCCGCGCGGGAGACGACCCGGCCGCGCGCGTCGACGAGGAGCGCCTTGGTGGAGCTTGTGCCCTGGTCGACGGCCAGGATGAGCGGGTCAGCCATGGCGCAGCAGCCTCCGTGCGGCATCGGCGATGCCCTCAGGCGACATGCCGTAGCGGTCGAGCAGGTACGCCGCCGAGCCGGTCGGCGCGAACTCGGGGATGCCGAGGATCGCGACCCGGACCGGATGGTGCTGGACGACGGTCTCGGCGACGGCGCCTCCGAGGCCGCCGGCGATGGTCGACTCCTCGATCGTCACGATGCCGGCGGTCTCCCGCGCGGCGGCCACGACCGCGTCCGTGTCCAGGGGCTTGACCGTCGGCATCGACAGCACCCGGGCCGAGACGCCCTCGGCCTCCAGCCGTTCCGCGGCGACCAGCGCCCGCCACAGCACGGTGCCGTTGGCGATCAGCGTGACGTCGCCGCCGTCGCGCAGGGTGACCGCCCGGCCGGGGACGAAGGCGTAGTCGTCGGGGTTGACCTGGGGCACGCTCATGCGGCTGACCCGGACGAACACCGGCCCCTCGACGGCGGCGGCCCAGCGCAGCGCGGCGCTGGTCTCGACCGGGTCGGACGGGACGATGACGGTCAGGTTGGCGATGGCCCGCAGCCAGGCGATGTCCTCGATGGAGTGGTGCGTCGGTCCCAGCTCGCCGTAGGCGACGCCGGGGCTCATGCCGCACAGCTTGACGTTGTGGTTGGAGTAGGCGACGTCGGCCTTGATCTGCTCCAGCGCGCGGGCGGTGAGGAAGCAGGAGGCGGCAGAGACGAACGGGATGCGCCCGCCGTTGGCCAGCCCGGCGGCCACGCCGACCATGTCCTGCTCGGCGATCCCGACGTTGATCAGCCGGTCGGGGAACGACCGGCGGAAGCCGGCCAGCTTGCTGGAGCCGACCGAGTCGTTGACCACGCCGACGATCCGCTGGTCGGCGCCGGCCAGCTCGGACAGGGTGGCGACGTAGGCGTCCCTGCAGTCGAAGCGGGGCAGGTCGGCGACCGAGGTACGCGGCATCAACGCTCCTTCTCCAGCTCGCTCAGCGCCTGCCGGTACTGCGCCTCGTCCGGCACCTTGTGGTGCCAGGCGACGTCGCCGCTCATGAAAGAGATCGGATGTCCCTTGTGGGTGTGGGCGATCACGAACGTGGGCCGGCCCGGCCGGTACGGCACCGACGACAGCACGTCCAGCAGCTCGCCGTGGTCGTGCCCGTTGACCTCGACCACGGCCAGGCCGAACGCCGCCGCCTTGTCCGCGAGCGGGTCGAGGTCGTTGGTCTCCTTGACGGTGGCGCCCTGCTGGAGCCGGTTGCGGTCGACGATCACGGTGAGGCGTTCGAGCCGGTGCTGGGAGGCGGCCATCATCGCCTCCCAGTTGCTGCCCTCCTGCAGCTCACCGTCGCCGACCAGCACGTACGTCCGGCGCGGCGACACGTCCAGCTTGGCCGACAGCGCGTGCCCGACCGCCACCGGCAGGCCGTGCCCGAGCGGCCCCGTGTTGGCCTCGACCGCGGCGACCTTGGTGCGGTTGGGATGCCCGTTCAGCGCCGACAGCGGCTGCAGGAACGTCGCCAGCTCGGCCGGCGGCAGGAAGCCGAACGCCGCCAGCGTGGTGTAGAGCGCGCCCGCGACGTGCCCCTTGCTGAGGATGAAGCGGTCGCGCTCGGGGTCGGCGACCCGTTCCGGGCTGATGTCCAGCACCGCCCCGTACAGGGTGGTCAGGATGTCGACGGCGGAGAAGTCGCCGCCGATGTGCCCCGCTCCCGCGTGATGGATGAGCTTGAGGTCCTGGATCCTGATCTGCCTGGCCGCCTCGGCGAGATGCGCGATCTGCTCCGCGCGGCCGGCGCGCCGGTCAACCCTGCCGAACACCGGCAGCGTGACGTGGCCGCGCACGGCCTCGGCGAGGTCGGTCATGCCTCCTCCAGGCCCGCCATCGAGGTCAGCAGCGCGTTCTGGACGAGCCGCTGGGCGGCCAGCGCGTCGTGCGCGGCCTGTGCCTGGGCGAGCGCCTCGTCGTCCAGGACGCCGAGCGCGCGGTCGATCGCCTTCAGGAAGCGGATGGCCTGCTTGGCGGCCTGGACGCTGTCCTCGCGGAAGGGGAACTGGTCGAGCTGCCAGACGCCGTCCCAGTTGTTCCTGCGCAGGGTGTGGAAGAACTCGAACGTCTCCACCAGGTGCACCGAGCCGACGACCATGTCGTCGTCCCAGCCGCGCATGTTGTCGTTGACGTCGATGGCGAACAGCCGGCCGTGGTCGATGGCGAGCTGGGCGGCGTCGGCCGGGGTCTCCTGCCCGTAGAGCGAGTGGCCGAAGTCGAGCAGGATGCCCAGGTTGGGCAGGCCGATGCGCTCGATGCCGAGCAGCGTGCGGGCCACGCCCGGGAAAATGATCTTCACGCGGGGCTCGCGCGGCTTGTACTCGATCACATAATTGATCTCGGGGTGCGCGGAGCACAGCTCGGTCAGGCCGTCGAGGGCGAGCTGCCAGACGTCGTGGTAGTTCACCTGGAACGGGTAGTCCCAGCCGTCCTGGCCGGGCCACAGTTTCACGTACGAGCAGCCCAGCTCCAGGGCCACCTCGGTGGCGTCGTGCATCAACGCGATGGCCTTCTTGCGCACGGCCGGGTCGGGGTTGGTGAACGAGCCCTTGACGAAGTCGCGCGTATAGATCTCAGGGGTGATCGCGATCGCGCTCAAACCGTTCTTGGCCAGGGCGGCCTTGACGTCGTCCAAAGTGCCGTCGAACCCGACGAACGGCCAGTTCAGGTCCACCACCGACAGCTCGCCCACGGCTCCCGCCCGGTCGATCTGCTCGAGCAGCCCGACCGGCGGCCCGTAGCCGTCGGTGGCGTACCGGTCCTTGTAGGTGGCGAAGTGCCAGATACCTGCGCCGAAGGTCGGCATGGTCATCACTCCCTTATCCCTTGGTGGCGCCGGCGTTGAGCCCGGCGACGATCCACCGCTGCAGCAGCGTGTACGCGATGAGGATGGGCACGACTTCGAATCTCCTCTGGCATGCGGTCCTAGTGGTGCTCTCCGCCGAAGGCCCGGATCTTGGCGAACATGTCCGCCGGCAGGAAGCGCACGTCGACCTCCTCGCAGCCCCGGATCGGGTGGTTCGATCCGGGCAGGTAGGAGCCGTCGGCGCCGAAGCGGGGCGCGGGCCGTACGCGCCGGTTGCCGCTCTGCGGGAAGAGCGTCAGCGCGATCGCCGGGGAGCCGCCGGTGAACTGGTCGTCGGCCTCGTTCTTGGCGTCCGTGTTGATGATGACTCTGCGCTGGCGCATCGCAGTCTCCCGGTAGTGCATAATTATTCGATAGTGCATAATCTCCCGCGCTCGTAGATTGGCTGATCCACGCGATGCGTGTCAATAACGTTCAGCAACCTTCGGCGGTGCGAACTGCTTCTTCTCGCCGTAGCCCGCGACGGCGTGCCGCGGGCCACCCGCGCTCGGCATCACGAAGTGACCTTCCGGATGGACAATGTCAGGCGACGAGACCGCACGGCGGCGAGGGGGACGGGTCCTGATGGCTGTGAACGCGGGCGGCGCCGGCCGGTTCGTTACCGACGGCCGGCTGCGGCTGATCACCAAGGTCGCGCACATGTACCACGAGCTCGGCATCCGGCAGGCCGACATCGCCGACGCGCTGCACATCTCGCAGACGAAGGTCTCCAGGCTGCTCAAGCGGGCCGGCGAGATCGGCATCGTCCGTACGGTGGTCGTCGTCTCCCAGGGCGTGCACCTGACCCTGGAGCAGGAGCTGGAGACCCGCTACGGGCTGCGCGAGGCGGTCGTCGTCGACGTCGAGGGCGACGAGTCGGAGATCATCGCCGGCATCGGCTCCGCCGGGGCCGCCTACCTCGAATCGACCCTGGCGGGCGGCGAGCGGATCGGCATCTCACCGTGGAGCCAGACCCTGCTGTCGGTGGCCGAGCGGCTGCACCCCCTGCGCGTGCCGGGCGCCGACCGCGTGGTGCAGCTGCTCGGCGGCGTCGGTGAGGGCGCCGTCCAGGCCAAGGCCAACCGCCTGCTCGGCCACCTCGCCGAGCTGATCGGCGCCGAGCCGCTCTACGTCCAGGCTCCCGGCCTGGTCGGCAGCTCCGAGATCCGCCAGAGCCTGATCGGCGACGCGGCCATGCAGCCGGTGGCCGAGGAGTGGCAGCGGCTGACGATGGCGCTGGTCGGCATCGGCAGCGTGCAGCCCTCGCCGCTGCTGCGCGACAGCGGCAACGCGATCGCTCCCGCCGACCAGGACCACCTCATCGCCGCCCACGCGGTCGGCGACGTCTGCCAGCGCTTCTTCGACGCGACGGGCGAGCTGATCCACAGCGATCTCGACAGCCGCGTCGTCGGCATCGACCCGGAGGTGCTGCGCGCGATCCCGCGCCGCATCGGCATGGCGGGCGGCGAGCGCAAGCACGCGGCCATCCGCGCGGCGATCACCGGCGGCTGGGTCAACGTCATCATCACCGACGTCACGACGGCCCGCGCGCTGCTCGACGGAGACCCGCCGGCCTGACGGGGACGTACGGGGGGACGCGGAGTGGCGCGACCTGGAGGCGGCGTTGCGGCACGCCATGACCATGGGGGCGCGGCGCTTCATCCTGTACGGCACCTCGATGGGCGGCCAGATCGTCGGCCAGCTCCTCGGCCGGTCACCGCTCGCGACCCTGGTCGACCGCGTCATCATGGACGCGCCCATGATCGACGTACGGATGACCGCGGAACAGGGCGCACGCAACGCCGGCCTGCCCGCGTTCGTGGCCGGGCCGGCCGGGCTGGTCACCGAGTGGCGCACCGGCGTCGACACCGATCGGCTCAGCCTGATCCGCCACCCGCCCCGGGTCAGGCCGCCCCTCCTGCTGATCCACACCGTTCCGGACACCGAGCACCCGATCCAGGAGGCGTGCGACCTCGTCACCCCGGGCGCCCGGCTGGGCTGGCCGATCCGGTTCGAGCCGTTCGAGCGGGGCGGGCACACCGAGGCGTGGAACGTGGACCGCGCCCGCTACGACCGGCTCGTCCGCGACTTCCTCAGCGGCCGGAGTGGTGCTCGGTCAGGCGGGTGAGGAGGTCGACGAAGGTCCGCCGGTCGGTGGCGGACAGCGGGGCGAGGTAGTCGTCCTGGACGGCGGTGAGCAGCCGGTCGAGGTCGGCGAGCTGCTTCCGGCCGGCCGGGGTGATGGTGATGACGTTGCGGCGGCGGTCGCCCGGGTCGGGCGCGCGTTGGAGGAAGCTCTGGTCGGCGAGGTCGTTGACGGCCGCGACCACGTCGCTGCGGTCGATGCCGGTGCGGCGGCCGAGCTCGGCCTGGCTGGCCGGGCCGAACTCCTCCAGGGTGGCGAGCAGGGCGTAGTGGTAGCGGCGGGCGCCGGCCCCGGCCAGCGCCTGGTCCACGAGCCGGTTGGCGATCAGCGCCGCACCGTTGGTCAGCCTGCTCGGCAGCCTGCGCAGCCGCTCCGCCTGCGGCCCCTCGGGAGTGTTCACGAGCCGACTCTAACAAATGGTTGGTGTGACCCACGAATGGTGTTAATGTTGGTGCAGCCAACGTTGGCTTAACCAACTAGTTAGGGAGTACTTTCATGCCCGCCTTCAGCACCCAGGTGATCGGCCAGACCGAGAAGGCCCTCAACGCCCTCCTCGACCGCCTGCTGGCCGGGACCGGCATCACCGAACCTCAGTGGGTGACGCTGACCCTGACCGTCGTCAGCGAAAAAACGCCGTCCGCGGACGCCCTCGCCGAACGCGTCGCCCACTCCCTGAAGGTCGACCAGGCCACCGTGCACCGGCTCCTCGCCGAGCTGACGGCGGCCGGCCTGGTCCGCACCACGCAGGACGGCGTCGTCGAGCCGACCGAGCACGGCAAGTCCGAGTGGACGAGGGTCCGCGCCGCCATCACCGGCATCACCGGCCGGCTGTGGGGCGACCTGCCGCCGGAGGACCTGGCCACCGCGGGCCGCGTCCTCGACATCGTCCTGTCCCGCGCGAACACGCTGCTGTCCGCCGCCTGAACGAGTGGCCCACCTCACAGGGCCGCGCCGTCACAAGGGCCGGGGCGCCGCCGTCTCGTGGTCGTCAGCATGCCGCGAACGACGCGAGAGGACGGATGATGACACAGGCTCTGGAACTGCCCCTGCACATGCGGAGGAACGGGCTGGACCCGGTCGGGGAGCTGGCCCTGGCCCGCGACGGCGAGGGCGTGGTGCGGGTGATGACGCCGTTCGGCGTGCCCGCGTACGTGGTCTGCCGCTACGAGGACGTCCGCCGGGTGCTGGCGGACCCGGCCCGGTTCAGCAGCGCCCTGACCCCCATCCCCGGCACCGAGCGGATGGACGCCGAGGAGCGCGCCAGGATGCGGGCCGGGCAGCTGCTCGCCGCCGACCCGCCCGAGCACACCCGGCTGCGCCGGATGCTCACCCCCGAGTTCACCGTACGGCGCATGCGCAGGCTGGAGCCGCGGATCGCCGAGATCGTCGAGGCGGCGCTGGACGACCTGGAGCGGGCCGGCAAGCCGGCCGACCTGGTGGAGCACGTCGCGCTGCCGGTGCCGTCGCTGGTGATCTGCGAGCTGCTGGGCGTGCCGCCCGCCGACCGCGCGGCGTTCCACGCGCGTTCGGTACGCCTGCTGGACACCTCCCTGCCGATCGAGCAGCGCGTCCAGGAGCAGCGGGAGGAACGGGCGTACATGGCCGGCCTGGTCGCCCGCGCCCAGGCGGACCCGGGCGATGACCTGCTGGGCATGCTCGTCCGCGAGCACGGCCACGACCTCACCACCGACGAGCTGATCGGCATCGCCGGGCTGTTGCTGCTGGCCGGCCACGAGACGACCGCCAACATGCTCGGCCTCGGCACCCTGGCCCTGCTGCGCCACCCCGGCCAGGCGGCGCTGATCCGCGACGACCCGGCCATGGTCGAGCCCGCCGTCGAGGAGCTGCTGCGCTGGCTGTCCATCGTGCAGTCACTGCCGCCGCGCACGACCACGACGGACGTGGAGATCGCCGGTCAGCGGATCCCGGCGGGTTCGCTGGTGATCTGCTCGTTCCCCGCCGCCAACCGCGACCCCGCCCTGGTGGACGGCCCCGAGACCCTCGACGTCACCAGGGGAGCGGCCGGCCACGTCGCCTTCGGCCACGGCGTCCACCACTGCCTCGGAGCGCCGCTGGCGAGGATGGAGCTGCGCATCGCCTTCCCCGCCCTCCTGCGCCGCTTCCCCGCCCTCGCCCTCGCCGAGGACCGGCTTGACTTCCGCGCCTCCAGCATCGTGTACGGCCTGCACCGGCTCCGCGTAACCTGGTGATCTTGACTCTCACGCCACGTCAGGCGGCACAGTGACCGCATGACCACTTCAGAGCACACCGTCGGCGCCATCGCCGAGCTGACCGGCGTCTCGGTCCGCACGCTGCACCACTACGACGAGATCGGCCTGCTGGAGCCGAGCGAGCGCAGCCCCGCCGGCTACCGGCTCTACTCGGCGGACGACCTGCGCAGGCTGCAGCGCGTCCTGTTCTACCGGGAGCTCGGTTTCGGCCTCGACGCGATCGGCGCGATCCTGGCCGACCCCGCCCGCGGGGACGCCGACCGGCTGGAGGAGCAGCGCGCGCTGCTCCTCCAGCGCATCGAGCGGCAGCGGGCCATGGTCGCCGCCATCGACAGGGAGCTGAACGCGCGCAGGCTCGGCCTCACCCTCACCCCGCGGGAACGGCTGGAGATCCTCGGCGGCACCCGGCTGGAGGACCGCGCCGATCGGGCGGAGGAGCGGTTCGGCGGTTCTGAGCTGTGGGAGCAGCGTCGGCGGCGCGCGTCGGCGTACTCGGCGGCGGACTGGGCGGAGATCCGCGACGAGCAGGCGGGCATCCATCAGCGGCTGCTCGACGCGATGAACGCCGGCCTGCCCGCCGGCGACCCCGCCGTCATGGACCTGGCCGAGGAGCACCGGCTGCACCTGCACCGGCGCTTCCACGACTGCGGCCACGACGTGCATCGGGGGCTGGCGCGGGCGTACCTCGCCAACGAGCGCGTCGGCCGCAACTACGACGACATGGCGCCCGGCCTGTCCCGGTACGTCCACGACGCCATCATGGCCAACGCCGACCGCGCCCAGCGTCAGAGGTTGTGAAAGAAGTCGCCGCCGAAGCTGCTGAGGAAGAACTCGCTGCCGGTCGTGCGCGAGGTGTTGCTGACGAGCACGGTGACGCCGATGCCGAAGGCGATGTCCGGCTGGCGGACGACGAAGACGTGCACCTCCACCAGCTCGTTGTTCTGCCGCGCGTCGTGGAGGACGGGGTCTGGCTGCTGAGACCCTTCGAGGATCGGCCGCGCGGCGCCTGACGGCATCAGTACCCCATGCTCAGTTCCGCGCGTCGGGCGCGTGATCGCGGGCAAGGAGTTGGAATCGGACCGTTGACCATCCAGTTGCAGTGTGACATTGTACTGCCTCAAGACAGCTCGTCACCTGCGGAAACAGACGCACCATGAGATAGAGGTGCAAGTGAAGTCACTGTCCAATCCCCATCGGAGGCTGGTGATCGCAGCCGGTGCGCTCCTGAGCCTCACGCTCGCGGGCTGCAACTCGGACGTGTCCCAGGTCTACTCCTCCAGCACCCCGTCCAGCGCCAAGACCGGCCCGGTGAAGATCGCCCTGCTGGCCTCCTCCAGCCAGAACGGCTTCAACAAGGCCGTCTACGACGGCGCCGTCGCCAAGGCGAAAGAGTACGGCGACGTCGAGGTGACCGTCTTCGACGGCAAGTTCGACAGCCAGACCCAGTTCAACCAGGTCCAGAACGTCGCCAGCCAGGGCACCTACGACGGCATCCTGCTGGTCCCCAACGACAACGTGGGCATCGCCGCCGCGATCCCGGCGGCCGCCCAGGCCAAGATCCCGGTCGTCACCACGCTCTTCCCCGTCGGCCCCAACCTCACCGAGCTGAAACCCCAGGTCGAGGGCATCGTGTCCACGGTCGCCGCGAACACGGAGGAGAACTCCAAGAAGCTCGCCGAAGGCGCGGTGAAGTACTGCGAGGACAAGGACCCGTGCCGGGTCGCGATCCTCATCGGCCAGCTCCAGTTCCCCTTCGACAACCTGCGCAACAAGGCCTACCGGTCCGTCCTGGACGGGCATCCCAACATCAAGGTGGTCGCCACCGGCCAGGGCAACTACGACCGCGACACCTCGCTCAAGGCCATGCAGAACATTTTGCAGGCCAACCCCAAGCTCGACGTGCTGCTGTCAAACGCCGACCAGCAGACCATCGGCGCCCAGGTCGCGCTGGAGAGCGCGGGAGTCGACCTGAGCACGATGTACGTCACGGGCGGCGGCGGCAACCAGGAGGCCATCAAGCAGGTACGCGCCGGCAAATGGGCCGCCGACCAGGTGGACTTCCCCAACAGCATGGGCAAGGCCGCCGTCGAGCAGCTGGTCAACGCCGTGCGCGGCAAACCGGTCACCCCGGTCGTCGACGCCAACACGCTCGGCCCCGTACCGGTGATCGTCACCAAGGAGATCCTCGACGAGCACCCCGACTTCGCGGGCGAGTGGGCCGATTGATGGACGGACCGGCCCCGGCGGTGGCCGTCACCGTCCGCGACCTGTCCGTCCGCTTCGGCTCGACCCAGGCACTCGACGCGGTCTCGCTGTCCCTCCTCGAAGGCGAGGTGCACGGCCTCGTCGGCGAGAACGGCGCCGGCAAATCCACGCTCGGCAAGGTCGTCGGCGGGCTCTACCAGCCGGACTCGGGCGAGCTCGAGGTGTTCGGCCAGGCGGTGCACCGCTGGGACACCAGGCGGGCGCAGGACGCCGGCGTCGTGATCATCGCCCAGGAGCTGTGCCTGGTCCCGGCGCTGACCGTGGCGGAGAACGTGTTCCTCGGCAGGGAACGCCGCACGTTCGGCGTCCTGCACGGAGACCTGCGCGCCCGCTACCGGGAACTGGAGGAGATCTGCGGCTTCGGGCTGCCCGCCGACGCGCCCGTCCAGACGCTGCCGATCGCCGACCAGCAGAAGGTGGAGATCATGCGGGCGCTCGCCCGCGACGCGCGCGTCATCGTGATGGACGAGCCGACGTCCTCGCTGACCGCCGACGAGAGCGAGCGCCTGCACGAGATCATGCGCTGGCTGCGCGAGCGCGGCACCACCGTCGTCTACGTCACCCACTTCCTGGACGACGTGCTCGCCAACTGCGACCGCGTCACGGTCATGCGGGACGGCCGGGTCATCAGGACGGCTCCCGCCGCGCAGGAGACCAAGGCCGGCCTGGTCGAGGCCATGCTCGGCGAGCCCGTCGACATGCTGCTGCCCGGCCGCCCGCCGGCGCCGCCCCCAGACACGCCGCCGGTGGCCGAGATGCGCGACGTGCGCGGCGGCGCCGTCCGGAGCGTGTCCCTGCGGGTGCGGCCCGGCGAGATCGTCGGGCTGGCGGGGCTGGTCGGCAGCGGCCGTACGGAGATCGCCCGCGCCCTCTTCGGCTGCGACCCCGTCGAATCGGGGGAGGTGCTGTTCCGCGGCGAACCGGTCACCGGCGCCTCGCCGCGCGCGTCGATCGCCCGCGGCATGGCCATGATCCCCGAGGACCGCCGCGCCCAGGGCCTGGTGCTGCTGCGCCCGGTCCTGGAGAACGTCACGCTGCCGCACCTGGGCCGCTTCTCCCGCGCCGGGGTGCTGTCGCGCGGCGGCGAGCGCGCCGCGGTGCGCGAGCTGGTCGAACGCCTCGGCGTACGCCCGGCCGCGCTCGACGGCGACGTGTCGGTCTACTCCGGCGGCAACCAGCAGAAGGTGCTGTTCGCCAAATGGCTGCTCGGCCGGCCAGAGCTGCTCATCCTCGACGAGCCCACCAGGGGCGTGGACGTGGGCGCCAAGTCCCGCATCTACCAGCTCGTCGTCGAGATCGCCGCCGCGGGCACCGGCATCCTGCTCATCTCGTCGGAGCTGGAGGAGGTCGCCGGCCTCAGCCACCGGATCCACCTCGTCCGTGGCGGCACGGTCATCGGCGAGGTGCCGGGCCCGGGGACGACCGTGGACGGGCTCCTGCAGCGCCTCTTCGAGGTCGAGCCACCCCCAGCGACAGAAGGAACCCCATGACCGCCACCGCACAGGCGCGAGCGGGATCCGGCGTGAACGTGCCGGCCCTGGTCCGCCACCACGCCGTCCTGATCATGCTCATCGCGCTCTTCGTGGTGCTGAGCGTGTCGACGTCGTCGTTCCTCACCCTCACGAACCTGCTGAACATCCTCAATCAGAACGCCCCGCTGGCGATCATCGCGGTGGCCGGGACGCTCGTAGTCATCTGCGGCGGCTTCGACCTGTCCACCGGGGCCATCTTCAGCGTCGCGAACGTGGTGGCCGCCTGGGTCGCGGTGCATCTCGGCAGCCCCGTGCTCGGCCTGCTCGCCGCGCCCCTCGCCGGCGCCGCGCTCGGGCTGGTGAACGGCGCCGCGATCACCCGGCTGCGCATCCACTCGTTCCTCGCCACGCTGGCCTCCAGCCTCGTGTACGGCGGGCTCGCCGTGCTGATCACCGGCGGCTTCCTCATCAGCGTCCCGGCGGACGGGTTCACCGCGCTCGGGCGGGGCGGCATCGGCCCGGTCTACTACGCGATCGTCATCCTCGCCCTCTTCGCGCTGCTGTCCGGCTTCCTGCTGAACCGCACGACCTTCGGCAGGTACGTCCTGTCCGTCGGCGGCAACGCCGAGGCCGCCGAGCTGTCCGGCATCCGGGTGAACCGGATCAAGCTGTACACGTTCCTCTACAGCGGCCTGGCCGCCGGCATCGCCGCCGCCATCGGGGTTTCGCGGATCGGCACCGGGCAGCCGCAGGCCGGCGACGGCATGCAGCTGCTCGCCATCGCCGCGGTCATCCTCGGCGGCACCAGCATCTACGGCGGCGTCGGCGCGATCTGGCGCTCGGTCTGCGGCGTGTACCTGCTGGCGCTGATCGACAACGGGTTCGACATCCTCAACGCGAACCCGTTCTTCAAGGACCTGACGACCGGCGTGGTCATCCTGGCCGCGGTGGCGCTGAGCGTGGCGAGCAGACGACGATGATCGACCTGTCCGTCCTGGTGCTGCCCGACCGGGATCCCGCGGCCTTCGTCGCCGACGTACGGGCCGCGGAGCAGCTCGGCGTCCGCACCGTCTGGACCTACGACCACCTGACCTGGACCCCCTTGAAGGACCGGCCCTGGCACGCCGCCGTGCCGATGCTGGCGGCGGCGGCCGCGTCCACCACCCGGGTACGCCTGGGCACCCAGGTGGCCACGCCCAACTACCGCCACCCGGTCACCTTCGCCAAGGAGATCATGACGCTCGACCACCTGAGCGGCGGCCGGCTGGACATCGGTGTCGGAGCCGGCGCCGAGGGCGCGGACGCCGCCGTGCTCGGCGACCCGCCGCGCTCGCTGCCCGAGCGGGCCGAGCGGTTCGCCGAATGGCTCGGCCTGCTCGACCACCTGCTCACCCACGACGTCAGCACCGTACGCGGCGAGCGCTACAGCGCCGTGGAGGCCAGGCAGATCCCCGGCTGCCTGCAGCGTCCGCGGGTGCCGCTGACCGTCGCCGCGACGGGACCCCGCGCGATGGCCCTGGCCGCGCGGCACGGCCAGGGCTGGGTGACCTACGGCGCCTACCGCAGGCAGGACGCGCCGGCGGACTGGTTCGCCGCCGTGGAGAAGCAGGGGCGCAGGCTTGACGCGGTGCTCGACGCAGCAGGCCGCCCGCTGGGCGCGCTGCGCCGGATCGCGCAGGTGGCCCTGGACATGACCTGGCCGTTCGAGAGCCCGGGCCGCTACGCCGACTTCGCCGGTCGGCTGCGCGACGCGGGCTTCGACGAGATCACTCTGCACTGGCCGCGCCGGGACGACGCGAGGGGGATGCCGTCCGAGGCGCTGGAGCACGTCGCGGCCACGCACGCACTACCGAGAAAGGCGGAACGATGAGCAGGCTTGCGATCGACGTCGGCGGCACGTTCACCGATGTGGTGGAGCTGAACCCCGGCACGGGCGCGCTCAGCTTCGGCAAGGTCCCGACCACCCCCGACGCGCCGGCGCGCGGCGTCATGGACGCCTTCGGCCTGGCCGAGTCCGGCACGCCGGCCATCACGATGTTCACGCACGGGACGACGCTCGGGCTGAACGCGCTGCTCACCCGCACGGGCGCGCGCACCGCCGTGATCGGCACGAAGGGGTTCCGCGACGTCTACCTGCTCGGCCGTACCGACCGCAGGACGAACTACGACATCACCTACCGCAAGCCGCCCGCGCTGCTGGAGCGCTACGACACGTTCGAGGTGCGCGAGCGGTGCAGGTTCGACGGGAGCGTGCACACGCCGTTCGACGTCGAGGACGCCCGCCGGGTGGCCGAAGTCGTCGCCGAGCGCGGGTACGGCTCGGTGGCGGTGGCGTTCCTGCACTCCTACGCCAACCCCGGGCACGAGCTGCGCATGCGCGAGGTGCTGGCCGAGGTCGCCCCCGGCGTCGCGGTCACCCTGTCGCACGAGCTGTCCAGGGAGTACCGCGAGTACGAGCGGACCAGCACCGCCGTGCTGGACGCGTACGTCAAGCCGATCGTCCACCGCTACCTGCGCGAGCTGGAGGGCGAGCTGGCCGGCGGCGGCTTCTCGGGACGGTTCCTGATGACCCGCTCGGGCGGCGGCGCGATGACCGCGCAGGCGGCCCGCGAGCAGCCGGTGAGCCTCATCCTGTCGGGCCCGGCGGGCGGCGTCATCGGCGCGGCGGCGCTGTCCAGGCTGCTGGACGAGCCCAACCTCATCACCATCGACATGGGCGGCACCAGCCTCGACGCCTCGCTGATCCTCGACCACGAGCCGGTCCTCTACCAGGGCGCGGAGTTCGAGGGGCTGCCGATCAACACCCCGTCGCTCTACATCCACACCATCGGCGCCGGCGGCGGCTCCATCGCCTGGCTGGACGAGGCGGACGCGCTGCAGGTCGGCCCGCAGAGCGCGGGCGCGGCTCCGGGCCCCGCCTCGTACGGCAGGGGCGGCACCGCGCCCACCTTCACCGACGCCGCGCTGGTGCTCGGCCACCTCGGCTCCGACAGCCCGCTCGGCGGCAAGCTGGCGCTCGACCGCGAGCTGGCCGACAAGGCGCTGCAGCCCATCGCCACCCGGCTCGGCCTGACCACCGAGGCGCTGGCCCGCGGCATCGTGCAGATCTCCACCATGAAGATCATGGGCGCGGTCCGTGCGATCACTGTGGAGCTGGGCCGCGACCCGAAGGACTTCGCGCTGCTGTCCTTCGGCGGGGGAGGGGGCCTGGTGGCCGTCGAGGTGGCCAGGGAGCTGGGCATCTCGACCGTGATCGTGCCGCCGGGGCAGGGCGCGTTCTCCGCGTTCGGCATGCTGCTCGCGGACGTCCAGCACGACTTCGCCCGCACCCTCGTCACGCCGCTGGCCACGCTCGACGCGGCCGCCGCCGACGCCGTCTACCGGGAGATGGAGGCGGCCGCGGTCGAACAGCTCGCATCGGAGGGCTTCGGCCCCGACCGGCGCGCGCTCACGCGCACGCTCGACGTCCGCTACCAGGGGCAGGAGCACTCGGTCACCGTCGGCTTCCCCGATGATCCCGCCGCGTTCGCCACCGACGTCGCCGCCGCCTTCGCCGGGTTGCACGAGCGGCAGTACGGCCACACGATGGACGACCCGGTCGAGGTCACCACCCTGCGCCTGCGCGCCACCGGCACCGTCGACAAACCGGCGCTGCCGACCGTGGCGGAGCGTACGTCGGGCGAGCCCCACCCGGCCGGAACCCGCCAGGTCCATCTGTCGGCGGACGAGCCGGACGTCGAATACCGCGTCTACACGCGCGAGGACCTGCTGGCCGGCGACGTCGTCGCGGGGCCGGCGGTGATCACCGAGCACACGGCCACGTCCGTCATCCACGCCGGCGACTCCCTGCACGTCGGCCGCTACGGCGAGCTGGTCATTTCCGTGAACGACAGGACCGGGAGGCAGCAGTGAGCCCCACCACCACGACGGACTCCATCACGACGGAGATCATCCGGCACGGCCTGCTCGCCGCCGCCGAGGAGATGGCCCGCAACCTGTGCCGCACCGCGTACAACACGGTCGTGTACGAGATCCACGACTACGGCATCGGCATCCACGACGCCCAGGGCGACGTGGTGGCCGACGCGCCGGGCATCGCGGTGTTCACCCGGGGCAACGACCACGGCATCAAGCGGGCGGTCGAGTTCCTCGGCCGGGACGCGCTGGAGCCGGGCGACGTGTTCATCCTCAACTATCCGTACTGGGCCTCGGCCCACACCCTCGACCCGCTGGTGTTCGCGCCCATCCACCACGAGGACGAGCTGATCGGCTTCGCCTCCTGCCGGATCCACGTGCTCGACCTGAAGCAGAAGGACCCCGGCTACGTCCTGGACTCCACCGACATGTACCAGGAGGGGCTGTTCTTCCCCTGCTCCAAGCTCTACCGGCGCGGGGTGCAGAACGACGACGTGTTCAACATCATCCGCTTCAACAGCCGGATGCCGGAGCGGACCATCGGCGACATCCAGGCGCAGGTCTCCGCGTGCGTGACCGGCGTGCGCCGCACCCAGCAGATCGCCGCCAAGTACGGCGCCGGCGTGCTGACCGCCGCGATGGACGCCATCAACGACCACGGCGAGCGCCTCGCCCGGCTCGCGCTGGCCAAGCTGCCGAAGGGCACGTGGACCGCGCACGACTTCGTGGACAGCGACGGCGTGGACGCCGACCGCCTCATCAAGATGAACGTCACCGTGACCATCGGCGACGACGAGATGGTCATCGACTGGACCGGCAGCGAACGCGACGTCAAAGGCCCCATCAACCTGCCCGTCGGCCAGACGGAGGCGTTCTGCAGCCTCGTCTTCAAAGCGCTGACCACGCCGGACACGCCGGTCGTCGCGGGCAACTTCCGGCCGCTGCGAGTGGTCACCGAGCCAGGGTCGGTGATGCACGCGGTGCCGCCGATGCCGACGTTCACGCTGTGGACCGGGCTGCTCGGCGGCGAGGTCGTGCTGAAGGCACTGGCCCAGGGCATGCCGGACCGCGTGCCCGCCTGCTCGGGCGGTGACGTGTGCTCGATGATGGGGCTCGGCGTCAACCCGCGTACCGGAGAGGCGTGGCTGGAGGCCACCAACGAGGCGGTCGGATTCGGCGCGCACGCGGGCGGCGACGGCGAGGACGGCATCATGCACCTGTCGGAGCCGGGCTGCCGCAACAACCCGGTGGAGGTGCTGGAGACCAAGTCGCCGATGTTCATCGAGTCGTACGGCTACCGCCCCGACAGCGGTGGCCCCGGCCGGCACCGCGGCGGGGTCGGCGTGGGCCGTACGTACCGCTTCACCGCTCCCTCGACCGGCATCTGCCTGGTCTACAAGACCAGGACGCAGCCGTGGCCGATCGGCGACGGCATGCCCGGCGAGAGCAACCACGTCATCCTCAACCCCGGCACCGACCGGGAGGTGCGGCAGGGCGGCAGCTACAACCGCCTGGACGCCGGCGAGGTGCTGGTCAACAACACCGGCGGCGGAGGCGGTTACGGCGACCCGTTCGAACGCGAGCCCGCCCAGGTGGCCGCGGACGTCCGCAACGGCTTCGTCAGCGTGGAGTCCGCGGCCCGCGACTACGGCGTGGTGGTGGACTCGGTCACGTTCGAGGTGAACCAGGAGGCCACCAGGCGCCTGCGCGTCAGCGCCGCAGGTCTCGCCCGGCGAGGATGAGCCAGAGGTACGGCAGCGGCAGCATCGCCCGCCAGAACAGGTGCGCCTCGTCCCAGTGGCCGAAGCCGCAGGTCGGCGGCCAGAGCCACACCTGCTCCGGCAGCAGGAGGGTGGCGAGCACCAGCCCGAGCTGGACCACGACCGCGGCCATGGCGGCCTGCCGTCCTGGCGCGAACCGGACGGCGGTCGCCGCGGCGGCCAGCGCGATGCCGAGGCAGACGCCCGCTTCGACGAGCAGGTCGCCGACGGGGAACAGGGCGCCCTGCGGCAGACGGCTCAGGACGGCGGCGTAGGCGGCCGACCAGATCGCCACGGCGGCGGCGCCGGGCAGCAGGCAGCGCAGCGCCTGCCGGACCCAGCGGGGGACGGCGGTCGCGCCGAGGTCGGCCGACATGGCGTCGACCAGCCCGAAGGCCGCCGCCGCGCCCAGCAGGGTGCCGCAGACGCGCAGGAGCACGAGCGCGTCGCCCGGGGGCAGCGGCTCCCCGTGCCGCACCAGGCTCACCAGGCCGGCGGTGAAGACGGTGACCGCGATCAGCGGCGCCCAGTCGATGGCCCGGACGAAGGGGCGCACCAGCAGCAGCGCCACCCGCTGGCGGGACGGCGGCGAGACGGGGACGGGCGTGGTGAGTGCGGGGCGTTCGAGCAGGGTCACGGGCATGGTTCGGCTCCCATCGGCGCAATTGCGGCTTCGGGCCGCCCCGAACAGGGTCACCGGCATGGTTCGGCTCCCATCGAACCCCGGCCCCGCAGAGCGGAGATCAGCCGGCGTACGGCGATCGTCCACAACCAGCCGACCGGGTCGTCGCCGCGGAAGCTCCCCGCCGAACGCTGTCGGCGGTGACGCCGGGGGCCGCGCGCCGCCGGAAGGGAAACGATCTCACGTCCTCTCTATCGCAAATGCCGCGCGAACCGGTTCTCGGCTTGAGAATACTAGTTATTTCAGTCATGATTGAAATCACTAGCAATAAAGAGGAGTACGCCATGGAGGAGGCGCTGGCGGTCGACTGGTTCGACCGGTATCCGCGCAGGACCAGGGTCGCGGACAGCACCCCGGCTCCCAGGTACGGGTCGGTGGCCGCCGTGGCACAGTGAACCGGCACACGATCACCACAGAAGGAAACGACGATGACCACTGAGGAAGAGCAGGACCGCACGCTGCGCTGGGTCGAGCGGGTGGCGGCGTTCTGCGTCGAGGAGTGGGGGCTGCCGCCCATCACCGGGCGCATCCTCGGCTGGCTGATGATCTGCGACCCGGCCGAGCAGTCCGCCGGTCAGATCGCGGACGTCATCCAGGCCAGCCGGGCCTCGCTCACCTCCAACATGCGCTTCCTCACGGCCATCGGCCTGGTCAAGAAGGTCCGCAGGCCGGGCGATCGCACCGCCTACCACCGCATCGAGGACGACGCCTGGCAGAAGGTCATCCAGCGCAAGCTGGAGAGCCTGAGCGCGTTCGGCGAGATCGCCGACGAGGGGCTCGCCATCGCGGGCGGCGACGAGCGGCGCGCCGAGCGGATCAAGGCCGCTCACGACTCGCTGACCTGGCTGCAGGACCTCGCCACCCGTCATCCCCTACGCCGCTGAGGAACCACCATGCATCCCCGACTCGGGCTGATCCAGGAAACGCTGCTGCTCACCCTTCATGCCAAGGCCCTGGACGCCGGGCGGCCCGCCCCCATCCTGGGCGACACGCTGTCGGCCGAGCTGGCCGCCGGCATCGACTACGACTTCGCCAAGCTGAAGATCAAGCCCAACCTGGTCGTCGCCACGGCCCTGCGCACCAAGAGGCTCGACGACGCGGTCCGCGCGTACGTCGCCGCCCATCCCGGCTGCGTGGTGCTCGACCTGGGCTGCGGGCTCGACCCGCGAGTGCACCGCTGCGACCCGCCGCCCGGCGTCGACTGGTACGACGTCGACTTCCCCGAGGTGGTGAAGCTGCGCGACGCCTGCCTGCCCGGCCGCTCCCACCTCGTCGGAGCCGACCTCACCGGCTCCGACTGGCTGCAGGAGATCCCCGCCGACCGGCCCGCGATGATCGTCGCCGAGGGGCTGCTGCCCTTCATGCCCGGCGACACCTTCCAGGCCATGACCCGCGCGCTGACCCGCCATCTGCCCTCGGGAGAGCTCGCGCTCAACGGCTACACCCGCTTCGCGGCCTGGGCGATGAAGTACCACCCGACGATCAGAGCGCTCGGCATCCGCGCCGCCCAGGGCTTCGACGACCCGCGCGAGCCGGAGTCCTGGGGCGCCGGCCTCGCACTGGAGGAGGAGCAGATCCTCACCCGCGCCCCGGAGACGGCAGGCTTCCCGCAGCCCCTGCGGGCGCTCACCCGGCTCACCGCCCGCAGCACCGCGCTGTCGCGGCAAGGCGTCAGGGTGCTGCGCTACCGGTTCTGAGTCCGGTGTGCCGGGCGCACACGTGCGGCGCGGCGAAAGTGTGGCGGGCGGCGCTGGATCGGCCGCCGGGATCCGGCGACGATGGCGGGCGTCGCCGGTGCCCTGCGGACAGGAGATTCGATGCGTTACCTCTGGACGGTCGCGGTGCTGCTCGCCGCGCTGCTGGTGCCGGTGCCCGCCCAGGCGGCGACCCCGTCGTACCTGACCCTGGAGGCCACCTACACCAGCGTCGCGAACGGCTGGTCGAGGGTGGAGCGCTACCTCGACACCACCTCCGGCTTCACCCAGGAGAGCTACCCGCCGGACGGCCGCGGCGACCAGGACGGCCAGCGGCTGACCTTCTTCGGCGGCGTCAAGCGGCCCTTCTCCGGCCGGTTCCTGCTCTACTACGCGCCCGGCTGGAACACCAACCCGAAGAGCGCGCCGGTGCTGCTGGTGCACGGTGCCAACGACAACCCCGACAGGGCCTGGGCCAACCCCGGCGAGTCGGGCGGCTTCGGCTGCGGGGCCGTCACCTGTCCGCGTACCGGGCTGATGCAGCGCCTGGTCGACGCCGGTCACCGGGTGTTCGCGATCGGGTTCGCCCACAAGGAGGGCGACAACTTCATACAGGCCCAGCAGGTCGGCGACGCCATCGCGGTCATCAAGGACAGGCTCGGCGTCCCGTCCGTGGACCTGGTGGGGTGGAGCAAGGGCATGATGTCCACGCGCATGTACGTCTCGTCCGTCAAGCCGAGCTGGGGCCGCTCGTACGCCGGCGACGTCCGCAGGCTCGTCACCATCGGCGGCCCCAACGCCGGCTACGACTACCCGTTCGCGCACGGCTGGGCGCACGACCTGTCGATCTGGCCCGAGTGCGGCGGCCAGGTCAACTCGCCCGCGCCGCACACCCACATGACCTGCTACGGCGTCTACGCCTACCGTCCCGAGTTCTCCTTCGTGCCGGCCGGCGGGTACGACGCCTACCCGGGACAGCGGCAGATGCTGGCCCGCTTCGACGGCACGTACGGGATCGACCAGACCCAGCAGGACTGGTACACCACCTACTACGGCGGCCAGGGCTTCTTCACCGCGGGGCCGGGCATCCAGGCGGCGATCGACGCCGGGTCGCTGATCTCGCGGATCCGGCAGGCGGGGGTGCCGTCGTCGGTGGCGACGTACCTGCTGGCCGGCGGGTCGCCCACGGTCGTCGGCATCTACAACGAGAACCGCGGGCCCAGCGACGGCGTCGTGTTCACCACCAGCGCGCTGTCCAGGACCGGCATTGCCAACGTGGCCGGCACCGCGCTCGTCGCCACCGCCAACCACCTGACGCTCGGCTGGCACTCCTCGGTCGCCTCGCAGGTGGCGAGCTGGCTCAACTGAGGCGGCGGCCGCCCGCCGCGACGACCGCCCAGCCGGCCGCCGCCGTGGCGGCCACGAGCAGGGCCAGCGCGCCCAGCGTCTGACCGTCGGGGTGGATCAGCGGCTGACCGCGTACGGCCTGCCACGTCACCAGGACGATCAGCCCCGCGTACGCCGCGGCGGCCACGAGCGTCAGGCCCACCCGGGTCCGCTCGGCACGCAGCCGGGCGACCCGGCCGGCCGGCCGCCCGAGCACCAGCGCCACGACCAGCATGACCTGCAGCCCGTGCAGGCCGACGAAGTGCGGGATGCGCAGGTCGCCGCCGACCGTGCTCCAGCCGGTGAGCGGCAGCCCGGGACCGCCGTCCGGGACGCCCACGTTGTGCTGGGAGGCCAGCGGAATCGCGTGGCCGGCCGCGTCGATGGCCGTCCACACCTCGGCGGACCTCGCCGGGATCCAGAACCCGAGGCCGATCCCGGCGATCACGAAGGCCAGGCCCGCGCGGATCGCCCAGGCGAGCACCCGGTCGCCGACCCGCTGGAAGATCAGCAGCCCGGCGAGGACGAAGTTCGCGAGCATGAGCAGTTGCACGCCGATGCCGAAGATCAGCATGATGCCGTCGGTGAACGGGTCGTCCGCCTGGTTGAAATGGCTGAACGTGCCGCGCGCCGCCTGCACCACGACGACGCCGACGTCCACCATGCCGGTGACGGCCAGCAGCGTCGCCATCCACCAGGTCCAGCGGCCCGCCTTGTGCGGCAGGCTCAGCATCCAGGCCAGGGTGAGGCCGTACACGATGAACGACACGGCGAACTTGAGGGGCTTCGCCCAGACGGACGCGCCGAGCAGGACGCGGTCGTCGGCCACCATGCCGACGGCCGAGACGACCAGCAGCAGCGTCATGGAGGCGACCATCATCAGGAGCGGGCGGTGCAGGCGCCGTACCGCGGGACGGACGGGTTCGAGTACCTCGGGCATCGGCCTGCCTTTTCGAAGCGGGAGCCGCAGGGGGGGAAGGAACATCCCCAACGGTAGGAACCGGGGTGGTTCCGCCCCACCCGGGCGACCCCCCAACCGCAGGACGGCCAGCCCTTCCCCTAGGGGTAGGGCCAGCCGTACCGATGGCGTCGTGATCCGGCTCCTCCGTCCGCGACGACCCCCTGGTGGACCTGCTCGGCAGGACCTCCGCCGAGACGCTGCGCCGCATCGTCACCGCACGGTCCCGCACCACCTCGGAACCCGTCCGCTGCCTCGCGCCAGGACCCGTCCGGCGGCGGTCACGCCGCTGCGGCGGGGGCCAGGTAGTCGCCGTGCTCCAGGTCGTCGAGCAGGGCCGGGTGGACGGGGGACCAGCCGAGCAGTTCCTGGGTGTGGCGGCCTGAGGCGGGGCCGTCGAAGGCGTACACCTTGGCCATGAACGGGCTGACGTAGTGGGTGGCGGCCTCCTCCGGGGTGAGCGAGACCGCCGGGACGCCCAGGCGGCGGCCGATGACCTCGGCGATGTCCCTGAACGTGACGCCGGTCTCGGCCACGCCGTGCAGCACGCTGCCCGCGGGCGCCTGCTCCAGCGCCAGCCGGAACAGCACCGCCGCGTCGAGCCGGTGCACCGCGGGCCACCGGTTGGCGCCGTCGCCCACGTACGCCGAGACGCCCTTCTCCCGCGCGGTGGCGATCAGCATGGGGATGAACCCGTGATCCTTCGGCCCGTGGACGGTGGGAGCGAGCCGCACGGCGATCGCCCGCACCCCTCGCGCCGCGAAGTCGAGGCACGCCCGCTCGCCGGCGATGCGGAAGGAGGCGAGCCCGTCGGGGTCGGGCTCGTCCTTCTCGGTGAACTCCCGCCCCTCGGGCATGACCAGCGTGCCCGAGGTCATGATGAGCGGCTTGCCGGTGTGCTCCAGCGGCCGGCCGAGCGTCTCGATCGCGGTGACGTCGCGCCGCCTCATGGCGTCGGGGTCGGAGAAGTCGCCGCCGTACGCCATGTGCAGGACTCCGTCGGCGGCCTCGGCGCCGGCGCGCAGGACGTCGAGGTCGTCCAGGGAGCCGCGGACCGGCTCGGCGCCCAGCGACCTCAGCAGGGCGGCCGTGGTGTCCGAGCGGGCCAGGCCGGTCACGGTGTGACCTGCGGCGACGAGCTCGGCGACGACGGCGGGGCCGGTCTGGCCGGTGCCGCCGGTGACGAAGACATGCATGACGCTCTCCCGATGATGTCAGTGACTGGCGTTTCTTAGCGCCATTGACTGACCATAAGTAGTGTCAGTGACTGGCGTCAAGTTAGGCCAGTGGCTGACATCTGAGGTAGTCTTCCTGCGTGCCACGTAGCGGAGCAGAAGCGCGCCGCCGCCTCCGGGAGGCGGCTCTGGAGCTGTACCTGGAGCGCGGGTACGACGGGACGACCACCGCCGAGATCGCCGCCAGGGCCGGCGTCAACGAACGCACGTTCTTCCGCCACTTCCCCGACAAGCGCGAGGTGCTCTTCGACGGCGAGGCCGACCTGCGCACGGCCGTGGTCGAGGCGGTGGGCGCGGCACCCGACGGCCTCGGCCCGCTCGACGTGCTGAAACACGCCTTCCGCGACGTCCGGCACATCCCCGAGAGCACCCGGCCCTTCGCCGAGCCGCGGCTCCAGATCATCGCCGAGACGCCGGCGCTGCGCGAGCGCGACCTCGCCAAGGGCGCGTCGATGGCCGAGGCCATGGCGGAGGCGCTGCGGAAGCGCGGCGTCCCCGAACGGCCGGCCGTCCTGGCCGCCCGAGCCGGGTGGGCCGCCTTTCACGAGGCGCTCCAGGCCTGGATCGACGACCCGTCACAAAGCCTGGACGCGCACCTCGTCCAGACCTTCGACGACCTGCGCACCCTCTAGGTGCTGCATCGCGTACGAGCGCCACGGACGCCACCGGTCCGCGCCCGAGACACCCGGGAGGACGGCGTCCGGATCGTGCAGGGCACGCATCCTGATCACGGCGGCCGCGCGCTCGGGTAGAGCACCCTGCCCGTCTTCGTCGGCGGCCTGGTGGCCGGTCCTCGACCGGTTCGACAAGCGGCACGTGCTCGCCGCCGACAGCGTGTGGCCCGCATCCCCGCCGAGTGGCGGGGGCGCGGGTTCGCCTGGCCGCGTACGCTCATGCACGCCACGCCGCCCCTCGGCGTCGCGCTGGTGACACCGCTGCTCGACGCGGGCAGGCTCGTCCCGGCCGCGCCGGCCATGTCAGGGCTCGCGCTCGCGCCCGCCTCCTGGCTACTCCTGCACCGACCAGCGGCCGGTGAACAGCTCATCGCCCGGAGGTGACCCGGGCAGCGGGTCGTGCCCTGGCCGCAGGCCGTCGAGCGCGATCGCGATCAGCCGCCGCCGGGCCTCGGCGGCGGCGGGCAGCAGGTCGTCCCTGCCCTGCTTACGAAGCTGGTCGACCACGGGGGAGCGGCCGAGCTGCTCGATGAGCAGGGAGATGTCGATCGCGGTCACGTCGGCGCGCAGGTCGCCGGACGCGTGCGCGCGGCGTACCAGCTCGTCGAGCAGCTCGTCGCCGCGACGGGACTTCGCGCTCATCTCCTCGGTCACCTGGATGGTGCCGGCGACGGGCGCGAGCGAGCCCTGCCCGAACTCGATGCAGGCGCGGACGAACCCCGCCAGACCCGCCCACGGGTCGGGACCGGCCAGGCCCTGCTCGGCGGCCTCGTTCCAGTGGTCGAGGGAGAGCAGGCTGAGCCGCTGGAACAGCTCCTCCTTCGTCTGGTAGCGGCGGTAGAGGCTGCCGACGCCGACGCCCGCCCTGGCCGCGATGGCGGCCACGGACGCGTGGGCGCCGTCCTCCGCCAGCACGTCGCGGGCGGCCTGCAGCAAGGCGCGGTCGTTGCGTTCCGCGCGGTCTTTTCGCGTGCTCATCGTCACGGATCCTAGCAGTTGCGGAGTGATTCGCTCCGCAGTAACGTGCTGAGCGGAGCGAATCGCTCCGCTATTTGAGGAGGAGCATCATGAACGCCGACATCGAGGCCATCGAGCGGGTCGTCCGCGACGCCGAGGAGCTGCAGAGCGACGTGGCCGGGTTCACGGGGCTGCTGACAGAGGAGGTGGCGCTGGTCAACTTCACCGGCGTCCGGCTGCGCGGGCGTGACCAGGTCAAGGAGGTCATGTCCAAGGCGCTGAACACGCCGCTGAAGGACGTGCTGACCACGAACGAGCTGCTCGGCGTGACGTTCCTGCGACCCGACGTGGCGCTGGCCCACCTGGTCAAGCACGTCAACGACGGGCGTAAGGGGGCGCTGACGTTCGCGCTGGTCAAGGAGGACGGCGACTGGCGGATCGCGCTGGCGCAGACCACCCCGATGGTCGCGGCCTGAGCGCGTCAGGCCTCCGTGGCGGTGGCCGCCCGGTGAGCCTCGAGCGTCGGGCACGGCACGCACACCTGGTGGTCGCACCGCCGGCACGTGGTGTGCAGGCTGCGCCCGTTGCTGCCGTGGCTGCGCAGGATCGTCTCCAGGATGCCGGACAGCTGCTCGCGCTGGGTCTCGCTGAGTGGGGCGAGCAGTGCGGTGAGCGCCTCCTGCCGGACGGCCAGCACGTCGCCGACCACCTTCCGGCCCTCCGGCGTGAGCGAGACGAGGACGCGGCGCCGGTCGGCGTCGTCGTCGCCCGCGCGGCGCGTCGCCCAGCCCGACTCCTCCAGGCGGTTGACCAGCCGGGTGGTGCCCGAGTGGGTGAGGAACAACGCCCTGCTCAGCTCGTCGACGAACAGGTCTCCGAACGTGGCCAGCGCGACCAGCCCAGCGGTCAGCGACTCGGACTTACCGGGCAACGCGCTCTGCCAGGCGCGGCGGACGGCGTCCTCGGCCACCAGCGCGGAGGCGCCGTACAGGTTGACCGCTCGCTCCAGGCTCACCGTGCGAGTCTAACGACACGGGGAATCGCCCGTCAGCGCGGGAGCCGGCCGAGCCGTTCGCGGGCCTCGGCAACCGGGGTCGTCTCCACGTGGGTGATGGCGGGCAGGGCGGCGACGGGGGCGCGCGCGTCGAGCTGGAGCGCGTGGATCAGCCGCCGGTCGAGCTGATCGGCCATGTCGGATTTCAGGGTCAAAGCGTATTCAGTGTCGATTTATTGTCTTACGCCCTGGTGAACGCCCTCCTGGCGGCGGCCGAGGTCCGCTCGCCCTCGACCCTGGTCACCTCCACCGTCGAGGACCTCACCGGCCGGCCGCCCCGCACCTTCCGCCAGTGGGCCCACGACCAGCGCGACCTCTTCCGCTGAGCGGCCTCATGTTAGGGCGCCTCCCTGCGCGGTATATGTGCTTGACGCACGCAAACAATGTGCATCGCGGCGCATCTGGAGGAGCCCCCATGGCCAGAACATCCCGCCTGCTCACCAGAGAGGACCTGACGGGTGGCGCCTGCCAGGGCTGGGTGAGGGAGGCGTACGAGGACTACCGGGCCGTGATCAGCGACCCGGACTTCCCCTGCACCTTCGGCACCACCGCCGAGGCCCAGGGCCACATCCGCTACACCTGGGTGGCCGGCGAGCAGGACCTCGGCGTGCTGCCCCCGACCCTGACCGACTTCATCGCGCTCTCCCGCGCGCACCCGCGCCGCCGCCACCTGCTCATCGCCTTCTTCCCCGACGACGGCGAGCGCGACTTCGCCGCCCACGAGCGGCGCTTCTGGGAGATCCTGCGCCGGCTGCGCGAGCAGGACCCGGAGCCGTGGCCCGCGCACATCCCCAGCGACCCCGACCATCCGGAGTGGGAGTTCTGCTTCGCCGGCGACCCCATGTTCGTCTTCCCCTGCATCCCCGCCTACCGGCAGCGGCACAGCCGGCGCATGGGGGACCACTTCCTCATGTGCTTCCAGCCCAGAAGGGTGTTCTTCGGCACCAACCGCGATGACCCGGGCGGGGAGCGCATCCGGCAGCGCATCTACGAGCGGGTGGGCCGCTGGGACGACCTGCCGCCGCATCCCCAGCTGGTCGAGCTGGCCTATGGCGACACGGAGATGCGGGAGTGGAAGCAGTACGTGCTGCCGGACGCCAATGTCCCGCTCGTGGACCGCTGCCCGTTGCAGGAAGGGAGACCGTCGTGACCACGATCGCGGACCCCGGCACCGACTGCGGCCGGATCTTCGCCACCGGGCGCTGGCAGGACGCCTGGCTGGCCGGCGGGATGGAGGCGACCGTCGCCCATGTCCGGCTGCGGGCCGGGGACGTGCCGGTCACGCTGCAGCTCGTCACGGACTCGCCCCTGTGGCGCGGGTACGAGGGCGACGCGGACCTGCCGCCCGTGTGGGAGGGCCCGGTGGCGTACCTGTCCACCGTGTACGCCGTCGCCAACCCCCTCAACCAGGTGCCCGACGCGTCGGGGACGGTGGCACGAGCCTTGGAGATCGCCGGGGAGTGGGGCGCGGAGGCGCTGGTCGTCACCAACCTGGAGCCCGGCCCGGCACTGGAGTCCCTGCCACGGCCCGACGCGCTCGTCCGGCTCGACGCCACGTGCCGCGTCCGCCTGGCGGACGGCGCGGACGGCACGGGCGGCACGGGCGGCACGAACGGCACGGGCGGCATGGGCGGCATGGGCGGTTACCTCGACGGGCTGGCCACCTCGCACCGGGGCCGGTTGCGACGCTACCACCGGCGCGGTGCGCGGGCCGGGCTGACCTACCACGACAGGAACCTCGCCGAGGCCGGCCACGTGCTGGCCGCGTTCGCCCGGCTTACCCGCCAGTCCGCCGAGCGGCACGGCACCCCGCCGCTCTACAGCGAGGCGGCGCTGCGGGCGCTGCTGGAGGTGCCGGGCACCCGGCTGCTCAGCGCCGACCTCGACGGGCGGCCGGCCGCCGGGCTGCTCTCCTTCGAGTGGGACGGCTGCCTGGTGCTGTGGGCGGCCGGGATCGACTACGCGCTGCTCAAGACCCATTTCCCGTACTATTTCCTGATTTATGAGGCGATTGCGGCGGCCGCCGAGCGCGGCTGCCGGTGGGTGGACTTCGGGCGCGGCAACCTGGAGTTCAAGCAGCGCCTCGGCTTCCACCCGGTCGATCTGTGGAGCCCGGTCTACCTGCTCGCCCGCAGGGCCGCCTACGCCGGACGGTTGGCCGAGATGCACCGCCGCATCAGCGACTTCCTGGGCAGACCCGGATGAGCGGCCGGGCCGGCGTGCGGTTACGGCTGGTCGCGCTGCTCGGCGCCGTCGGCGTGGCGAACGTGGCGTACACCGTCCTGATCCCGTTCGTCCCGACGCTCAACACGGTCTTCCAGATGAGCGCGGTGCTCATCGGCGTGGCCTTCGCCGGGTTCGCCGCGACCAAGGCGCTCTGCCAGCCGCTCGGCGGCTGGCTCGTGGACCGGATCGGCGGGAGGACCATCGCGATCGCCGGCCTGGCCGTCACCGCCGCGGCCACCGGGGCGCTGGCCCTGGCCACCACCTCCGGCCAGGTGGTGGCCTGCCGGTTCGTGTGGGGGATCGGGGAAGGGCTGGCCATGCCGGCCCTCTACCGGCTCACCGCGCAGCTCGGCACCGAGTCGGGGCACGGCTCCGACCGCACGCTGGGCTGGTTCGGGACGGCGGCGGTGGCCGGCATGACCGTGGGGCCCGGCCTCATCGCGGCGCTGTCCGGGGTGATCGACTTCCGGTCCGCGTTCGCGGGCGGCGCGGTGCTGACGGTGCTGGCCACCGCGCTGGTGGCGCTGGCGTTCCGCCGTACCGGACGGCCCGAACAGCGCCAGGCGGGCGGCGATCCGTCGCGCGCGCCCACCGAGCGGCTCTCCCGGCTGCCGCTGATCCCGCTCGTCGTCGTGCTCGGCCTGCTCGATCTGGCCAACAACGCGGTGTACGCGGCGCTGGAGCCGCTGTTCCCGCTGCACGGCACCGGGCCGCTCGGGGCGGGGGAGCGGGCGGTCTCGCTCAGCTTCTTCGCCGGGCTGGCCGTCTTCGCCGCCTTCTCCTGGGTGGGCGGCCGGGTCATGCACCTGTCGCGCCGCTTCCCCCTGGCGGCGGCGGTCTTCGCCGTGCAGGCGGCGGCCCTGGCGGTGGCCTGGCTGACCGGCGCGTACGGGGTGTTCACCGCGGCCTTCATCGGGCTCATGGCGGTGCAGCCACTGGTCTACGTCAACATGCGGGCGGTCATCGGACGGCTCGGGGAGGGACGTCAGGGATGGGCGTTCGGCTGGTTCGGGCTGATCTCCGACCTCGGCTGGGTCGCGGGTCCGCTCGTCGCGACGGCCGCGTACCAGGTGTTCGGCGGCGGCAGCTTCGCGCTGCTCGCGGTGGTGGCGCTGGCCGCGTCGGCGCTGGGCGCGGCGGCCTTCCCCTGGCTGCGCGCGCCGTTCCTGCACGACTCAGGGCCGCCGGTGCGCGAGTCCACCTCCGCCTGAGCACGCGAGAACCGGGAGGACGGGCACCGTCCTCCCGGTCTCTCCCGGCCGTCGGCCCGTCAGGCGGGCTTCACCGCTTCGGCCAGGATGTAGTAGCCGAACCGGCTGAACGGCGGCGTCTCGTTCAGCGCCGTCTCCAGCCGCTCGACGATCGAGTAGATGCCGGGGTCGGCGAGGATCTGGTCGGCCATCCACGCCGCGACCACGCAGTTGCCGCGCAGCCGCGCGGGCCGCAGGCCGGCGTCGGAGAACAGCTCCTCCAGCTCGTCGGGGGTGAAGCTGAACCAGGGGGCCTCCCGCTGCTCGCCGTCGCGGGTGCCGGTGAACACCAGGGTCTTGTTGTCGACATCGGTGATGTCCACCGTCGCGAACCGGTCCGCCCGGGTGAGCTGCTCGAACGCGGCGTTCTTCACCCCGGTCAGGAGGCGTCCGCCGGGCCGCAGCACCCGGGCGATCTCGGCGAACGCGGTCCCCCGCGCCTCCAGGGGGATGTGCATGAGCGCCAGCGTGCTGGTGACGACGTCGAAGCTGTCGTCCGGGTACGGCAGGTCGCACATGTCGCCCTGGTCGAACCGGATGTCGGCCCCTTCCTCCGCCGCCTTGCGCCGCGCGACGGCCAGCATCCCGTCACAGAGGTCGAGCCCGATGACCTCCTTGGCCAGCCCCGCGAGGGGGATGGTGAGCCGGCCGGTGCCGCAGCCGAGGTCGAGCACGGAGTCCTCGGGACCGACCCGGCCGAGAATGAAGTCGAGCTCGGTGTCGATGAATCGGCGGTCGGCCGGAGTGAGGCCGGGAATGCGGTCGTCGTACTCGGTGGAGATGAATTCGTAAACCTGCCGGATGGCTTCTTTCGTCTGCGCGGTCCGGCCATTGTACGGGCGATGCACGGTTTGCGTCATGCCTTTTTCTCCGGAATTCTGATGCAGGATTTTGCGGACGTTTCATCGCCTGCCTGAGCAGGGTTTATGAGCGCATGCTCCCAGCGAGGGAAGGCCTTCGGAAAAGCCGCGCCCGAGCTGCCTGAACCTCCTTTCCTGGGTGGTGAGACAACTCCATACCCAGGAATCCCGAACAAAGCGCCGGGGCCTGATGATTTTTTACGCCCGGCATCCTTCACGGGAAAGTCCGAGAAGGGCGCGATGGCTTTTACCTCGACTTCTTCACTTTCCGTGAGCGAAGTGGTGAGAAAAGCAGTTGAACCTTTCCGCCCGCCGGCGCGTCTTCTTGGCAGGAGAATGTCGCGCTTGCCGGTCATCGTGGTGCTCGCGTCGCTATGTGCCTGCGGTCAGACGGGGGCCGATGTGATCTCCGCGACGGAGACCATCGTGTTGCCGCGGGCCGAGCAGCCCCGCGCGGAGCGGCCAACGCTGGAGCGGCTCAAGCGCGAGGCGGCGGCCTCGGGCCGGCCGCTGGAGGAGGTCGTCAAGCGGTACGCGGACCGGCTGGCCGCCACCTCATCGCCCAGGCCGACCGACTTCGAGGGGTACGACCCCGCGGTGACCGAGCCGGACGTGACGATCGACGGCATCCCCTACGCCGAACTGGTCGACCTCGCGAGCGCCGCCCGGTCGATGGGCATCTCCTACGAGGAGGCGATCGACCGCTACGGCTCGCAGTCGTCCAACGGCGAGGTGCTCGCCAAGCTGCGCGCGGAGTTCCCCGACGAGATCTCCGGGATCGCGTACGTCGATGACCAGCGGGGGCTGCGCGTCGGCTTCAAGGGCCCCGTCCCGGCGCGCGCGATCGAGCTGGCCAGGACCCTGCCCCTGGAGGTCACGCTGATCGGCGGGAAGGGCTTCTCGGACGCGGACCTTCAGCGCGCCCGGGAGGCGATCTCCTCCCGGCTGCAAGGCCGTCCCGAGGTGGCCACGATGACGGTCCACGCCGATGAGGAGACCGGCCAGGTCAAGGTCACCGTTCAGCCGAAGGAGCGGCCGGACGACGCCGAGGCGTTCAAGCGTGACCTGCGGCTCCCGCAGCCGGACAACCCGCGCGTCACGGTCGAGATCACGCTCTCCGATCGACCGGTCGGCGGCCGGACGCCGCAGTAGGCGCCGGGAAGGCACCCGACCGCACGATCTCCCGATACCGCCCCGGCGTGGTGCCGAACTCCCGCTCGAAGGCGTGCGAGAGTGCGTACGGGCTGCTGTAGCCGACGCGCTCGGCGATGGCCGCCAGCGTGTCCTTGGTGTCGCGCAGCAGCGAGGCGGCCCTGATCACCCGCCACCAGGTGAGGTACGCCATCGGCGGCCGCCCGACCAGGGCGGTGAACCGGCGCGCCAGCGTGGGACGGGAGACGCCCGCCTCGGCGGCCAGGCGGTCGATGGTCCACGGCGCGGCCGGCCGCGAGTGCATCGCCCGCAGCGCGGCGGCCGTCACCGGGTCGCCCAATGCGCTGGGCCAGGCGCCGCCGGCGGTCTGGGTCATCCAGGCCCGGATCATGTAGACGAGGAGCAGGTCGAGCAGGTTCGGCAGCGCGATGGAGGAGCCGGGCCGCACCTCGTCCAGCTCGCCGGCGAGCAGGTCGATCGCGGCGCGCAGCTCCAGGTGGGTGCCCACGCGGCTGGGCAGGTGGACGACCTCGGGCAGCTCGGTCATCAGCGGGTGCATGCGGCTGCAGTCGAGCCGGTACTTGCCGCAGAGCAGCTCCGTCGCGCCGTGCCGGCGCGGCTCCGCCGTGGCGAGCCACCGCTCGAACGACATCGCCTTCTCCGGGTCGCCGGGGGAGTCGGCGATCACGTGGCCGGTCCCGTGGGGAAGCAGCACCGCGTCGCCCACATTGAGGGATACGGCGGTGCCGCCGTCGGTGCGGAGCCAGCAGCCGCCCTTGAGGACGACGTGGAAGCCCGCGCCGTCGTACGGGTCCAGCCGCGCGCACCAGCTCCCGTCCAACCCCACCCGATCGAACCGCGGGTGCCCGAGATGAACGGCGGAGATCGCGTCACTGACCACGTCCATCCATCCACGATATCTCGAGTGATACGCATTCGTATTTTCTTGAGCCGAACGGGCATTGAGCGGATCACTCGCCGCTTCCTAGGGTCATTGACCATGACGAACGAGAACCCACAGCGCATCATCCTGGGCGACGTCGAGGTCATCCGGGTCCTCGAGTGGCACGCACCCTTCCTGCCCACCTCAGAGTTCTTCGCTAACGCCGACGACGAGGTGTGGAAGGCCAACGCGGACTGGCTGGCGCCCGACCACTGGGAGCCCGGCACCGGCCGCATGGTGAGCGCCCTGCAGAGCTGGGTGCTGCGCAGCGGCGGGCGTACCGTACTGGTCGACACCGGCGTGGGGCACGACCGCGAGCGGCCCGGCATGGGACTGTTCCACCGGGCCAGGAGCGAGTTCCTCGCCCTCCTGGAGCGGGCCGGCGTCCGGCCGCAGGACGTGGACGTCGTGGTCAACACCCACCTGCACCTCGATCACGTCGGCTGGAACACCGTGGACGCGGACGGGGAGTGGGCGCCGGCCTTTCCCAACGCCCAGTACCTCATCCCGGCCGCCGACGACTTCCACTACGGGCCGGCCAACGCGTACGGCGGCGGCGTACAGGAAGCGGACCGCCTGCTCTACGAGGACAGCGTCGCGCCCATCCACCGGGCAGGGCAGGCCGTGCTGTGGGACGGGCACCACCGCATCGACGACCACCTCACCCTGGAGTCCGCGCCCGGCCACACCCCCGGCTCGTCGGTGCTGCGGCTGGCCTCGGGCGGCGAGCGCGCGGTCTTCGCCGGCGACCTGCTGCACAGCCCGGTCCAGATCCTCGACCCCTGCCTCAACAGCAACGCGTGCCTGAACCCCGCACAGGCCGAGGCCAGCCGCCACCGGATCCTCGCCCGCGCCGCCGACGAACGCGAACTCCTCATCCCCGCCCACTTCGGCGGCTCGGGCGCCCTGGAGGTCCAGCGCAACGGCTCCGCCTTCGCCCTCGGCCCCTGGGCGACCACCTGAGGCACCGGCCTGGGGCGGACTCCTCACCGCCGGCACCCGTCAAAGGTAGGGCGTTCCCTACCGCAAGTCGGGGGACCGCGGGCATGATCAGGGCCGGTCGCCTCGTGAAGACTTCAGGAGCTATCACACGCACCTGAGGAGGCCGCCATGACCGTCACCGAACCCCGCGCCACCCCCGCCGAACCCGCCACCCCTCCGCCCGTCCTCCGCACCGCCGCCACGCTGTGGCTGGCGGCCGTGGCGTGCGGCGCTTTCGAGGCCGCGCTCATGGCCGTCACGATGCTGTACGACGGCGTCCAGGTGACCGACCTGCTGCCGGGCATGGGGTTCCGGGTGGCCGTGTTCGCGGGGGCGGCGTTCCTGGCACTGCGGTTGCGGCGCGGCGCGAACTGGGCGCGCTGGACCCTCACCGTCACCCTCGGCGTGTTCGGCACGATCTCGCTGGTCAAGGAGCCGATCGAGTACCTGCTTGCGGGCGGCTCGATCGTCGAAGCCGTGGCCGGTCTGGACGCGGTGGGCTGGGTCTTCGCCGCGAGCCGTGTTCTGCACGTGCTGGCCGTGGCCGGGGCGCTGACGTTGATGTTCCAGCCCCGGGCCAACGCCTACTTCAGGCTTGCACCGGTCTCGACCAGGTGAGGGCGGCGGCCAGGCAGGCGACGGGGATGACGGGCAGCACGTACCGGTGGTCGAAGTCCAGAACCGCGACCGGGCCGATCAGCAGGCCGAGGGACACGGCCCACGGCAGCAGCGCCGCGCCCGGCCGCCGGATCGCGGCCAGCGCTCCCAGCAGCAGGATCGCGGCCAGGAAGGGGCCGCGCAGGTAGGCGACGTACTGGTAGGCGATGAGGACGTCCGCGTACGGCGAGATCGACGTCAGGCCCCGGATGTCCGGGTCGTACTCTCGCTTGACCTTGTCGATCAGCGGCTGGGCGGGCAACTCCGATCGGCCCTTGGCGAAGCCGAAGGCGGGCGTCGTCCGGTCCGGGTGGGGGATCGGCGTCCAGGAGAAGGCGATGGCGGTGTCGCGGGCGACGTTCCCCAGGTAGTCCAGCGGCTGGGCCAGGATCGCCCGCACGGCGAACGCGCGGGCCAGGTCGTTGTGCGCGAACCGGTCGCCGGGCAGCAGGTTGAGCGAGGCCCCTGGTGCCCAGACGTACTCGGAGGCCGCGTCCACCTTCGTGCCGTTCGGGCACAGGCGGGCGAGGCCGGGCGGCGGCTGGATGCGGGGCGCAGTCGGCGAACGTCATGGTGCGGGCCCACAGGGCGACACCGTCCGCGCCGCTGATCGCGAACCGGCCGTGGTGCTGGGCGTACCAGCCGGCGTAGACGGCCAGGGGCAGCGCACCCGCCAGCGCCAGCGCGCCCACCGGCCGCCACCCCACCCGCCGCACCGCCAGCACCAGCACGACGAGCAGCAGCAGCGGCAGCGCGATCGTCCTGGTCAGCGCCGCCGCGGCGAACAGCAGGCCCGCGCCGGTCGCCGCCCGTACCGACAGCTGCGGTGACCACATGAGCACGGCCAGGCCGGCCACGACGAGCAGGATGAACTGCGTGTCGGACAGGATCCCCGTCTCCAGCCGCAGGAACGAGGCGTCGAACAGCAGCGGCACCGTCGCGACCGCCGCCACCCGGCCGGGCACCGACCTGCGGCGCAGCACGGAGTAGAGGATCAGGCCGGTGGCCAGGCCCATCGCGTGCTGCACGGCCACGACCAGCTCCACGCTGTGGAACGGCAGCAGGGCCCGCAGCAGCAGCGAGTAGCCGATCGGGTGGAACGAGCCCGACGGGGCCGGGTGCACGGCCATGTCGAGGTAGGTGAAGGAGTCGTACCAGTAGAGGGTGGCGGGGCGGTAGCCGAGCATCGTCAGCACCCGCAGCGCGGCGGCCAGGGCCAGCAGGACGGCGAAGAGCCGGTGGCCCGCGAGAGGGGAAGGGCGCGGCGACGGCAGCGCCACGCGAGTGTCGGCGAGCACGGTGCATCCGATCGTGTGCGGGCATGCCGGGGGAACGCACGGCGGCCGGAGGGCCGTGCGATGGGGGAGTCAGCGCCCGGCCGCACGGGGGACGTGCGGCCGGGGAGGAGTCAGCAGCCGGCCGGCAGCGGGCGCTCGTCGCCGGGCTTGTCGCCGACGAGCAGCAGGGCCTGGCCGTCGGCGCTCATGACGCCGTCCAGCACGTACCAGTCGTCCGGAGGAGTGAAGCTGCGCTGCCGGGCGTGGGAGGTGTACGACGGGGTGACGCCGCGCTCGCGCAGCAGAGCTGTCACCTCGGCGACGGTCCGGTTGGCGTAGTCCACGCAGTGCAGGGGCTCGCCGGGCATGGCCAGACCGGTCGGCATCGCGTACCGCTCCCCGGGCTCGGCCCGGCGGCCGAGGATGACGCGCGCGCTCTTGTCGAAGCCGACCGGCACCTTCAGGCCCACAGGGCAACCGCCGGGCCGCTCGCACGGCCCGGGACCGTCGATGGGCTTGATCGGCCCCTCAGCGGGCACCGGCTCGCCCGACCGCAGCCGGTCCATGTCGTTGATCACGAACAGCTGTCCGGCCTGGGTCGGGGACGTGGCCGCCAGCGTGAGCGTGATGTTGATCCCCCTGGCCCGCAGCTCCCGCTCGTACACCTCGGGCTCGGCCGCCAGGTCCTTGACCGTGATCACGTAGTGGTCGTCCACCAGCTTGATGTCCAGCGCGGCCGACGCGGGCGCCTGCGCGACGCCGAACGACATCAGCGCGGTCAGCGTGGCCAGCACCGGCACGGCCGCCCACCTGCGCAGCCTCGGGACGCTCGGCCGACGGCGCGCGGCGACGGGGACGGCGGTGACCTCGTCCAGCAGTTCCCTGGCGATCGGTGTCAGGCCGGGACCGGGGTCGGGTGCGATGCCGGCCACCAGGCGGTCGATCTCGTGCATCACAAAGCTCCCTTCGTCATCGCGACGGCACGCAGGCCGATGCGGGTCACGTCCACGCCTTTCGCCGCCAGCTGCTTGGCCAGCCGTTTCCTGGCCCGGTGCAGCCGCAACCGGGCGTTGCCGCGCGTACAGCCGAGCACGGCGGCGATCTCGTCGGCGCTCAGCCCCTCCCACCCGGCCAGCGCGAGGATCTCCCGATCGCCCGGGCTCAGCCGGCCGAACGCCTCCCGCACGCCGCGCAGCTCGTCGCCGGGCTGCGCGGACTCCGCCGCCCACAAGGCGAGCTGCTGTCCGAGCCGCTCGACCAGCTCACTCCGGCGCGACTCGGCCCGACGGCCGTTGGCCAGCACCCGGCGAGCCACCCCGAACAACCACAGGCGCGCGTCCCGCCCTTCAGGAACGTCGTCGAAGCGCCGCCAGGCGGTGGCGAACGTCTCGGCGAGCGCGTCGGCGGCGTCCTCGGGGGACTCGGTACGCCGCCGGACGTAGGCGAGGATGTCGGCGTAATGAGCAACGTAGATCACCTCGAAGCGCTGCTTACGGTCCACGTCGCCTGCCTTCTTCCGTACGAGTCCGACACCGAGTACTTGTCCGGACCCGCCCGATGGTTTCACCCCGATCTGCGGCGTGATGCCCCGCAGGGCCGGGTGTCACAGGACCCCGGTGAGAGCGACCCATGGGTGTGAAGTGAGGCACGAGGGCCACGCCATCGCCGAACGGAACCCCTGCATCGACCTGCTCCGCCGTACCAGGTCGTGGTTCCGCCTTCTACGGTGAAGCGCTCACACCCTGGCGTGCGCCCGGCGGGCTGCGGCCAAGGATGCCAGGACGAGGGCGGTGAGCACTCCCCAGTAGAGGAAACCGCGGGCGCTGGTGTGCGGCAGGTCCTCGGCGAGGTAGACCAGGCCGGGGAACAGGTGGACGGCGGCGGCCAGCGCCCAGCGGCCGTCCCTGGCGGCGATCGTGGCGGCCAGCACCAGCAGCAAGGCCACCACCTCCAGACCGGCTCGCGAGACGACCCAGGCCGGCTCCCACGTCGGCACCTGGATGAGCTGCAGCATCCAGCCGGCCGGCGGGACGAGCAGCCACCACAGGGACCGGGCGGGCATCGTCGCGCCCCGCCGGACGGCCAGGGTCGTGGACACGGCCGCGATCACCCAGTACGGCGCGACGGGCGCGAGGTCGCCGAACAGCGGGCCGATGTCGGGCGCCGGGGTGAAGAACCCGCCCGCGATCATGGGCCGGCTCGCCCACAACGCGGCGGACAGCGCGAGAGGAGCCGCGACCCACATCCAGCCCCGTACGAGTGCCACCATCAGGACGACCCCCAGCACCGTCCACACTTCGTAGGTGAAGTAGGGCAGGACGGGAAACCGGGCGAAGGTGAGTAACGCCACGACCAGGGCGCCGAGGTGCAGGCCGTCGGCCCACGGCGGCACGCCGGCCGCGCGGGCGGCCCGGACGCGGACGGCGAAGGCGCCGGCGAGGAGATGCCGCGTCTCGCGGAGCGACGGCCGGCGGGAGCCGGGCCGGGCCGCCTCCATCAACGTGCCGATCAGCTCCTCGCCGTGCGCGGCGCGGTACTGCTTCGGGTAGGCCCGCAGGAGGCGGCGGTAGCGCCGTTCGAGATCGTCGTTCATCCGCCGGTCGCTCCCCCCGGCCGCAGGACGAGTGCGGCGGCGCGCTGCATCCGCGCCGCCTGAGCCCGGACGGCGTGCACGCCGTCGTCGGTGATCCGGTAGTAGCGCCGCGGCCGCCCGTTGACGGTCTCCTCGCGGTCGAGCCGCACCCAGCCGGCTTCGGAGAGCCGGTCGAGCGCGCTGTACAGCGTGCCGACGGCGAGGTCGACCTCGCCGAGCGACTTGGTACGGGCCCGTTTGATGATCCCGTATCCGTGCAGCGGTTCTTCCATCAGGGCGGCGAGGATGAAGTACGTCGCCTCGGTCATCCCGATCATGCACGGACTATATATCGGCCATCGAAGTATCGTCAGGCGGGCTGGCCGAGGGGGCGGATGGTCAGGGTGTTGAGGTCGACGCCGGGTGGCTGGTCGAGGGCGAAGCAAATGGCTTCGGCGATGGGCTGGGGTGGCAGGGCGAAGGGCGGGACGTCGGCGCCGCCCCAGAACGGGGTGTTGATCATGCCGGGGTTGACGAGGGTGACGCCGACCCCCCGGGACGTGGCGAGCAGGCGGAGGTTCTCGGCGAGCCCGGTCGTGGCCCACTTGGTGGCGGAGTAGAGGTTGCCGGGGGAGTTCTTGAGGCCGGCGACGCTACCGATGAGCACCAGCCGCCCGCCACCGGCCTCGAGGTGCGGCAGGGCGGCGTGCGCGAGCAGGGCGGGGCCGAGGACGTTGGTGAGGATCATCGGCGCCCACGACGCCGGGTCGCCGGCCCCGATGGAGTCGCCGGACATGAATCCTGCGTTGGCCACCGCCGCGTCGAGGGCGCCGAAGCGCGCCACCGTCTGGGTGGCGGCCGACTCGGTGTCCGCCCAGTCCGATGCGTCCGCGACGAGACCGAGCAGCCGGTCGGGGTGGCCCGCCTCGTCGAGGAAGGTCTTCAGCCTGCTCTCGTCGCGGCCGGTGACGGCCACGCGGTGGCCGCGGTCGAGGAGCGAGCGCGCGGTGCGGGCGCCGATGCCGCTGGTGGCGCCGGTGATCAGTACGGTCTTGCCGGTCATGGTCAGGGCTCCTTGTGAGGTGAGGAAGACACCTTCATGGAAGCGGCGCCGTCCGAGGGGGCCAAGGTCGCCTTTATGGGGGGTACGAACGCAACCTCCCTGGCGGCGGGACCGCGGTTACGGTGGAGGCATGGAGGCCCCCGCCGACAACCGGTCGGACATCCGTGATTTCCTCGTCAGCCGGCGCGCCAAGCTCGCCCCCGAGCGGGTCGGGCTGCCCGCCGGCGGGCGCAGGCGGGTTCCAGGGCTGCGGCGCGAGGAGGTCGCGGTGCTCGCCGGCGTGAGCACCGAGTGGTACACCCGGCTGGAGAAGGGGCACGTCGGCGGCGTCTCCGAGAGCGTGCTGGAGGCGGTCGCGCAGGCGTTGCGGCTCGACGAGGACGAGCGCACGTACCTGCTCGATCTGGCCAGGGCGGCCCGCCCCGCCCGCCGCAGGCCGCGGCGCCGCAAGGACGTCACACTCCCGCCCTCCGTCCAGTGGATGGTGGACTCCATGACCATGGCCCCGGCCTTCGTCCGCAACGGGCGGCTGGACATCGTCGCGAGCAACGCGCTGTGCAGGGCCGTGTACGCGCCCATGTTCGCCAGCGGCACCACCGCCGACCGGGGCCGCGCCAACTTCGCTCGCTACTTCTTCCTCGATCCCGGCTCGCAGGGCTTCTTCGTCGACTGGGAGGACGGCGCCAGGGCCACGGTCGCGATCCTCCGCGCCGAAGCCGGACGCGAACCCCACGATCAGGCCCTGCGCGAACTCGTCGGCGAGCTGTCCACGCTCAGTCCCGGCTTCCGCGCGATGTGGGCCGGTCACGACGTCCGCATCCGTCACGAAGGCGACAAGAGGCTGGACCATCCCGAGGCCGGCCGTCTGGAGATGACGTTCCGGCACCTGGACCTGCCGCTGCCGCAACGGGCCGTCCACGACCTGATCATCTACACGGCCGAGCCCGGCACCCCCACCGAGGAACGCCTCAAGCTCCTCGCGAGCTGGACCGCGTCCGCCGCCCACCGATGATTCCGTCCTGATCTGCGGGCAGGGCGTAGGTGACGTCGGTGAGGCGTTCGGAGAGCTCCCAGAGGCGGGCGGCCGTGGCGGTGTCGCGGATGGCGCGTTCGCGGGTCCGGCGGGTGGGCTCGCCGCGGAGCTGCAGGAAGCCGTCGGGGACGATGTAGGCGCCGCCGGGCAGGCCGGGGAGGGTCGCGGCGTACAGGGAGGTCTTCGCTCCTTCCTCGGTGGGGCGGAAGGCGAGGCGGACCAGCAGTCCCGTGAGGGTCGCGTACAGGCGGCCTCTGCTGCTGTTGGCGCCGCCGGTGAGGACGTTCGTACGGGTGAGGCCGGGGGCGACGGCCATGCTGCGCAGCCGCCGCCCGGCGCGGCGCTGGAGCTCCATGGCGAAGTAGAGGTTGGCGCGCTTGGCCTGCACGTACGCGAACGCCGTGCGGTAGCGCCGCTCGGCGTTGAGGTTGCCGAGGTCGAACCGGGCGAAACGCTGGCCTTCGCTGCTGACGGTGACCACCCGAGGGTCGGGCGCGGCCAGCAGGTACGGCAGCAGCAGACCGGTCAGCGCGAAGGTGCCGAGGTGGTTGATGCCGAACTGCGATTCGAACCCGTCGGCGGTCACCGCGTACGGCACCATCGCCACCCCGGCGTTGTTGACCAGCAGGTCGAGCCGCCCGTGGTCCCAGGCGGCGGCGAACGCGCGGATGGAGGCCAGGCTGCCGAGGTCGAGGCGGCGCAGCTCCAGGCGCGCGCCGGGCAGCTCGTCCCGCATGCGGCCGAGCGCGGCCTGACCGCGTCCGGGGTCACGGCAGGCCAGGACGACGTGCGCGCCACGCCGGGCCAGCTCGCGAGCGGTGACGTAGCCGATGCCGCTGTTGGCGCCGGTCACCACCGCGATCCGCCCGCTCTGGTCGGGGATGTCGTCAAAGGTCCAGGAGTTACGCATGATGTGCCACCTCACGAAGCAGATATCGCAACTCCGAGTTGCGATACGCTGATCATGACATCCGCCTCCCAGCTATCGCAACTTGGAGTTGCAATGCAGTCCGATCGCCGCCCTGTCGGCCGTGGCGCCAAGGTGCGCGCCGCCGTCCACGCCGCCACGCTCGCCGAACTCGTGGACAAGGGCTACGCCGCGCTGACCGTCGAGAACGTCGCCCAGCGCGCCGGCGTGCACAAGACGACGGTCTACCGGCGCTGGAAGGACCGGGAGAGCCTGCTCACCGATGCCCTGGCCGAGCACATGGCGATGGACGTCCCCGTCCCCGACACCGGCACGATCGAGGGCGACCTGCGGGCACTGGCCAACTCGCTCGTCCGGACGTTCACCAGCCCGACCGGCCAGGCCATCCTCGCCGCCATGTTCACGGGAGCGGCCCACCTGCCGGAGATCGCGGCGGCGCGGCGGCAGGTGTTCGACGACCGGCTCACCAGGGCCGAGCCGGTGGTCGTCCGTGCGATCGAGCGCGGCGAGCTGCCCGCGGCCACGGATCCCGCCGAGCTGCTGAAGACCCTGGCCGCGCCGATCTATCTCCGCCTGCTCATCACCGCCGATCCCGTTGACGAGACGACCGCCGACCGGGCCGTGCGCGTCGCGCTGACGGCCGCGCGCGGCGGTGCCCTGGACTAGATCGGGAACGAGGCTCATCTCCGCGTGAACCGGGGAGCCATCGTACGATTTCGAGCACGCGCATCACCCCGTGACGCCGGCCGGAGGCGACGATGGTGTACGAGAGCTCCCGCGACGCCCGCTCTGATGTGGCGCGACCGGTGCCGCCCACCCCCGCCCGGCCCCTGCCGGCGCGCACCTACTTCCAGCGCCGGCTACGGCAGCCCTGGGTCGCCGCCCGGCTCCGCACCGAGGTCGCGGGGCTGATGCGGCACACCGAGGCGCTGCGCCAGGCCGCCGTCGGCCCGCCGGACACCCTGGTCGTCTCGCTGCGCAACGCCAGGAGCGCCGTCGAGGGGCTGCGCACCGAGCTGGCCGTCTGGGGCCTGACGGAGCGCGACGAGCGCTCGGCCGGCACCGACATGCTGCTGCGCTACGACGTCGTGGAGGAGCTCGCCCGCCACGGCATCACCTTCGACCCCGGCCTCACGGACCGCCTCGCCCGGCTGCGGCGCCGGCTCATCGAGCCGCGGGCGGGCGGCCGCCCCGATCCCGCCGAGCAGGCCGGCGGTCCCGGCGGCGACCTGGAGAGGCTGCTGGACGACGCCGTCACGGCGATCGACGACCTGCTGGAGACCCAGGACGTCCACGACGACAGGTGGATCGACCGGGCACGCACGATCCTGACCACGATCTGGGAACTGATCGTGACGCTGATCGTCGGCATCATCGCCGTCGCGTTCACCGTCCTCGCCGTGGACGAGCCCCTGGCGAAGGAGATGACCAAGAAGGTCATCGAGATCCTGACGACCGCCGCGAGTCTCCACTTCGTCCACTCCGCCCGCGACAAACTCCGCGGTCCCGACATCGCCGCCGTCCTGGACGCGGCCGACCGGGGTGTACGCGACACGGCCGGCCGGCTGACCGCCATCATGCGCCGCCTCGGCCCGCGCCGCCCGCTCTCCACCCGCGAAACGCAGCAGGTCCGCAACCTGGCCGCCTGCCTGACCGGCCACGTCTGGACCGCAGAACGCCTGATCGAACTCGCCGACTGCGCCGACTGGCCGGCCGCCGCGGAGTACGTCCAGGCGTGCACCCGCCTGCGCGACCTGTGCGACACCGCCGCAGAATCGGACCCCGGCTCCTGGTTCGCCCGCCGCCGCGTGAGCCGCACCCTGGTCCCTTCCCTGGCCGAGGCAGTACGCGAACACACCGCTTTCTCCCTCCCCGACCACCTTCCTCTGAAGACACCCTCTTGATCCTTTCTGCCGGGACGAACAGCGCGTCGTCGTAACCTGAGAAACGGAACAGCGGTGCATGGCGAGATCCGGCCTGGAGCTGTCTCACGAGGTGAGGACATGGACGACCGCACCAGCGCATCGATCCGTACCGTCGCGAACTCCTCGCTCACCTCGCCGGCCGGGCGCGCCGTCGGCGGGCGCGCCCTGACCTTGGAGCGCGCCGATCTCCTGCCGGAAGCACCCGACCACCTGCATCCCGACTACGGCGGCCTGGTGGTGTGCGGCGCCGGCTCCTCGGCCCGGCTCAACACGCTGCGCCGCACCTTCAGCGGAGTGCTGGCCGAAGATCGCGCCGCCTACGAGAAAGAGGTCGCCACCCCCGACGCGCCGTTCCGCCTGCCGGAGGACGCCCTGTTCGGCGGTGACCTGGACAGCGCGCTCCAGGAGCAGCTCGACAACGGGGCATCCTTCGCCATCACCCCGACCCGCTACATCAGGGCCGGCGATCCCGCGCCCCTGGAAGCCGTGGTGAGGCAGGTCGAAGCACTGCGGCGCGACGACGTCGTGGTGACGCTCCCCGTCTCGATCGGCTGGCTGCGGCCAGAGACGCGCCCGACGCTGGTGGCCGCCATCCGCGCGATGGAGCACCCGGTCGCGCTCGTCCTCGGCGGGCAGTACGACCCGCTACAGCAGTTCGCGGCCGCCCCGCAACAGCTTCGCCGGCTGCTGGCCGACGTGCCGGGCACCGGGCTGTGGCGTACCGACCTGGCCGGCTTCGACGCGCTCGCCCACGGCGCCGGCTTCGCCGGCATCGGCGCGGGCGGCTCCTTGCGGCACCTCGTGCCCGCCGGTGAAGCCGCGGAGACCTCCGGCGGCGCAGCGATCTATCCGTCGGTGCTCATGCCCGAGCTGCTGCGCTTCAGCAGCGCCAAGTTCATCGCCGATCTCTATGCCAACACCGTCCCGCCCACCTGCCCGTGCAGCCGGTGCCAGGGCAGAGCGCTGGACGGTTTCCTCGGACTCACGAACGCCATGAAGGCGGCGGCGCACGCGCACAACAGCGCCACCTGGAACGCGTGGCTACCTGAGCTGCTGCAACAACCCACCCCCGCCGACCGGCAGATCTGGTGGCGCGCCCGATGCAAGCAGGCCGTGCAGGCGCACGAACTGGAGAACGCCCGCCTCAAGCAGCCCCATCGCCTCAAACCGCCCAAGTCGCTGGAGAAGTGGGCCGATCTGCCGGTCACGCCTCTGCAGGCGACCGAGTGATCTGGCGGTAGGCCTGCTCCAGGAACAGCCACCCCGCGGCGGTGCGCCGGCGGCGTTCGAAGGGCGCCGGCGGGACGAGCACGCACGATTCGTCCTCGGTGCCGACGATCACGCCGATGCCGTAGAAGTCGGCCTCCATCCGTACGACGTCGAGATCACGCGGCGGCTTGGGGAGCAGCATCGCGCGGGAACAGAACGGCGCGAACCGGCCCGCCCGCCCCAGCCCCGCACGCCATGATCGGGCCGGCACGACCGCCAGGCGCGCCTCGATCGGCGCCACCGCCAACCGCCTCACCCAGCCCCGGTCCACCTGGACGGCCCCGTTCGGGACCAGGTCGAGCGCAGCCCGATCGATGACCGACAGCGGCATCGGCGCGTTCACCGGCAGATCCGACAGCAGGCGCAACGCGTCCGGTGACGTGATGGCCCCCAGTCCGCAGCGCCGCCGCCGATCGAGCTCGGCCTGGACCGGCTCATGGTGCAGCACGACCGAGGCGCCCTGCAGGACCACGCACGACGCGGAAGCCCGGCTCAGGGCGAGGCCCGGTGCGCCGGCGACGGCCTGGGGGAGTCCACTCACGTCTCCACCTTCTCAGACCCCGGCACCGCACACCCGTGACGACGCACGAGCATACGCCTGCCCCTCGCTCAGACCTCGGGCCGACCGGTCAGGCCGGGCTTCTGCGTACCGGCCCCGGGTGTCGGTGCCGAGCCGGGTGGCGCGATCGGGTCGATCGGCACCTCCGGCATAGTGTCCACTGTTTGCGACGTGCCGACAGCGGACCTGGTCGGAGGCGGGGCCCGTTCGGAGGCGCTCGACCGCGCTGCGTCTCGCCTCAAGGGGGGAAGACCGTACAGCCGCGAAGTGATCTACTTTGTAAAGGCACCCGGTTCATATGCGTAAGCGCGGTAGGCACCGACCATCCGCGGGTCATCGAGGAGGAGCGGCGTCCTGTACGCATCATCAGCCAAAAGGAGAACCTTCACCGAGCAGCCGAAGCCGAAGATCAACCAACGTAGGTGATGCTAGGGACGAGATCGTTCCAAGTCCACCCGTAGACGCTCGCGCGATGGTGCTCCAGGAGCGTCCAGGCGCGCGTCACGGCAAAGCTGGAATATCGCTTTCTGGGGCGGGCGCCCGCACGGGTGGCGCGGCTGATGGCCGTCGGATAATCGCCGGATAATGCATCGTATAAACCGTGGACAAAGGTGTTCGTGCAGCTCATCGGATTGACCGTCATTTATCGTGCCTTGAGGGCGTCTTGCTGGAGTGCGTTTTCTGGTGACAAAGTCGGCGGCGTCCGAGCTTCATCGGGAAAGAGGAGAAGAAATGCCAAGAGTTTCGAGGCTGGGAGCCGTCGGCGCGGCGCTCGCGGTCGCTCTGTGTGTGGCGCCGGCCGCCGCGACGGCGCAGGCGGCGCCCGCGCGCCAGGCCTGTGGCACGCCGAGCGCAGGCTGGGTGCATTTCTACGAGAGCTCCGGCTGCGGTGGCGCGGTCGAGCGCTACACCGTCTGCGAGTGGATCACCTTCGGCTACCTGTACAACCGGGTCAGTTCCTACTGGGACCGGCAGACCGGCGGCGCGTACGCGAGGGTGTACGACTCCAATGGGAGCCTGGCCTTCCGCACGTACCCCAACACCGGCGTCCGTGACCTGGCGACCTGGGAGAACGACCGGAGCGCGACGGCCAGGATCTGCTAGTGACCGCGCGCGCCGGGACCCGTCCCGAGCGGGTCCCGGCGCGGGCTTCGGAAGCTTCCCGAGGAGGTCCTCGCCATGGCCCGCACCGGGCTCCTCATCCTCGTCGCGCTGCTCGCCGCCGGCTGCGCGGGAAACGCGCGCGAACCCGCGCCGGTCGATCTCGGCCGCGTGAGCTACCCACTGGACGCCTACGACCTCACCGATGCCGAGCTGGAGACCACGATCCGGGCCAGATACCTGCTCACCGGCCGGTGTGCCGCGAAGTTCGGCGCCGTGCTCCCCGCCCTGCCCCAGGGCCCCCGGCGGGTGCCGTACCTGGACCGCTACGGCCTGTACGACGAGGCCACGGCCAGGAAATGGGGATACCGCCTCGGCGTCCCCGGCGTCGTGGCCCCTCCGTGGGAGGGCATGATCGACGTCGGGTCCCCCGCGTACCTCGTCGTCAACGGCACGGACGGCCGGGGACGTCCGGCCGGCATCGACGGCCTGCCCGCCGGCGGGTGCAGGGCGGCCGCGAACCGCGTGCTGGAACGCGGCACGCCCCCGGACGCCGGGAACCCGGTTCCCCGGCTCGACAGGCAGGGCTGGGAGATCGCGCAGCGGCACCCGGCGGTGCTCAAGGCGGCCGACGCATGGAAGAGCTGCATGGCGAAGGCCGGGCACCGGTTGGAGAATCCGGTCAAGGCGCCGTACGTCCACTGGAGCAGGGCCAGGGACGGGAACCCGCACCCGACGGCGGCGGAACGCCGTGCCGCGCTCGACGACATCAGGTGCAAGAACGTGTCGGGATTCGTCCGGGCCTCGGTGGACGCCGAGCTGGCGGCGCAGCGCACGCTCGCCGCCCGCCACCTCGACCTGCTCGAACGCCACCGCCGCAGGCTGGATCGGATCGTGCGGAACGCCGCGGACGTCGTGGCGGCCGGTCAGGGGCAGGGGGAGCGGAAGGCCACGTCGGGGAAGTAGCGCCGCCAGGCGGCGTGGCTGAGGCGGGGATGCGCGCGGTCGCAGATCGCGGCGGCGGCGCGGCCGGGGTCGGCGTCCCACAGCCGCACGGTGCGGTCGGCGCCGGCGGAGGCGAGGGCGGAGCCGCGCGCGGCCGCCGCGACCGCGTGCACGCGATCGGTGTGGCCGCTCAGGACGGCGGTGGGACCGGAACCCGGGGCCGCCGGGTCCCACAGGCGGATCATGCCGTCGGCGCCCGCGGTGGCCAGGACGCGGCCCTCGGCGGCGAACGCCACCGCGTACATGGTGCCCGCCTCCAAGGCCAGGGTCGCCAGGCGGCTCGGGCGGCGGAGGTCCCACAGGATCGCGGTGCCGTCGAAACCGGCGGTGGCCAGGGTGCGGCCGTCGGGGGAGAGCGCCACGGCGTTGACGCCGTCGGTGTGGCCGGTCAGTTTCGCCTGCTCGGTGGGGCGGCGCGGGTCGGTGACGTCCCAGAGCCGTACCGAGCGGTCCCAGCCGGTGCTGGCCAGCAGGCGGCCGTCCGAACGGAAGACGACCGCGTTGACGCCGTCGGTGTGGCCGATGAGTTCCGCCAGTTCGGCGGGATGGCGCGGGTCGGTGACGTCCCAGAGGCGCACCACCGCGTCCGAGCCGGCGGTGGCCAGCACGCGGCCGTCCGGGCGGAAGGCCACCGCGTTGGCGTGCTCTGTGTCGGCGGTCAGCTTCGTCAGCGGCTCGGGACGGCGCGGGTCGGCTAGGTCCCACAGTCGTACGGTGCCGTCGAAGGCGGCGCTGGCCAGCAGGCGGCCGTCGGGACGGAAGGCCAGGCCGTTGACGTGCCCGGTGTGTCCCGTCAGGGGTTTCGTCAGCGGCCCCGTGCCGTCCGCGGCGTGCAGCCGTACGGTGTGGTCGCTGCCGCCACTGGCCAGCAGACTGCCGTCCGGGCTGAACGCCACGGCGCTGACGGTGTCGCGGTGCCCGGCCGGCGGCACGGTGGCGAGGTCCCACAACCGGACGGTGTGGTCGTCCCCGCTGGTCGCCAGGACGCGCCCGTCGGGGCTGAAGGCCGCGGACACCGCGGCGCCCGAGTGGCCGGAGAGCGTGGCCGAGCGCCACGGGCGGCGTCGGTCGGACAGGTCCCACAGCCGTACGTCGTAGTCCAGCCCTGCGGTGGCCAGCAGGCGGCCGCCGGCGCCGAACGCCACGGATCGCACCGAGTCGCGGTGCCCGGTCAGGGTCGCCAGGTGCCTGGTCCGCAGGCCGTCCACGTCCCACAGCCGGGCGGTGCGGTCCGCGCTGGAGGTGGCGAGGGTGCGGCCGTCGGGGGAGAAGGCCAGCCCGCCGACGGGCGCGGTGTGCCCGGTCGGGACGGCGGCCCCGGCGACGGCGTGCCCGTCCGCGTCCAGCCGCCACAGCCGCAGCGTGCGATCCCAGCCGACGGCGCCCAGCGTGCGCCCGTCGCGGCTGAAGGCGACGCGCACCACCGTGTCGCGGGAGCCGGTCAGGACCGCCGCGGGCTCGGGGGTCCACGGGCGGGTCACATCCCACACGCGCACGGTCCTGTCGGTGCTCGCGCTGGCCATCAGCCGCCCGCCGGGGCTGAACGCGACGCCGTTGACGTCGCCGGTGTGCCCGCCGAGCACGGCCGCCGCGCGTGGCCTGCGTGGGTCGGCGACGTCCCACAGCCGGATGGTGTCGTCCCAGCCGGCGCTGGCGAGGGTGCGGCCGTCCGGGCTGGCGGCGACCGCGTTGACGACGTCGGTGTGCCCGGTCAGCCTCGCCGGCCGGCGCGGCTGGTGCGGGTCGGCGACGTCCCAGAGCCGGACCGTGCGGTCCCGGCCCGAGGTGGCCAGCAGCCTGCCGCCTGGGACGTAGGCCACGGAGGTGACATTGTCTTTGTGCCCGGTCAGCCGGGTGGCGTACGGGCCGGGCAGGGTGCTGAGCAGGCCGCCGCGCGTGCCGGTGGTCGGGGCCAGGCGGAAGGCCGCCAGGCTGAGCTGGGCGGCCAAGGCGGGGTCGCGGGCCCGCAGCCCGGCGGCCTGCTCGGCGGCCTGCTCGGCGATGGCGACGTTGCGCTGGCGGGTGGCCGCGCGCTGCTCTCGTACGGCCAGCGCGGTCGTGCAGAGCGCCAGTACCAGGAGGACCGCCATCGCCGCGACCGACTGGCGGGCCCGCCTGCTGCGCCGCCTGCTCGCGGCCACGCTGGCTTCCAGGAAACCGCGCTCCACCGCGTTGAGCCGCGGGGCGCGATGCTCGACCAAGCGGCGGGCCAGGGCGAGCCGGGTGCCCCCGTACAGGGCGTCCTTGTCGCGGCCGAGCCGTTCCCACGCGGTGGCGGCCTCGGTCAGCTGCCGGTGGACGCGCAGGGCCTCGCGGTCCTCGTGCAGCCAGCGGCGCAGCCGTGGCCAGGCGGAGATGACGGCCTCGTGGGCGACTTCGACGGTGTCGTCCTGCACAACGATCAGCCGGGCTCTGGCGAGCTCGTCGAGCAGGCGTTCCACGTCGGCGCCGTGCCCCCATCCGCGCAGCTCGGCCAGGGACATGCGGCGGCGGGTGTCCTCGGTGTCGTCACCCAGCGCGGTCAGGCGGACGAACAGGTCGCGCAGGAGCAGCTGACCGGCCGGGTCGCTGCGGACGTAGACCTCCTCCGCGGTCTGGGCGATCGCGCCGCGCAGGCCGCCGACGGCGCGGTAGTCGGCCAGGCGCAGGGCCGTCCCCGTCCTGCGGTGCCAGGTCTGCCGCAGGCAGTGCGCCAGCATCGGCAGGGCTCCCGGCTGGTCGGCGGCCTCGGCGAGCAGGGTGGCGACCAGGTCACCGTCCGGCTCGACCCCCGCGAGCCCGGCGGGCCGGGTGATCATGTCGTGCAGGTCCGCCGGGCTCGGCGGCCCCAGCGGGATCTGTGTCCCTTCCCGCAGGGCGGTGACCAGCCGCGGGTGGCGTGAGCAGTGCGGGTAGAAGTCGGCCCGTACGGTGATCAGGACGCGGACGTCGCCCGCGAGGCCGGCGACGGTGTTCAGGAACGACTCCCGTTCGCCGGGATCGGCGCACAGCGTGAAGATCTCCTCGAACTGGTCTATCGCCACCACCAGCCGGGAATCCTGATCCTCGCCGGCCTCGGCGAGAGCGGACTCCAGGGCGGCCGCCGGCCGGTCGCCCGGCGTCAGCAGGCAGTGCCGCCACCCGGGGCCCGGCGACGGCAGCACCCCCGCCCGCAGTAGTGACGACTTGCCGCTGCCCGAGGCGCCGAACACCGCGAGGATCCCCTGCGCGTCCGGCCGGCGCAGTTCCTCGCGGATGTGGTCGGCCAGGTCCTGGCGGCCGAAGAACACGGGCGCGTCCTGCTCGGTGAACGGGGCGAGCCCGGGGTAGGGACACGGCCCGGCCGCGTACCTGCCCTGTCCGGCGGCGGCATCGGCGGCGGCCTGCCACCGTACGCGCCACTCCTCCTCGTCACCGCCGCACGCCGCCACATACGCCAGCGTGACCTCCAGCGACGGCAGCCGGTCGCCCTTGGCGGCCGCCGCCAACGTGCTGGCCGCGTAGTGCGCCTTCCTGCCCAGCACCTGGTAGCTGGGGGTGCCGGCCTCCTCCCGTAACTGGCGTAACTGCCCGGCGAAGCGGGCGACGGGCCCCGAGTCCGGATCAACCGGGCGTTCCGGCCGGCCTGCCCTGTTCCTGCCACGTCCGGTCATGTCGTTCCCCGCTCCCCGATGTCCGGCCCCCACTCCATCGTGATCAGTGACCGGTCGGCGTCAACCCGCCGGGGACATCCCTGAGCCGTGTCGTGGTGCTGCAGGACCTCTTCGCTCACTGAGCGTGACGCGAGGGGATGAGTGCGGCGATGGCGTCGAGGATGCGGTCGAGTCCTTGCCTGAAGCGTTCCTCGGGGGAGAGGTGGGCGGTTCGGGAGTCGAGGATCGATCGGTTGAACAGGGGGAAGGCGCCGGATGCGACGACGTGGCGGACGTAGGGGCCCATGTAGTCGCGCTTCCAGCGCTCGGGGTCGAGGCCGGTGCGGCGGGCCTCCTCCTGCCAGCCGATCTCGCGGCGGATCGCGCTGTGGACGTAGTCGTCCAGCATGCCGGCGAAGCCGGTGACGTCGTCGATGTCGAGCCCGGTCCCGTTGAAGGCCCCGAGCGCGTACTCGTGCACGCGCAGCAGGTGGGGGCCGAGCGTGGGGCGGCTGGTGAGCAGCGTGATCAGCCAGGGGTGGCGCAGGCCGGTGGCGCGGGTGCGTTCGGCCAGCAGTGTCAGGTCGGCGCGCCAGTCACCTGAGGGGCCGTCGGGGAGTTCGATCTCGCCCATCGCCAGGTCGATCATGAGGTCGAACAGGTCGTCGCGGCGGGGGACGTAGCGGTAGAGCGACATGGCGCCGGTGCCCAGCTCGCCCGCGATCCGCCGCATGGTGGCGGCCTCGACGCCTTCGGCGTCGGCGATCAGGACGGCCGTGCGGGTGATCTGCTCGCGGCTGTAGCCGGGGCGCCGCCCGGGGCCGGAGCGTACGTGCACCTCCGGCTGCATCCAGATGCTGGTCACTTCCTCGTCGGCCATGCGCGTCCCTCCGCCGCTATTTGCGTACATGGTACCTGAATGGTTATGGTCCATTTCTCGTACGAGGTACGCGAATTGGAGGAAGCGTGGACAGATCTCTCCGCTGGGGGGTGCTCGGCGTGTTGCTGGGCATGATCACAGCGCCCTTGGACGGCATGATGCTCGGCCCCGCGTTGCCGGCGATCATCAAGGACCTCGGCGGCCTGGAGTACTTCTCCTGGGTGGCCACCGCCTACCTGATCTGCATGGCCGCCTCGACGCCGATCTGGGGCAAGCTCGGCGACCTGTACGGCCGCAAGGCCGTCTACATGACCGCGATCGCGGTGTTCCTGCTGGGGTCCGCGCTGTCGGGGATGTCGCAGGACATGATCCAGCTCGTCGGCTTCCGCATGGTGCAGGGGCTGGGCGCGGGCGGGCTGATGACCGGCGCGCTGGCGCTGATCGGTGAGCTGGTGCCGCCCCGGCACAGCGGCAGGCTGATGGGGCTGTTCGGGGTGATGATGCCGATCGCGTTCATCGCGGGGCCGTTGCTGGGCGGGCTGTTCGCCGACGTGGGCTGGCGGTGGGCGTTCTTCGTGAACGTGCCGATCGGTGCGGTCGCCTTGCTGCTCATCGGTGCGATCCGGCTGGAGCCCCGGCGGATCAGGGCCCGCATCGACTACCTCGGGGCGCTGCTGCTGACGGTGGCCCTGGTCGCGCTGAGCCTGGTCGCGAGCTGGGGCGGCACCCGGTACGCCTGGACCTCGCCGGCGATCCTGGCCCTGGCGCTGATCGGGCTGGCGGCGGTGGGCGTCCTGCTGGTGGTGGAGCGGCGCGCGGCCGAGCCGATCGTCCCGCTGCGCCTGTTCGCCGACCGCAACTTCACCCTCGCCCAGGTCATCCGGTTCCTCGGCGGGGTCGGCATGGTGGTGGCCGCGACCTTCCTGCCCCAGTACATGCAGCTCGTCCACGGCGCCTCACCGATCGCCAGCGGCCTGCTGATCCTGCCCGCCATGCTCGGCATGGTCGCCGTGCTCATCGGCAGCGGACGGCTGATCAGCCGCACCGGCCGCTACCGGATCTACCCGCTCCTCGGCGGCGCCGCCGTGACGGCCGGGATGCTCGCGCTCCTCGCGCTGGGGCCCGGCGTCGACCTGGCGCTCGCCTCCGCGCTGACGCTGATCGGCGGCGCCGGGGTGGGCCTGCTGATGCAGTCCACCACGATCATCACCATGAACACCGCCGAGCCGCGCGACATGGGGGCGGCCAGCGGCTCGGTCACCCTCTGGCACACCATGGGCGCCTCACTGGGCGTGGCCGCCCTGGGCGCCCTCTACACCGCCCGGCTGCAGGACACGCTCATCGACCGCCTCGGCGCGCAGACCGCAGACGGGATCGCCCTGACGCCCGAGGCGCTCGGCGGGCTCGCGCCGGCCGCGCGGGAGGCGGTCCGCGTCGCCGTCTCCGACGGCGTCCACGCCATGGCGCTGGGGGCCGCCACGCTGGGCGCCCTCGCCTTCGTCCTGGCCTGGTTCATCCGCGAGGTCCCCTTGCGTGACGGTACGCCTTCGGCCGAGCCCGCCCCCGCGGCGGCGTGAGGCGCTTGATGAGAGTCAATCTCGTGATGGACGTCATCTGCGTCCACTCCTATCTCGGCTTCACCCGCTTCACCCGCGCCGCGGACCGGCTCAGGGCCGAGGGCGTGCCGGTGACGGTCGAGTTCCTGCCCTTCGAGCTCGCTCCTGGCGCGCCGGCCGGCGGGCGTCCGCTGCTGGAGGTCCTGGAGCAGACCTTCGGCCCGCGAGCCGCCGCCGGCGCGCTCGCGTTCGCGGAACGCGTGGCCGGTGAGGGCCTGCGACTGGAGTACGGCAAGGCGATCGCCACCGGCACCTTCGACGCCCACCGCCTCATCGCCGACGCCGCCCTGCAGGGCAAGGCAGAGCTCATGGCAGAACGCCTGTTCCGCGCCCACTTCACCGACGGGTTGCACGTCGGCGACCCCGCCACGCTCGCCCGGCTGGCCGCCGAGATCGGCATCACCACCGGTCACGTGCCCGCCGCCGAGCTGCGCGCCCGGCTTGATCGCGTACGCCGCCTCGGCAGCACCGGCGTTCCGGTCTTCCTCATCGAGAACCTGCCCCCGCTCACCGGATCCCAGAGCGAGACGACCTTGCTGGCGGCCCTGCGACAGGCCGTCACCACGAAGGGAGAAACATGATCACCGACCCGCTGCGGCTGGCCGTCATCGTCGGCAGCGTCCGTGAGGGCCGCTTCGGCCCGACCGTGGCCCACTGGTTCGCCGGCCAGGCCGCGTCCCGCCCCGACCTGGACGTCGACGTGATCGACCTGGCCGAGGTGCCGCTCGGCGGGGCGGCCCCGTCGGCGGCCGCGCCGGCGCCGGTGCTGGAGGCCCTGGGCGGACTGACCCCTCGCCTGGCGGCCGCCGACGCGTTCGTGGTGGTGACCCCCGAGTACAACCACAGCTATCCGGCCGCGCTGAAGAACGCCATCGACTGGCACAACCAGCAGTTCCATGCGAAACCGGTGGCGTTCGTCTCCTACGGCGGCTTCTCCGGAGGGCTGCGCGCGGTGGAGCACCTGCGTGCCGTCTTCGCCGAGTTGCACGCCGTCACCACCCGCGACACCGTCAGCTTCCACGGCGCCTGGGAGTGCTTCGACGGCAACGGGCAGCCGAAGGACCCGGTCGGCCCGGCCGCGGCCGCCAAGACCCTCCTCGACCAGGTGACCTGGTGGGCGCGCGTGCTGCGCGACGCCAAGGCCGCCACCCCCTACACCGCATGACGCAGAAAGGCACTCCCATGACGAGATTGACCGGCAAGACGGCATTGGTGACCGGGGCGAGCCGGGGGATCGGGCGCGCGATCGCCACCCGGCTGGCCCGCGAAGGCGCCCGGGTCGCCGTGCACTACGGCGCCAACCACGCCGCCGCCAAGGACACCGTCGCCGCCGTCGAAGCGGCCGGCGGGCAGGCCTTCGCCGTCCAGGCCGAGCTGGGCGCGCCCGGCGACGCAGAGGCCCTGTGGGCCGCTTTCGACGCGCACGCCGACGGGCTGGACATCCTGGTCAACAACGCGGGTGTCCTCGGCGACCAGAGCGAGATCGACGGCGTCACCCGGGAGGGCCTGGAGCGCCTGTTCGCGGTCAACACCACCGCCCCGTTCCTCATCACCCAGCAGGCTTTGCCGCGGCTGCGCGACGGCGGGCGGATCATCACCGTGGGCACCATGCTGACCAGGGGAGCGGCCATGCCCAGGGCGATCGACTACGCCATGTCCAAGGCCGCGCTCGACGTCATGACCGTCGCCCTGGCCAAGCAGCTCGGGCCGCGGGGGATCACGGTCAACCTCGTCGCTCCTGGCGTCATCGACACCGACATGCACGAAGGGCGGCTGGTCGGCCCCGCGCTGGCCTGGCTGACGTCCCAGACGCCCCTGGGCCGGCTGGGCACGCCGGAGGACGTGGCCGGCACCGTGGCCTTCCTGGCCTCCGACGACAGCGGCTACGTCACCGGTCACCGGCTCGACGCCTCAGGCGGGACGACCATGTAGTCGTAACTTACTTTGTAAAGGCGCCGGATCTTTGCAAAACCCGTCATAACAAATCCACGGGCTTCGCCCGTACCGTCTCCGACAACCAAGGCGCGTCCGCGGTTGCCCTTGGTTGTCGGAGTTCCTGAGGCGGGCGCTGTTCACTTTGGAAGGGCGGCAAGCCGCTGGGCCGCCGGGCCGCGTGATGGGGCCATATTGTGGTGGTATCCGCGCGGAGCACGGTGACGGGAGGGCTGTCGTGGCTGTCGTCCTGGCTCGGATGCGGTTGTTGCTGTTGTGGCGGGTCACGAACGGCATGCTGGTCGCCGGTGTGGTGGCGGGGCTTCTTCTCGCCGTCGCCACTTGGGTGTTCGGGACGTCGGCGGACGTTCTCGCCGCCGCGTTCGCCGGGTGGTCGTTCGGGTGGCTGGTCGGGCCGTTGTTCACCGGTGGTGGTGACGGTGGTCTGCGTCCTGAGTACTTCAGCCGGTTGCCGATGACGGCGCGCGGGCTTGCCAGGGGGCTGCTGGTCGCGGGGTTCGCCGGGCCGGGGCCGGTGGTCACTGTGGTGGCGTTCGCGGCGTTGGCGGTGTTCGGTGCTCGGCTCGGTGTGGTTGCCGGGCTGGTCGCGGTGCCTGCGGCGGTTGCGCAGGTCGTGCTGGTGGTTCTGGCGTCGCGGGTGGTCGTGGGTTTGCTGGGCGAGGTGATGCGTACCCGGCTCGGTGCCGCGTTCGTGGCGTTGCCGTGGGCGGTGGTCATCGCGGCGGCGTCCAACGTCGGTATCGTCGCGCTCGCGTTGGCGCGCTTTGAGGTGGACGTCGGTCGTTGGTTGCTGGTTCTGCCCTCCGGGTGGGGGGTCGTCGCGGTGCAGGCGGCGGCGAGGGCTGACTGGCTGGTGTGTGTCGGCGCGTTGGCCGGGCTCGGGTTGATGATCGTCGTGTTGCTGGGGGCTTGGGCTCGGTTGCTCGATCGGCGTATGAGCGGTGTTCTGGCTGAGCGGGTCCGGCGTGCGGCGGGAGGCGGGTTTTTGGTGCCGCGGTTGCCTGCGACGCCGCTGGGTGCGGTCGTGGCGAAGGAGTTGCGGGAGTGGTCGCGGGACACGTTGCGTTCTTATCACTGGTATTTCGCGGTGGCGTTCGGCTTGTCGCTGTGTTTGATGCCGCTGGCTGTTGATCTGACGTGGTATCTGCCGTGGACGGGTGTCGTGGTGACGTGGATGGCGGCGGCCGGCGCGGCGACGCTTTTCAGCACTGATGGCACGGCTTTGTGGCTGACTTTGATGCGGCCGGGGGCGGAGCGGACGGATGTGCGTGGTCGGCAGGTGGCGTGGCTGGTGAAGGTGGCTCCGCTGAGTGTCGTGGCCACGGTCGCGGGGACGGCTTTGTCGGGGCTTGCGTGGGCGTGGGCGCCGGCGCTGGCTGTGCAGGCTGTCGCGCTCGGTGCGGGTGCCGGTCTCATGGTGTTGTTGTCGGTGGTGGCGCCGGTGCGGATGCCGGATGCGCATCGTCGTACGGGTAATGCGGCTGCGGATGGTCCGAACATCGTCGGGTTGGTTTGGGCGATGGTCGGTCTGATCGTCGTGTGCGCGTTGCCGTCGGCCGCTGTGGTCGCCGTCGGTTTTCTGCTGGATGTGGTGGTGTTGCTGTGGGTGGGTGTGGCGCTTGCTGTGGTGATGGGGGTGGGTTGCGCGTGGTTGTTCGGCCGGATGGCGTATCGCCGGTTGGAGGCGGCTGGGCCTGAGTTGTTGTTTCGGTTGCGTACTGGCCGGTCCGCCTCGGCTGGGAGGGTTGTTGTCGCGGTGCCGGGTCATGGTCGGCGCAGGTTGCTGGTGGGTTTGTGCTTGGGGACTGCGTGGGCTCCGTTGTTGTCCGCGGTGTTGTCCCTGGTCAATTTGGTGACTGGTGCGCCTAGTCGTACCTTCTGGACCTTTCCTCTCGGTCTTCCGGCTGCGTTGCAGGTTCCGGTCATCGTCGTTCTCGTTGTGGCGTCGTTCGTGCTGTACGTGGTCGCGATCCGTAAGGCTTCCTTTTTTCGGTAAGTGACATTCCGTGACGGTGAAGGGGAATTGGGGATTATAACCGGCATCCGGCTTCCTTTAAAGGGGTGATATGGGGTTTACATAAAGGCTTTCCGTTCGTAATATCCACTTCATGGGAGCGCTCCCAAAAGCCGATTCGGCGATGAGACCGCAGCTTAGAGACGACGTTCGCTTCGTCGAATGCCCCGACGGCGCCTACGTTCACAGCGACTACGGTGCGTGCACGTTGCGCGGGCGGCAGGCGTACGCATGGCTCCTCCGGCTGGCCCCCGCGCTGACCGGTCACCACACCCTGGGCGAGCTCACCGCGAACCTGTCCGGCGACCGGAAGACCATGGTCGAGCGGCTGGTGGGGCAGCTCGCCGAGTGGCGCTTCGTGGTGGACGCCCGGCAGGCCCGATCCCATGGGCTGAGCGAGATGGAGCTGCGGGCGTACGCGGAGGAGATCGCCTTCATCGGCTACGCACTCGACTCGCCGGAGGAGCGCTTCGAGCGGGTCCGGCGCGCGCGGCTGGCGCTGGTGGGTTCGGGGCCGCTGCTGGAGGCGCTGGCGGAGGCGTGCGTGGGGTCGGGATGGCGGCACGTCACGGTGATCGCCCCTGACTCTGAGCAGGACGGTGAGCGGGGCGGGCTTGAGCGGGCGCGGCGGGTCGCGGATGCCGCTCGCCGTGATCCTGCCCAGGAGATACGTACGCTGCCCTTGCCCGGCGACATGCGGGCGATCGCCGGGGACGCCGACATCGTGCTCCAGGTGAGCGCGGACCTCGATGAGCTGGTGGCGGCGGCCCGAGCCTGCGAAGCGGCCGGGATCGTGCTGGGGCAGGCGCTGGTCCGCCCGGCGGAGGTCTGGGTCGGCCCGGTGGGGCGGCCCTCGGAGACGGCGGCCGAGTCGGGCTGGCACCGGCTCGCCGGCCTGCCCGCCGCGTCCCCGGCCCCGCCCGGCGAGGACCTGCTGACGGGGCCGGTGCCCGCGGTGGTGGCCGCCATCGTGGCGCTGGCCTGCTTCAGCCGCGTCACGGGGCTCGACACGGGCTCGGAACGTGAGCTGATCCGGGTGGACTTGCGCACCCTCGACACGCTTCCGCACCGCTTCCTGGCTCACCCCCGCGCCACCCGTGTTCAAGGGGGCGGCTCTGATCCGGTCGAAGAGCTGGCGGAGGCGCTCGCCGCGGCTCCTGCGGCGGAGAAGGCGGTGGGCGCTGCCGAGGTGGACGGGGTGCTCGCCCTTGCCGCCGAGCTGGTCGACTCCCGGCTGGGCGTGCTCGGGATGCTGGATGAGCAGGCGCTGGTGCAGTCGCCGGTGGCGGTGTGCCGGGCGGCGGTCTCCGATCCGTTCGGTGTGCTGCCCGGCTGGGCGCCGGCGCGGGAGGTGTTCGGCTGGGGCGCCGATCAGCGGACGGCTCGGTTGCGTTGCCTGCTCGCCGCGCTGGCCACGTACGGCGTGCTGGCTCTGCGCCCTGATGGGGAGGGGGCGGTCCGGGGGGTGGCCTTGCCCGATGGCCTGCCCTGCACCGTGCGCTTCGCCGGCCTCCGCACCCCGCAGAACGCGTCACGGCCGCCGGTCGGGACCGGTGCCGGGTTGAGCTGGATGGAGGCGGTGGCCGCCGGTCTGCGGGCCCACTGCGAGGATCTTCTCTCGGACGCGTCGCCACCCGCTCGGACGGCAACCTTGATCGAGCCGCCGCAGGATTTTGAGGTTGAGGCGTTGATGCGGCAGCTTGCCCTCGCGGGTGAGAGCCCGGACGTTCATGATCACACCGCCGTGCTCGGTGTGCCCGCCGTCGCGCTCGCGGTTCCCGGTCAGGAGGTGCTGGTGTCCGTCGGTCCTACGTTCACCGATGCGGTCCGGGACGGGCTGGAACGGCTGCTGCTGCGGTGGCAGTCCCCAGCGCTTGGGGGGCGGATTCATCCCCTGTGGCCGCCGGGTGGTGATCCGGTGGAGGCCGTCCGGGTGATGGCCGGGGCGTTGCGGCGGATCGGGAAGGTGCCTGTTGCGGTGCCGCTGCACGGTGATGATGAGGTGTCGCGGCGGTTGCCGTTCGTGGCCCGAGTCGTTCTGGTCGATGGCTGAGGCGGTCATGGGGTCCGTCGCGGATCCTGACCTGGTGACCGTCCTGGGGGAGGGGCGGCTGCGTGCGGCGATCAGGCGGGCGCTCGCGGCCGAGCCGGCCGGGGCTGCGATCGTCGTGGTGAGTGATGCCGATGATGTGCGGCCGTATCCGGCGGTGGCGAGGCTGGCGGCGGAGCGGGGCGTGGCGTGGTTGCCGGTGCGGGTCGAGGCCGGGTGGGTGCTGGTGGGTCCGGTTGTGCGTCCGGGCCGGCCGGGTTGTCCGACGTGTGTGGCGCGTAGGCGGGCCGGTAATCGTCTTGATGCGCCGGCTCGTGATGCCCTGCGTGCGAAGTGGGGCCGCGATCTTGAGTCCCGGGCGACGACGCTGCTCACGCCGCTGGTGTCGCGGACGGTGGCTGCGCTGGTCGCCGAGGAGGTGCGCCGGTTGCGGCGCGATCCTGGCTCCGCGCGTACGGTCGGCGCGCTGCTGCGGGTGCGGCTGACGAGCGGCGCGGTGCGGCGGCACGCGTTCCTGCCGGATCCGTTGTGCCCCGAGTGCGGCAGGCGGGCGGACGACGGGCCGGAGGCGGGACGGTACGTGCCGCGCCCGGCGCCGAAGCCGGACCCTGGGACGTTCAGGGTGGGGGAGATCGACGGCGCGCGGCTGGAGCGGTTGTTCGTGGACGTGGAGACGGGCATCGTGCAGGCGGTGGTGGCTCAGGAGCGCGGTGGCGGGCCGATGGCGGTGGCGCGGCTGAGCCCGTCGCGTACCGAGCACGAGAGCCATCACGGTTATGGCCGCAGTGATGATTTCGCCTCGGCGCGGGCGACCGCGCTGGCGGAGGCGCTGGAGCGGATCGCGGGCATTCATCCGCGCAGCCGCCGGACCACCGTCCGTGCCGCGTACAGCGAGGTCGCCGATCGGGCGCTCGATCCGCGTGCGCTGGGCTTGTATCCGGACGACTGGTACGACCAGCCGGGCTTCCTGTTCACCCGTTTCGACCCGGGGCGTCCGACGACGTGGGTGTGGGGGTACTCGTTCGGCCGGGACGCGCCGGTGCTGGTGCCGGAGAGCTACGCGTTCTTCGGGCCCCGCCCGAAGAACGACCTCGGTTTCGCCTACGAGTGCTCCAACGGCTGCGCCCTGGGCGGTCATCCGGCGGAGGCGGTGCTGTACGGGCTGCTGGAGGTGGCCGAGCGTGACGCGGCGCTGGCCACCTGGTACGCGCGGATGCCCGTCCCGCGCGTTGACCTCGGTTCGGCGGCGGACCGGCGCATCCCGATGCTCGCCCAGCGGGTTCGTGACCGGCTCGGCTACGACGTGCACGCGTTCGCGGCGCTGATGGAGCAGCGGGTGCCGGTGTTCTGGGTGATGGCGGTGGACGCGCTGGGCGGGCCGGGCCGTCCGTACGCGCTGTGCGGCTCCGCCTCGCACCTCGACCCGGAACGGGCGCTGCGCCGGGCGCTTGAGGATGTGAGCCCCATGCTGGCCGGCCATCTCGAACGCTACGACCCCGAGGCGTCGGCGCGGCTGGTGGCCGACTCCGACCAGGTGCGGCTGCTGGAGCACCATCCTCTCGCCTGTGCCCACCCGGACGCGGCCGGCAGGCTGGGTTTCCTGCCGGTGGACGGGCCCGCGCTGTCCTTGCCGGAGATCAGGGCCCGGGCCGCCTGGCCCCGCCATGACGATCTCTGCGCGGACGTGGCGGAGCTGGCCGGTCGTTACCTGGCGACCGGGCTGGACGTGATCGCCGTGGACATCACCTCGCCCGAGGCGCGGGCGGCCGGCATGTACGTGGCGAAGGTCATCGTGCCGGGGACGCTCTCCATGACGTTCGGTCACCGCTACCGGCGCGTCCACGGCCTGCCGCGGCTGCTCGCGCTGCCCAGGCTTCTCGGTCATCGGGATCGCGACCTGCGTCCCGACGAGCTGAATCCCTACCCGCATCCGTTCCCGTGACCGGTCACCGAGAGGAAGCCCGCGTGCACACGACTACGGCGCCTGGCGCGGCCACCGGCCGTTACCTGGCCGCCATGCGGAGGCGGCGCCCGCTGGACATCGACTGGGCCGCCGCCCCGACCCGCCACAAGCGTTACCCAGGCGCTGAACGGGTGCCGCTCCCCTGGAACCACCTGGTGGGCGAGCTGCTGCGAAATTTGCTCGGCCTGACCCGGATCGTCTGGTCCCACCACCTCGGCGACGGCGGCCGGCCTCTGGGACGGCCCCCGATGCTGCTCGCGGGCCGGCCCGCCCCGTCGGGCGGGGGTCTGTACCCGGTCGAGGCGTACGTGGCCGCGGGCGAGCCGCACCTGCCCGCCGCGTTGTACCACTACGACCCGGTGCACCACGTTGTGGAGCGGGTCCGGGGCGGCGACCATGTCCCGGCGCTGACCGGGCTGCTCGGCGGTGGTGGCCGGGCGGATGTGGTGGTCGTGCTGTCGGCGGTGTTCTGGCGGTCGATGTTCAAGTACGGAGATTTCGGCTACCGGCTGGTCTGCCAGGAGACCGGGGTGCTGATCGCGCAGGCGCTGGCGGTGGCCGAGCGGCTGGGTGTGGCGGGCCGGGCGCATCTGCGGTTCGCGGACGGCGAGGTGGATCGGCTGCTCGGTCTCGACGGCGCTCGCGAAGCGACCCTGGCCGCTCTCACGCTGTCCCTGCCGTCCACGAAGCACTCGCGGGCTGAGCCGCCGTCGCTCGATGAGCTGGTGTCGCGGCCGACGGCGGAGGAGAGCAGGCCCCTTGCCCGGCCCATGCCTGCCGGTGGGCTCGCCGCGGCCCTGCACCGGGCGGGCACGCTCGCAGCCCCTGTCTCGTCGGATCCGCCTGCCCCGCCCCGCCCGGCCGCGCGTGCGGCCCGCCCGGCCCCTGAGCCCGCGCCCATGCCGCGCCAGGCCGGTTGGGAACGCCGTGCCTCACCCTTGGCCGGCTACCGCCCGGTCCCGCTGGCGGGTGGTGCGCTCGGCGCGGTGCTGGGGGCGGCCTGTGCCGGTTACCCGTCCGACCTGCCCGGCACCGCGAAGGGCCCGGCCGCCACGGCTCTGTGCCTGCTGTCGCTGCGGGTGGACGGCCTGCCGTGCGGTGCCTACTGGTACGACCCGGCCGGCCACACCCTGCACGAGCCGTCCGCGACCATCCCGATCGACGCGGTGACCGCCGGCCCTCTGCTGGCGAACACGCGGGTGGCGTTGCGCGGGGCGGCCGCCGTCCTGATCCCGGTGGGCGACCCGGTGGCGGGCGCGCCGGTGTTCGGTGACCGCTGGTACCGGATGCAGCAGATGGAGGCGGGCCTGATGGTGCAGCGGGCGGCGCTGGCCGCCACCGCGCTGGGCCTGGCCGCCCGGATCCACTCCGACGGCGCGAACGGGACCACCGACGAGGTGCTCGGTCTCGCGGCGGGCCCGTTGAGGAGCCTGTCGTTCCTGGTGATGGGCACTCCACCGACCGGCGGGCCCTTGGTGACCCGCCCGATCCACGGCCTCGTCAGCCAGGAGGTGATGCCGCCCGACCCACAAGCGTGACCCCTTTTCGACGGATACGTACCACCAGAAGGAGAAGTGCACATGTCCGCTGAGAACCTGAAGCTCGACCTGCGTGGCCTGGAGGTCGACTCGATCGACGTCGTGTCGGCCGACTCCATCGTGGCCGAGGGTCACGGCAGCATCGAGACCGGGGCGTCGTCGTCCCCGGGCTACTGCTCGTCGTACCTGACGGCGATGAGCTGCTGGGCTCCGGAGCTGTAGCGCCGGTGCCGGTCCTCCGGTGAGCCCGCCGCGGCCACCGGGATGACGAGCAGGGCCGAGGGCGCCCGTGCCGTGAGCGCCCTCGGCCCCTGACGAACCCCTTCGAGGAGCGCGTTTCCTTTGACCCAGATTGCGCACGCCGCCGTCCCCGTCGCGGGGGACGGTGACTCTTCAAGGCTCGCTGACCCCGATTATGCCCTGTCGCCCGTTGTCGCGGTCCGTGTCGCGGGGCTGCCGGTGGCGGGGCTGGAGCGGATGCGGTGCACGCGTACGTGGCGGCTGGTGGACGAGCTGGCGGACGTGTCGTCCCGGTTGCGGCGGGAGGGCGCGGAGCTGTCGGAGTCGTTGCACGAGGTGATCGGCGGTGTGGCGGCGGGGCCGCTGCGTGCCGGGCTGGTGGCGTTGCGGCGCGCGGTGTTCGCGGGCCGGCGCCTGGCCGGGCGGGCCGTGTCCGCCGAGGTGCTGGGCGCGCTGCCGGCGGATCTCGCGGCGAGGATCGGGGCGTGGACGGTGTTGCGGCGGCGCGCCGACGAGTTGCGGGCGGCGCTTCCCGGTGTGCTCGCCGAGGAGGCGCGGGAGAAGACGGCGGTGCTCAAGGAGGCGGTGTCCGATGCCGGGTTCCGGCACGGGCTCGCGCAGGGCAGCGCGGTGCTGGCCGAGCGGCTTGAGGCGTGGCTGGCCGGTCGGCCGCCGGAGCGGCAGGAGGTGTTGCGGCTGGCGCGTTATCTGGCCAGGGCGAGTGTCAAGACGAGTCCGTACGCGACGTTCACGGCCGGCGGGCTGGGCCGGTGGGAGACGGACGGGCCGGCGGTGGCCACGGGCGGTGAGCCGTCCTGGCTGGTCATGGCCGAGCTCGACCGGGCGGTCCTGCGCCCGCTGTGGGCGGTGCTGACGCGGCACCGGCGGGTACGTGAGCGGGCTCGGCTGCGGGTGAATCCGTCCGCCGCCGACGACGGGGAGCGCGTCTGGTTCCTCAGCCCCGGGCCTGGGGAGCCGCTGTCGTCGGTGCCCGCGACGGCGCAGGTGCGGCAGGCTCTGGAGTGGGTGCGGCGGCGGGACGACGCCACGCTGGCCGCCGCCCCGGGGATCGAGCCGCTGGCCGAGGCGGGGCTTGTGGAGTATGTGCCGCCGTATGACGAGCAGGGGCCTGATCCGATGGGGGAGCTGGCGTCGTGGCTGGCGGCCGATGGGCCGGCCCCGTACGCGCCGGCCGTCTCCCGCGTCGCGCAGGCGCTGCGGGCCGAGCCCGCGAGGAGCGCCGGCGTGGTACGGGCGGCGCTGCGGGAGGTGCTGCCGCCGGGGCCGTCCCTGCCGGAGAAGAACCTGCTGTGGCACAGCGCGGTCATCCCCGGCGTCGCGGGGCGGCTGAACGTCTCCGCCTGGCGGGGCGTGTGCGACGACCTCGACGCGCTGCGCGGGTTGCTGGGCCTGTTCGACCCCGACCTGCCCGTGAAGGTCGCCGCCGCCGCGTACTTCGTGGACCGGTACGGCCCCACCAGCCGCCTGCACGCGATGGCCCTGTACCGCGACGTCCACAGCGGCGCGCCTGGCGCGGGCGGCGGGTTGCTGCGGGCGATGCTGCGCGACCCGGTCGCCGGCACCCGCGCCCTGCCCGACGTCGACCCGCCTGCCGGTCTGCGGCGCCTGACCGAGTTGCGGCGCGGCTTCTGGGACCGCCTCGGCGCGGGCCCCATCACGGACCCCACGCCACCGGACCCGGTCGGCACCGGACCACGCACGAACGGCGAGGTGCCGGTGGTGGATCTCACGGCCGCCCGCCTGGCCGCGCTGGCGGAGACCTGGCCGGGCTTCGTGCGGCCGCCCGGCTCCATCTGCTGCTACGTGCAGGCGGTGCCCGGCGCGGGGGGTGTGCGGGCCGTCGTCAACTCGGTCTCCGCCGGGTACGGGCGCGGCCTGTCGCGGCTGCACCGGCTGGTCACGCTGGCCGGCGGCGAGGCGCCGCCCGTCGGGGAGCTGCGGGCGGCGCAGGGCGGCGTGCTGGTGGCCGAGTGCCGGGGCCTGGCCGGCGGCGGTCTCAACGTGCGGCCCGCCACGGCGGACGTCGCGCTCGATCACCCGTTCACCGCGCCGGACGCGCGCCTGCCGGCGGTGACGCCGGCGGAGCTGACCGTCGGCTACGACCGGGAGCACGACCGCCTGACCCTGCTGGACGGGTCCGGGCGGCCGGTCAGGCCGGTGCATCTGGGCATGACGGCTCAGTACTGGCTGCCGCCGTGGCTGCAGTTCCTGGTGCGGGTGTTCGGGGAGCCGTCCACGGCGATGGTGCCCGGCTGGGTGTTCCGCACCCGGAGTGAGCCGCCGCAGGAGGGCGTGGTGGAGTGCTGGCCGCGCATGGACGTGGGGCGGGTGACGGTGGCGCGGGCGGCGTGGCGGATGCGGGCCGGGGCGTTCCCGGTGCCGGCCAAGGGGGAGAGCGAGGCGGCGTACCTGCCGAGGCTGGCCGAGTGGCTGGCCGGGCACGGGGTGCCGCGCCGTTTCTTCGCCCGGGTCGTCGACGTGGGGCAGGGGTTGCTGGCGGGGCTGCTCAGCAAGGACCGCAAGCCCATGTACGTGGACGTCGCCGACCTGCTGCTGCTGACCGGCTTCGTGCGCACGCTGCGCGACCCGGGCGCGCTGCTGGTCTTGGAGGAGGCCCTGCCCGACCCCTCCCAGGCCCCCCGCTACGGTCAGGACGCGCGGGTCACCGAGTACGTCGTCCAGCTGTCCGCCAGGCCGGCGTCATGACGGCGCATCCGATCGCGGGTGAGGACCGGTGGGTCAGCGCGCACCTGTTCCACTTCGGCGACCTGGACCCGCTGATCACGGGCGTGGTGCGGCCGGTGACGCGGGAGCTGGTGGCCTGCGGCACGATCCGCCGCGCCTTCTTCCTGCGTTATTGGGAGGGCGGCCAGCACGTGCGGCTGCGGCTGCAGGTGCCCGACCCCGCCCGCCAGCAGGACGTCCGCAACCTGGTACGCGAGCGTGCCGCGGCGCATTTTGCCGGCCATCCGTCCCCGGCGGTGGACGCGGCCGCCTACCGGGCGTTCGCCGCCGCCATGGCCAGGGGTGAGCGCCGTACCGACTATGACGATCGGCTGCACGAGCCGGGCACGGTGGCGTTCATCGGGTACCTGCCGGAGTACGAGGCGTACGGTGACGCCGCCTGCGTGGCCGCCGCCGAGCGTCACTTCGCCGTCTCCAGCCGCCTCGCCCTCGAGGTGCTGGCCGCCGGCACGGACATGGGCCGCCGCACCGCGATCGGGCTGGCCGCGCTGACGATGGCGGTCGCCGCGTGCGAGCCCGACCTGCCCTCGGCCGCCCACCGCCTGGCCGCCGCCATGCGCGGCCCCGCCACGGCGGCGGCCGGGGCGGAGGAGGACTGGCGGCGGCGGAAGGAGGCGCTGCTCGCTCAGACTCGCAGGTTGTGGGAGGGGCCGGAGTCGGCCGGCGGGTTGCTGGCCGCGTGGGCGGCGTCGCTGCGGGCCCTGCGCGACGAGCTGGACGTGCTGCACGCCGAAGGCCGGTGCGTGCCGCGCGACCCGGGTTCGCCGCACGCGGCTCTCGCGCTGGCGGCGCCGCCCGAGCGGCGCACGGTGGCGCTGATCCTAATGCGGTGCGTTCATCTGTTCCACAACCGGCTGGGGCTGCGTGCCGGAGCCGAGCAGCACACGACGTTCCTGGCGGGCCGCGCCGTGGCCGGCCTCGCCGACTCCCGGAGGTGGTCCCCCTGACTCCCGTCTGGCACTGCGTGCACGTCTACTACCACGCGCCCGACAAGGACGCCCTGCTTTTGGACGCGGTGCGCCCGCTGCTGGAGGGGCTGCGCGGCGAGATCGAGCAGGCGTACGTGCTGCGTCACTGGCGGCAGGGCCCGCACCTGCGGATCAACGTCAGGGCGGCGCCCGAGGTGTGGGAGCGGGTGGTGCGGCCGCGCGTGGCGGAGGTGGTCGGCGCGTACCTGCGCGAGCACCCCTCCACGGTGGTGCTCGATCCGGCCGAGAGCCTGCCCAGGCACCGGCTGATGGCGATGCGGGAGCAGGAGCGCGGCCCGCTGACGCCGTGGCCGCCGGACAATTCCATCCGCGACGCCGCCTACGACTCGCGCCGGCACGTCCTGGGCACCGACGAGGAGGCCGAGCTGCTGGCCGCGTTCTACACCGACGCGACCCCGCTGCTGTTCGACATGCTGGAGCACGTGCGGGCGGGCCGGGACGGCAAGACGGGGCTGGCGCTGAGCCTGATGCTGACCATCGCGCACACCTCGCAGCGCGTCGACCGCAGCTACCTGTCGTTCCGGATGCACGCCGAGGGGTACCTGACGTGGGCGGCCGACCCGGCGGCGGCCCGCGCGTCGTTCGAGCGGGTGTTCGCCGAACGGCGGGCGGCGCTGACGGGGCGCGTCCGCGATGTCGTGGCCTGCCTGGACGACCCGGGCGCGGCGGCGGTGCCGTTCGTGCGGGAGTGGGCGGCGCTGCTGGAGCGCTACCGGCCGCGGATCGCGGCGATGATGGACGACGGCCGGCTGGTGCAGCCGGCGCTCGAGCCCGGTGAGGCGTTCGCGGCCCGGCCGGGCGAGCCGGCCGCGCCGCATCGGGAGCCGAGCGAGCTGCAGCGGCTCGTGTTCGACAACCCGGCCTACCACGAGGCGATCTTCCGCAGCCCGGCCTTCCGCCGGTATCGGGTGCTGCTGAACTACACGTATCTGCATCTGACGCGGCTCGGGCTCACCCCGCTGGACCGGTTCAGGACCTGTCACCTGCTGGCGGACGCGGTGGAGGACGTCTACGGCGTGTCGGGGGTGGAGGCGCTGCGCCGCTTCACCGGCGTCACGGGGTCCGCGGCGGGTTCCTGAGGTAGGCGGTGAGTGCGCGTTTCAGCTCGGCGACCAGGTCGGCGGCGCGTGCCGGTTCGGCGGCGGAGGCCAGCGGCATCACGGCCTTGACCATGGCGACGGCCATCGTGCCCATGAGCAGCGCGCGCTGTTGGTCCAGGCCGGGGGAGCGGCGGCGCAGCAGGGCGGCGACCTGGGCGGCGATGGCGTCGTGCAGCCGGGCGGAGGCGGTGGCGAGCCGGTCGCCGGTGGCCGAGCCGTACAGCAGGGACCAGTAGGCGGGGGAGCGGGTCTTGAACGCGACGCTCTCGTCGACCAGCCCGTCGACCAGGGTTTCCAGGGGGATGTCGGGGGTGACGGCGGCCAGGCGTTCGGCCCAGAAGCCGAGGCGGCCGTCGGTGTAGCGGGTGACGAGGCCGTCGAGGATCTCGTCCTTGTTGCGGAAGAACTGGTACAGCGAGCCGGGTGACATGCCGGCGCGGGCGGCGACCTGGTTGGTGGTCAGGTCGGGGTAGCCGATGTCGGCGATGAGGTCTTCGGCGGCGTCGAGGATCTGTTCCATGCGTTTGAGGCCGCGTGCCTGTCTGCGTACGGGCCGTTCAGTCATGGCATCCCCCGTTGACAAATACGAGCATTCACTTGTATTTCTGGGTCGGCGAGCAAAACACGAGTAGTTTACCGACTTTTCGGGGGTGGGACGTGGTGCTGATCACGGAGCGCGCGACGGCCGGAGCCGCGCCGCCGCTGCGCCGGCTGGGTTTCGTGCTCGTACGACGCGCCAGGGCCGTACTGGGGCTGGCCCTGGCGCTGTTCGTGCTGGCCGCGGCCCTGGCGGCGGGGGCGGTGCCGCGGCTGTCGCTGGCCAGGTTCGAGGCGCCGGGGTCGGAGTCGGACCGGGCGGCGGCCGAGCTGGCCGCACGGTTCGCCGCCGGCAGCCCCGACATGATCTTCCTGGTGACGGCCCGCACCGGAACCGTGGACGATGCGGCCGTCGCCGCGGAGGGCCGCGAGCTGGCCGGGCGCGTGGCCCGCCACGACGGCGTGGCCGGCGTGGAGTCCTACTGGAGCAGAGGACGGCCCGCCACCCTGCGCAGCCGGGACGGCCGGCACGCGCTGATCCTCGTCCGCATCCCCGGCGACGCGGGACACGTGCGCGCCACCGTGCTGCCCTCACTGGTCCCCGAGATCACCGCCGGCACCGGCCTGCTGCAGGTGCGCTCCGGCGGCGGCGAGGAGGTGTTCCGCGCCACCGTGCCGCTGGCCAGGCAGGACTTCACCCGGGCCGAGCTGGTGATCTTCCCGCTGGCGTTCGCGCTGCTCTGGCTCTACCTGCGCAGGGCCGCCGCCGCGCTCGCGCCGATCCTGGCCGGCGTGTTCGCCATGGCGGCCGGGCTGGCGCTGCTGTGGATCCCGCTCGCCTACACCGGCGTGTCCACCTTCGCGCTCAACCTGACCCTGGCCATGGGGCTCGGGCTGGGCATCGACTACAGCCTGTTCGTCATCGCCCGCTTCCGCCAGGAGGTGCGCGCGGGACGGGAGCGGGCCGCCGCGGTGGCCGGGGCCGTCGAGCACGCGGGCCGCACCGTCCTGTTCAGCGGCCTGACCGTCGCGGCCTCCCTGGCGGTGCTGTTCGCGCTGCCGTTCGACTTCCTGCGCTCCTTCGCCTACGCCGGCATCGCCGTGGTCATCGGCGGCGTCGTCGCCGCGGTGCTCGTGCTGCCCGCGGTGCTCGCCGTCGCCGGCGGCGCCATGCTGCCGCGCCGCGAGCGGCCGGCCAGGGCGGGCGGGTTCTGGGCCGCGCTGGCCGGCCGCGTCATGCGGCGGCCCCTGGCGTACGGCGGCGCGGCCACGGCGCTGCTGCTCCTGCTCGCCGCGCCCTCCCTGGGCCTGCGCTTCGGCGTCGCCGACGACCGGATCCTGCCGCCGGACGCCGCGCCCCGCCAGACCCAGGAGATCATCAGGCAGTCCTTCACCGCCGAGGAGAGCGACGCCGTGCAGATCGTCTCGGCGGGCCCCTTCGGCGGGGACGTGACGGCGTACGCGGTGGCTCTGTCGCGCGTGCCGGGCGTCGCCCAGGTCGACTCCGCCGCCGGCATTTTCACCGGCGGGCAGCGGACGGGCGAGGGCGAGCCGGGCCGTTTCCGCGGCGAGGGGACGTGGCTGTCGGTGGTGGCGTCCGCCGAGGCGCTCGCGGGCGACCCCGTCGAGCTGGTCGAAGCCGTACGGGCCGTCCCGGCGCCGTTCGAGACGCTGACCGGCGGCTATCCGGCGGAGCTGGCCGACTACCGCGCCTCCGTGGTCGACCGGCTGCCCCTGGTGGTGGCCCTCATGCTCGGCGTGAGCCTGGTCGTGCTGTTCGCGATGACGCGCAGCGTCCTGCTGCCGGTCAAGGCGACGCTGCTGACCGTGCTCAGCCTCGGCGTCATGTTCGGTGCCCTGGTGTGGGTCTTCCAGCAGGGCCACCTGTCGGGGCTGCTCGGCTTCACGCCGACGGGCTCGCTCGACCCGAGCATCCCCATCCTCATGCTGTGCGTCGCCTACGGGCTGTCCATGGACTACGAGGTGTTCCTGCTGGCCCGCATCAAGGAGGAGCACGACAGGACCGGCGACACCGGCCGGGCGGTGGTGGCCGGGCTGCGTGACGGCGCCCCGCTGATCACCGCCGCGGGCGGCATCCTCGCGCTGTCGTTCGCCGCCTACGCCGGCGCGTCGGTGTCGTTCGTGCAGATGCTCGGCGTCGGCATGGCCGTCGTGGTGCTGGTGGACGCCACGCTGATCAGGGCGGTGCTGGTGCCGAGCCTGATGCGGCTGGCCGGCCCGCTCAACTGGTGGCCCCGCCGCCCGGCCCGGCGGCACCCGTGACGGCACCCGTGACGGCATCCTTGACCGGGGCGGCGGTGTGCAGCAGGAAGGCCAGCACGTCGGCGAGCAGCGCATGGTCCTGCTCGCGGGTCGCGCCGGCGCCGTGCACGCCGTGCTCCTCCACCCGCAGCAGCACCGGCAGCCCCGAGGACGTGGCCGCCTGGAGGCGGGCGGCCAGTTTCGCCGGCTGCCACGGCGGCACCCGCGCATCGCGGAGCCCGGCGGTCAGCAGCACCGCCGGATACCGCACGCCGTACTCCACCCGCAGGCAGGCGTCGGCGGCGAGCAGGCCGCGCAGACCCTCCTCGGTGGCGACGCTGCCGAACTCCGGCACGTTGATCGGCCCGTTCTCGGTGAACTCGGTCCGTGTCGTGTTCACCGTGGGCACCTGCAGCACCATGGCGGACCACAGCTCCGGCCGGCGCACCAGCGCGCCGCCCGCCGGGATGCCGCCGGCGCTGACCCCCTCGCCCGCGAGCAGGCCGGGCCGGGTGTAGCCGAGCGCGACGAGCTGCTCGGCGCAGTCGACGAAGTCGGTGATCGTGGTCTCCTTGCGCGGGCCGCGCCCGGCCTCGTGCCACTGCCGGCCGTAGGCGCCGCCGCCGCGCAGGTGCGCCATGGCGAAGACGCCGCCGCGCTCGTACCAGGCGAGCATCTCGGGACGGAACCACGGCAGGTCGGCCACGCCGTGCGAGCCGTACCCGGTGAGCAGGGCCGGATTGTTCCCGTCCAGCCGCAGGTCCTTGCGGTGGACGACGGTGAGCGGGATCCGCGTGCCGTCCCTGGCGGGCACGCGCAGGACGCGGGCGCACACCTCGCCGAACCCGGCCGGGGTGCGGAGCGCGGGCCCGGTGGCCTCGAGGGTGGCGCCGTCGTAGCGGTACAGGCGCGGCGCGTCCGTCCACCCGGAGATCAGCAGCAGCGCCCCGGGCCGCTCCGGGTGGGCGGCCCACTCCCAGACGGCGCCCTCCACCGGCAGCGGCACGTCGGCCGGCGCCCCGCCGGACAGGGGCACCTCGCGGATGCGGTGCACGCCGCCGTCGAGGTCGCGCACCAGCAGCCGGTCGCCGGCCACCAGCACCGCCTCCACCACGCGCTCACTCTCCGGCACCACCACCTCGGCTCGCGCCAGGTCGGGGGCGGCGAGCGGGCCGGAGAGCGGGACGGCCAGCACCCGGGAGCGGGGCGCGTCCCGCTGCGAGACCAGGTAGAGGGTGTCGTGGCCGACGGCGAAGGCCGTCACGCCGTCGTCCACGCCCGCGACCTTCCGCCACGGGCAGGTCGCCGGGTCGGCCAGCCCGGCGCGTGGCGCCACGTAAAGGGAGCAGTCGCTGAGCTGCTCGCTGGTCTGGGGGCCGAGCGCGCTGTGGGAGACGAGCGCCAGCATCCACGCGCCGTGCGGCGGCAGCACCAGGAAGGGCCGGTCGCGCGGGGTCAGCTCGATGCGGGGGTTGAGTCCGCGCGCCAGCACCACCTCATCGCGGGCGGGGTCCTCGCCCAGCCTGTGCAGGAAGGAGCGGCTGTCCAGGCGGCGCCGCTCCGGCGGGGCGCCCTGCGCGGCGTCGAAGCGGTGGTGCACGAACGAGCCGGTGTCCGGCCAGCTGACGAACGCGAAGCGGGCCGTGGGCGGGATCGCCTCCAGGACGGCGCCGGAGCCGGCGTCGAGGACCTGGATCGAGCCCTCCTCCGACCCGGAGGCGGAGACGGCGCAGGCGACGTGGCGGCCGTCGGGCGAGGGCACGAACCAGTCGATGGCCTGGTGGGCCTCGCCGGGCAGGGTGGCGGGGTCGAACACCGTCCTGGTGGCCCCGTCGGGCTCGCGGACCATCAGGACCGGTACGCGGGCGTCCGGTTCGCGCGCCAGGTAGAACAGGCGCTCCCCGGCCGGGGTGAAGCTCGCGTACTGCGCCAGCGCGCCGCCGAGCTCGCGGATGCGGGCCAGCAGCTCCGCCCGGCCCGGCAGGCCGTCCAGGTACGCGCCGGCGTGGCGGGCCTGGCCGTCGAGCCAGTGGTCGAACTCCTCGCCGCCGGCCTCCATCCACCGGTAGGGGTCGTCGAGCGTGACACCGTGCAGAACGTCGCGGACCACGTCCACGCGGGCGATCGGGGGGATGTCGCTCATCGCATGATCCTAAAGGCATGATCCTCAAGCCCGATCACGCCCGCGCCGAGCAGCGCCTTGAGGCCGCCGTACAGCGCGAGGCCGGGAGCGAGACGCGGCGCTCGATTGCCGAGCCGAGGGCCGAGGACGCGATGACCACCGGGACTGCTCCCGGCGAGCGCGGCCGCGGGCACGCGGCCGCTGCTCGCGCACGCCGAGGAGCTCGTCTTCGCCGAGGCCGCGGCGAGAGGCGAGCAGCCGGTGCTCGCCCTGGTGGAGAGCAGGCCGGAGACCACCGCGTTCTGGGCTCGCAACGGTTTCCGCCAGGTCGAGCACGTCCGTTACGTCCAGCCGCCGAGGAGGTGACGCTGGCGCGCTGAGCCCGCGCGGTCAGTAGTAGGAGCTCATCAGCGTGGTCGCCCAGGCCGGCTGGGTGACCGGGTGGCGGGGGGCGAACTCGGTCAGGTACGGCTTGATGTCCAGGACGGGGGTGCCCGACAGCGCGTCCAGGTCGGCGACGTGCAGGTCAAGGCCGTCCACGGCGAGGAGCCTGCAGCGGGAGACGCCCAGCCGGTTGGGACGGTACGGGCCCCGGTGGGCGAAGATCCCCACGGGCGCCGCCGTCGGGTTCCCCCGTGGGGGACGGGGGTCGGTGCGCACCTCGGCGGGGTCGATCCGGTCGAAGAGGAAGACGATCTCCAGGTGGGAGAAGTCCTCCAGGCCGAGCACCGCCGAAGGGGTGAAGGCGGAGTCGTCCAGCCGGATCACCGCTCGTACGTCGTGCCAGTCGTCTTCGACCCACTCGCTGCGGCCGCCCACCACGCGGCCGACCGGTCGCAGGGTCACGGGGCCGGGTGTCATGCTGCTCTCCCTATGCGTCGGGGGCGCCGCTAGGCGGTGCGGCGCAGGGTGAACCAGAAGGTCGGGAACGGGTTGGTGCCCGGCGTGACGTCGAGGAGCTCCCAGCCGTCGAACCTGGCGCGGAGCTCGTCGGCGGTGACGCCGGCCGCCCACGACGCGATCTTAGTGGCCGGGCCGCCGGCCGGTTCGGGGCCGTACCCGAACATCAGCAGCCGCGCCCCTGGAGCGGCGCGGCGGGTGAGGCCGGCGGCGTAGGCGTCGCGGCGGTGCAGCGCGACGCCGCAGTAGCAGCTCAGGTCGAAGAACAACTCGAACGGGCCCGCCGCGTCGAGGTCGTCGAGGCGGGTGACGCATCCGTGCAGCAGCTTCACCGCCACCTGCGCCTGGGCGGCCTTCTGCTTGGCCTGCTCGACGGCGCCGGCGACCAGGTCGACGCCCGTCACCTGCCAGCCGTGCCGCGCCAGGTAGACGGCGTTGGTGCCGGTGCCGCAGCCCAGCTCCAGGACGCGGCCGGGCGGCAGGCTCCGCGGCCCCTCGATCAGGTCGGTCAGCTCGGGCGGGGTCACGCCGGTGTCCCACGGAGCCTTGCCGTTGCGGTAGTAGCGCTCCAGCGTGCGGTGGATGGTCTCCTCTTCGGCATGGTGCCGGGTCATCGTTCCTCCAATGACTATAGTTAAACTCTAGTAATGGGCTCTAGAGTTACACTCTTGCGATGGAGGAAGTCAAGCCCGGTGACATGCCGATGCCCGCCCGATCACGCGGACCGGACGGGCATCGGGATGGGGAGATGCGCCCTTACGGACGGGCGAGGGCGTACATCTTCGTGGAGCCGATCTTCACCGTGGTGCAGTAGTACTCGGGGCCGGCGGCGTTGGCGGCGCTGTTGCACGACTTCGCGCCCGCGGTGGTGTACGGGAACCAGCGGACGATCACTTCCGCGGAAGCCGGCGCCGGTGCGAGGACAGCGGTCATGGCGGCGGCAGCGACAGCGGTCGACATCGCCAGGGAGACGCGCCTCATGGCAAGCTTCATGCGCCAATCCTTTCGAGATGCGGAGCCGCGGGGATCGCGAGCGGCTCCATCTGCGGAACTTCGAGGCGAGCCTAAAGATCAGGTGTCTGTTTTCCGCCTGATTTCCGCACGGTTCCTGATCTTCGCGCCCGTACACTCGTGCAGGGTGTGAAACGGGAGGATCGCTGATGGAGAAGCCGGACGGTGACGCACCGGCGATACTGTTCCGCCTGCTCGGCCCCGTGCAGCTGGAAGTGGGCGCCGACAAGGTCACCTTCTCCGGCAGACAGGGCGCTCTGCTGGCCGCGCTGCTGCTGCAGGCCGACCGGGTGGTCTCCACGCAGCGGCTGGCGGAGGCGATCTGGGCGGAGCCGCTGCCCAGCGGCGCGGCCTCCCGGGTCAGGACGCTGGTGTCGGAAGTGCGGCGCGCCTGCGCGGCGCTCGGCGCCCACGTCATCCACACGCAACGGCCCGGCTACCTGGTACGGCTCGGCCCGTCCAGGCTCGACCTGGCCTGCTTCCAGGACCAGATCGCGCTGGCCAGGCAGGCGCCGGCCGAACAGGCGCTCGGCCACTACGACGAGGCGCTGCGCTGGTGGCGCGGCGCCCCGCTGGCCGGCATCACCGGCTCCTACGCCGAGACGCAGGCCGGATGGCTCGACGGGCTACGGCTCGACGCGCTGGAAGAGCGGCTGTCGGTGCTGCTCGCCCTGGGCAGGACCACCGACGTCGTCACCGAGGCACGCGCGCTCTCAGGCGAGGCCCCCTTCAGGGAACGCCTCCACGAACAGCTCATGCAGGCCCTGTACGAGAGCGGCCGCCCCAGCGAGGCCCTGGAGGTCTACCGCCAGTTCCGCTACCGGCTGGTCGACGAGCTCGGCCTGGAACCCACCGACGAGCTCCAGCAGTTGCAGCACCGCATCCTGCGCTCCGAGGCCAACCCGCGCCGGCCGCACCGCCAGGACGGGCCGCCCGCGCTCCCCGTGCCCAGTCAGCTCCCCGCCGCGCCCGCCTCGTTCACCAACAGAAGCGACGAGCTGGCCGAACTCGACCGCCGCCGAAGCGCCGAGACCGGCCACGTCGGCGTCACCGTGATCAGCGGCCCCGGCGGCGGCGGCAAGACATGGCTCGCCCTGCACTGGGCGCACACCCACCGCGACCGCTACCCCGACGGCCAGCTCTACGTGAACCTGCGCGGCTTCGACGCCGCCGAGGAACCGGTGCCGCCCGGCACCGTGCTGCGCCACTTCCTGACCGCGCTCGGCGTGCCGCCCGCCGTCATCCCCGGCGAGCAGGAGGCGCAGGCCGCGCTCTACCGGTCCGTCCTGGCCGACCGGCGCGTGCTCATCGTCCTGGACAACGCCAGGGACAGCGCCCAGGTGACGCCGCTCATCCCCGGCCGGCCCGGCTGCACCGTCCTGGTCACCAGCCGTAACCGGCTCGTGAGCCTGCACACCACGCACGACGCCCGGCTGCTGGAGCTGGGCGCTTTCTCCGACGAGGAGGCGCACCGGATGCTCGCCCACCACTTCGGCCCCGACACGATGGCCGCCGACCCCGACTCCGTCGCCGTGCTGCTCAAGCACACCGGCGGCCTGCCCCTGGCGCTCGGGGTGCTGGCCGCCCGCGCCACCGCCCACCCCGGCTTCCCCCTGGCCGTCCTCGCCAGGGAGCTGCGCGACCCCGCCACCAGGCTCGACGCCCTGCAGACCGGCGACCTCGGCGCGGACCTGCGCGCCGTGTTCGCCTCCTCCCACGCGGCGCTCGATCCGCCGGCCGCGCGGCTCTTCCTCCTGCTCGGCACCGTCCCCGGCCCCGAGATCGGCCTGCCCGCCGCCGCCGCACTCGCCGGGCTCCCGCCCGCCGCGACGCGCACGCTGATCTCCATGCTGGAGACCGCCACCCTCATCCAGCAGCACGCCCCCGGCCGCTACTCGATGCACGACCTGATCCAGCTGTACGCCGCGGAACGGGCCGAAGCCGACCTGCCCGCCGAGGTTCGCAGGCAAGCCCTGACCCGGCTCGTCGAGACGTACACCGACACCGCCTGCGCCGCGGACCGGGCGCTCTACCCGCACCGGCCCGCCGTTCCCCGGCGCGCGGGGCGGCACGTGTTCGCCGACGCCGCCGCCGCGCTGGCCTGGTTCGAGACCGAGCTGCCGTGCCTGCTGCCGGCGCAGGTCCTGGCCGCCGAGCTGGGCATGGACGCCGAGGCGTGGCAGCTCGCCTGGGGCATGAACACCTTCCTGCTGCGCCGCTCCTACACCCGCGAACGGCTCACCTCCTGGGAGATCGCGCTGGCCGCCGCCGAACGGCTGCGCCTGCCGTACACCACCGCCGTCGTCCACTGGCACACCGGCTACGCCCACGCCGCGGCCGGCCGGATCGAGGAGGCGGCCGGCCACCTCGACCGGGCGCTGGAGCTGTTCGGCCAGGCCGAGGACCGGCCCATGCTCGCCCAGGTGCACCACACGTTCGGCTGGATGTGGAGCGTTCACGGGCAGCCCAGGCGCGGGCTCGGCCACGCCCAGACCGCGCTGCGCCTGCAGCGCGAGGCGGGCGATGCGATCTGGGAGGCGAACGCGCTCAGCGCCGTCGGCTGGATCCGCCTGCAACTCGGCGAGTACGACGCCGCGCGCGACGCCTGCGAGCAGGCACTCACCCTCTTCCGCCGCCACCACGACGGCGGCGGCGAAGCGGCCACCCTCGACAGCCTCGGCCTGCTCGCCTTCCACCAGGGCGCCTACGAACGCGCGCTTGAGTACTACGGGCGCTGCCTCGACCTGCGCGAAGGCACCGGCAACGCCTCGCAGAGCGCCGACACGCTGGTGGCGTTCGGCGACACCCACCACGCGCTCGGCCACACCGCGCAGGCCAGGGCCGCCTGGCGCAAGGCGCTGACGCTGTACGACGCCCAGCACCGCCGCGCGGAGAGCGAGCGGGTGCGGCGGAAACTGCTTCCACCCTGAGGCTGTGCCCGTGGTCACACCCTGGCAGGCGACGGCTTCCTACACTCTGCGGGAGACGACCGGAGAAACGGGGGAGAAGATGCTCAAGAAGATCGCTACCGCCACCTCCATCGCGGGCCTGCTGGCCGCCGGCGTGATGCTGTCCGGCGGGACGGCGGCAGCGGCGACGTCGGGCGTCGCCCGCCAGTTCCCCTGGGAAGCCTCCATCGCCACCCCGGACGGCGGCTACCAGCCCGACGGCGGGTACCACAACGACTGACGCCTGAGTGGCCGGCTTCTTTGCCGGCCTGGCGGCCCAGGGCGTTCATGAGTTCTGCCCGGCGGCCTCCTGGGCGGCCAGGAAGGCGGCGATCTGGGCGGCTCCCGTCCGCCGCAGCCAGGTGCGCAGGTCCATCAGGCCGGGGTGCAGGGCGCGGGTGAAGGCGACGTCGGCGCGGTAGCCGCGCTCGTTGAGCCAGGTGTAGGCGTAGGCGAAGTCCGCGCCGAGCCGGGCGATCGCCTCGAGGGGGATCTGGACGTAGGGCAGCGGCCGGCCGACGGTTTCGGAGATGGCGGCGGCGATCTGGCGCGGGGTCAGTTCGTCGCCGGCCAGGTCGACCGCGCGGCCGATCCACTCGCCCGGCCGGGCGAAGGCCAGCGCGGCGAAGGCGCCGACGTCGTCGACGGCCATGACCTGCTGCGGTGTGTCGGCGGCGAACGCGGTGGCCACGGCGCCGTCGTGCAGGTGGTAGGCGCCGGTGTAGTTCTCCATGAACGACACCGGGCGCAGGAAGGTCGCGGGCAGGCCCAGCCGGGTGATGTGCTGTTCGATCCGCCACTTGCTGATCGTGTTGGCCGGCAGTTTCTCGGTGTCGTGGCGGCCCGCGCCGGCGAGCGAGGCGTAGACCAGGTGCCGCACGCCGGCGGCGTGTGCCGCGTCGGCGACGTTGCATCCCCAGCGGACCTCGTCCTCGGCCGAGAAGCCCGCCGGGGTGCCCGGTGAGCCGACGGTGGGCTGCACGCTGAACAGGCCGTCGGCGCCCTCGGCGGCGGCGGCGAGTGAGGCGGGGTCGTCCATGTCGGCGCGGACGAGCTCGGCGCCCGCCCGCGCCGGCGCCTGGGCGGCTGCGGCGTCCGGATCGCGGGTCACCGCCCGTACGTGGTGGCCGCCGGCGAGCAGGTGTGCTGTGACGGCCCGGCCCTGAAGGCCGGTGGCTCCCATCACCACGATGGTCTTCACGATGTGTCTCCAGACGGAAGGCATGCGGAGACCACCCGCTTAAGTGGGGTGGCCCTCCGGTTCTGTGCGAGTACGATATGGAGGGCCACCCCGTTTTTGCAAGCCCGCCGGAGAACACATGCCGCCCCACAGCCGTACGGCCACACGTCCGATGCGCGCGGACGCCCGCCGCAACTACGACCGCATCCTGGCCGCGGCCGCCGAGGCCGTCGCCGAGCACGGAGCCGAGGCGTCGCTGGAGGAGATCGCCCGGCGCGCCGGCGTCGGCTCGGCCACGCTGCACCGGCACTTCCCCTCCCGGCAACTGCTGCTGGAGGCCGTCTTCCGCGACAAGGTCGAGGCCCTGTGCGCCACCGCCGCCGGCCTGGCCGCCGAGCCCGACCCCGGGCAGGCGCTGGCGACCTGGCTGGGAGCCGTCGCCAGGCACGCCGTGACCAACCGGGGCCTGGCCGCCTCGCTGATGCGGGGAGCCCACGACGCAGCCCACGATGGCGATCCGAGCCTGGGCGCCACCTGCCACACGATGATCACCGACGCGGGAGCGGACCTGCTGGCCCGCGCATGCCGGGCGGACGCCGTACGGCCCGACGTCTCCATCACGGATCTGCTCACCCTCGTCAACGCCATCTGCCTGGCCGTTGAGCACGAACCCGACGGGGCGGCCCAGGCCGACCGGCTGCTCACCCTGGCGCTGACCGGAGTGCTCATCATGAGCGTGGGCGACGGGCTCGGCCTGCCGGTTCCGGAAAAGGCGCGCCGGTGACGCGGACGAGGTTGCCGGCGGGGTCGCGGAAGGCGCAGTCGCGGACCCCGTAGTCCTGGTCGATGGGCTCCTGCACCACGTCGGCGCCCGCGGCCTGCAGGCGGTCGAAGAACCCGTCGAGGTCGTCGGTGGCCAGGGTGACGGCGGCGTAGACGCCTTTGGCGATGAGCTCCAGGATGGTGCGGCGCTCCTCGTCGGTGACGCCGGGGTCGGCCGCCGGCGGATGCAGCACGATGGACGTGCCGGGCTGCCCGGCGGGGCCGACGGTGATCCACCGCATGTCCTCGTAACCGGCGTCCGCCCGGACCTCGAAGCCCAGGACGTCGCGGTAGAAACGCAGCGCGGCCTCGGGGTCGGTGTGGGGCAGGAAGGTGTGCTGGATGCTGACGTTCATGCCGCTCACGCTAGGCACGATCACCGGGCGCGGGCTTCTCGATTCTTGACCGGTCGGGTCACCTGCTTGCTCAGGCACGGCGGGATGCCCGCCGCGGCCTGGGACTGGTCACGCCGGTAGACGCTCGGCGGCACGCCGACCAGTTCGGCGAACCTCGTGCTGAACGTCCCCAGCGAGGAGAAGCCCACCTCGAAGCACACGTCCGTGACGCTCAGGTCGCCGCGGCGCAGCAGCGTCATCGCCCGCTCGATCCGCCGGGTCATCAGGTACGCGTACGGGGACTCGCCGTAGAGGCGGCGGAACTCCCTGCTCAGGTGCCCGACCGACAGGTGCGCTCCCCGGGCCAGCGCCTCCAGGTTGAGCGGCTTGGCGTACTCGCGGTCGATCCGGTCGCGGACCCGCCGGATCACGACGATGTCGCGCAACCGTTGCGCCTGCGCACGCCCGCCGTCCATGGACACCATCGATCAAGAATCGAGAAGCGCCGGCTGGTACGGCAGGGTCAGCGTCATGAGCACGTAACCACCAACGGCGAACAGACAGGTGACAGTGATGAGCACGGACGGTTTCTCCGAGGAAGAACGCAGGGCGATCAAGGAACGTGCCGAGGAGCTGAGGAAGGAGGCGACCAGCGGCCGTGGCGGCAAGACGGCCACGTCCTTCGCCGTGACCGAGCTGAGCGACGAAGCCGTCGAGACGATCACCGGCCTCGTCAGGAAGGCCGTGAGCCGGCCGCGGGCCGGTCAGGTCTCCCGGGGGCTGCGCCGCCTGGCGGCGTACGGCGCCGCGAACAGGTACAGCCCCGTGAACATCTGCAGGGCGAGCGGGAGCAGCGGCAGGTAGAACACCCACTCGGCGACCTCCAGGACCCCGGCGACGATGGCGGCCAGGACGGTCACCGTGAAGACGATGGACAGCCAGCGGTGCGTCTGCCGAACCCACGTGTTCCCGGTCATCGAGACCTCCTCTGCTGGACGGGCGGCTTCAGGCCGGAGCGCACCTCGTGCGCTCTCTGGCAGCTCACGCTAGGCGCGGCTCAGGAGGCGGCGCTTCTCGATTCGTGACCGGTTCGGCTACGTGGACCGGACACGCCCGGCCGACGACGGCGAGCACCTTCGGCGTCATGCCGGAGAAGCCGGTGGTGGTGAGGGCGGCGTACGGCTGCGCCGCCGGGCCGTTCATGTCCTCGCCGCGGCCCGGGGCGGCGATCATGACACGGGCGGCGAAGCGCTCGTCCACCGCTGCGACCGGCGACCCGTCAACGGTGATCGTCTGGCCAGAGACCATGCCGACCGTGTGCCCGCCGGCCGTGTGCCCGCCGGCCGAGTGTCCGCCGGCCGAGTGTCCGACGGCGGCGACGCGGCCGCGCCCTAGACTCGGTGGATCATGGACATACCGCGCGACCTCCCCTCCCGCCTGTCCGGCGCGTTCCTGGCCGTCGGCCTGCCCTGGCCGGACGTGCGGATCGCCCACTTCGACGGCGTGCTGGCCGCGCTCGGCGAGCACGCGGAGACGCCGCGGCTGCGCGAGCACGTCGGCAGGCTGCGCACCATCCAGGAGGCGTTCTTCGGGCACCTGGGCGAGCTGGCCGACGATCACGACGACGACCCCATGAAGTTGGCGCGGCACAGGGACGAGCCCTGCGTGAGCGGCGTACGGGACGACTGGGCCGAGCCCGCGGCGCTGATGCCCGGCTTCCACGCGGCCCTCACCACATTCGTCCGTGAGCTGCTGGGCGGGCCGCGCGAGATCCCCGACTACCTGGCCGCCGCACCCGCCTGGGTGGAGCCGCGTCCTGAGCGCGGCATCCGCGACGAGGTCACCGCGGGCCGCGCCCCCGCCGCCGACGCGCTGCTGCGCTGGCGCGAGGACCCCTACGGGCCGCGCGTCTGCGTCGTCACCGGCTCGCCCGCCGCCGGCAAGACCCGGCTGCTGTCCTGGTTCGCCTACTCCGGCGTCTGGGACTGGTCGGGCTGTCCAGGCCAGGACGAGGTGGCGATCCTCCTGCGCGGGATGGACGCGGACGACGCCGTACGCGACCTGGCCGGGCAGCTGAAGCTCGACGGCGCCGGCCTGGACGCCATCGACCGTCCCGTGCTCGTCACCGTGGCCGACACCCACCGCGGCAACGACCCCGAACGAGCGTTCACCGAGCTCGTCCTTCCCCTCGCCGTCAACCCGCACGTCCGCCTGCTCGTCGAGCTCACCCGCCCCGACGCCGAGGAAGGGCTCGGGCCGGCGGCGTTCGTGCTGGACCTGGACGACCCGCGCGCCACCGACCGCGCCGCCTTCACCGCCTGGTACGACGCCGAGCGGGTGCCGCGCTCGCCGTTCACCGCGGGCCAGGTCTACCCCTCGCCGGGCATCGCCGCGCTCGCCGCCCGGGCCGAGGGCGCCGATCCCGGTCCTGACCAGCCGATCGACGGGCGGGTGGCGCGTGCCTGGCTGGACGGCCTGTCGCCGGACGCCCGCGCCGCCGCCGGCACCCTCGCCCTCGCCCTCGGCCCGATCGGCCCGTACACGTGGCGCCTGCTGCACTGCGGCCGGCACCGCGACGAGCCGGAGGCCGCCGCCCGCGGCGTCGCGGAGGCCGCCGCCCGGCTGCCTCTCGCCGAGCCCGGCCTGCCCGCCTACGCCATCGGCCTGCCCTGCCTGGCCGAGATCCTCGCCCCGCCGGCCGAAGCCCACGGGGAGCTGGCCGCCGTCATGCGCGGCTGGCCGGTCTCGGCCGAGCTGTCCCCGCCCGACTACCTCACGCGCCACCTGGCCCACCACGAACGCCTGGCAGGCGGGCCCGGCGCCGTCACCCCGCTGCCGCTCCGCCGCCCCGCGACCAGAGTCACCCGCCGGCTGCTCGACGACCTCTACGGCCAGGACGGCGTCTTCAGGCCGCACGACGGCGAGATCCACCCCGCGATCGCGCACGCGCCCACCCGCCGCTTCCTGACCGAGGTCGGCCTGCCCGCCGGCGGCCTCCACGAGCCCGACTGGACGGGCGAGCATCGCCGTTTCGCCCGGCCGATGTCCGAGTACTGGTCCGACGGCCTGGACGAGCTGCGCGCCTGCCCGGGCCTGCCGGACGACCTCGGCGCCCTGTTCAAGCTCGACGCCATGGACACCTGGTACCTCTTCCTCGACGGCCGCACCGGCCTGGTGTACGAGGTGCACGAAGCTTTGGAGAGCGCCCGCGTCGCCCACCGGTGCGTCGAGTCGTACGCCTACTTCGTCTACGTCGTCCACCGGGAACGCAGGCTGTGGTGCGAGGGCCGCGACGCGCACCGCGAGGCGGCCTACTGGTGCGCCGACGACCTCGTGCTCGAGCTGCACACGTACGAGCCGGAGGCCATGGTCGGCCAGGACGCCCTCTGGCCGCCGGCGCTGGAGGACTACACGCTCCTCACCTAGACGGAACACGACGCGCGGCCCGTTCGTCCTCAGAGTGTGACCGTACTCAGGGAACTCGACGAGCGGCTTCGTGACGCGTCCGCCGGAATGCACCGCGCCGAGCACGTCCGGCGCCTGCGCGAAAGCATCGGGCAGCAGGTCGCGGACGTCCGCGCCACCCTGAAGGACCTGGAGCTCTCGCTGGCCCAGGAGGAGCGGGACGTCGCCCCGCTGGAAGGCGGTCCGTCCTCCGTCCTGGCCCGCCTGCTGGGCAACCGCGAGGAGCGCCTGGAGCGCGAGCGCGCCGAGGCGCTGGTGGCCAGGGAACGCGTGGACGGCCACCGGGCCAGGCTCGCCCGGCTCGAGGCCGACGCGGCGGCGGCCGACGCGGAGCTCGCCGCGCTGGCTTCGGCCTCCCTGGAGCACGCCCGGCTGCTGGCGGAGAAGGAGCAGCAGCTCATCCGCGGCGGCGATCCGCGCGCGCGGCAGCTGGCCGACCTCGGCACGGCGCTCGACCAGGTCGAAGCCGACCTGCGCGAGTGCGAGGAAGCCCACCGGGCGGGGCGCGACGCGCGCCAGGCCCTCGACGTCGTGCTGGGCTTCCTCGACTCCGCCAGGAACGCCTCCACCTTCGACGTGCTCGGCGGCGGCCTGCTCTTCGACGCCTACGAACACGGCAAGCTCACCAGCGCCGACCAGGCCGCCTGGCACGCGCAGCGGGCGCTGGACGTCTTCTCCCGCGAGCTGGCCGACGTCGGCGTCACGGCGCGGCCGGTGATGCCGAAGGTGGACACGCGATGGTTCGTGGACGTCTTCTTCGACAACATCATCTTCGACGCGATCAAGCACCAGCGCATCGAGAAGAGCCGCACCGGGGTGAAGAAGCTGGCGGAGTGGACCCGCGGCACCGTCACCTACCTGGAGCAGCGCCGCACCGAGTTGACGGCCGACCGCGCCCGCCTGCTGACCCGCCGCAGCGACCTCCTGCGCCCCGCCTGACCGCTAGTGGGCGGCGACGGCGGCCAGGCGGGGGGTGAGGCGGTCGGCCATGAGGCGGTAGCCGTCGGCGTCCGGGTGGAGGGCGTCGTCCAGCAGGAGGTGGGCGTCGCCCGGGCCGAGGACGCCGGGGCCGTCGATGAGGTGGAGCCGGGTCTCGCCGCACCTCCGCAACGTCCGTACGGCGTCCGCGACGGCGGCGCGGACCTCGTCGCGGGTCATCCCGACCTGGTTGGGCAGCCGCTCGCGGGGCGGTGACGTGATCGGGGTGAGCACGGCGATCGGCACCGACGGGTGCGCGTCACGGACGGCCTGGACGAATCCCGACACCTGGCCGGGGAACGTGCGCGCGCTCATGCTGGCGAAGCCGTGGACGTTCCCGCCGAGGCACAGCGAGATCAGGTCCGCGGGCGTGCGCGCGATGGCGCGGGCCGCGACGGGGTCGAGGTGGCACTCTCCGGCGAACCCCAGACAGGTCAGCTCCCAGCCGAGCCGCCGCGCGACCAGGGCGGGCCAGGTCTCGCTCGGCCCGGCCGCCGAGCGGCACTGCGTGATCGAGCTGCCGTACGTGACCCACCGCGGCCCTGCACCGGGGGCCGCGGTGGCGTACGTCGCGCCGTGCAGGACGAGGGGACCGATCCTGACCTCGCCGAACTGGGGCAGCCAGACCTCGACGGCCTTGGCGCCTGGCGGCAGCTCGACGTGGCTCGTCGCAGCTCCCGCCGCCAATGCCGTGCGCCGCCACAGCGCGCCGTCCACCGTGACGTCGAGCGAGGTGACGTCGCCGGCCGCGGCCCAGGTGCGCAGCTCCAGCGCGGCGGCGTCGGTACGGACGGCCGCGCGGACGCCGGCCGGCATGCGGGCCCGCGTGGCCAGGACGGGCGCGTGGGCGGTGGCGATCCGCTCCGGCGGCAGCCGCCACGGCTGCCACCCGCCGTCTTCCTCCGTCCAGGCCAGGGCGCCCCGCCAGACCCCCGGCCGGGCGCCGGGGGTGAGCAGGATCGGTCGCATGCCGCTCAGACCTGGGGGCCGAGGACGACGTTGCGCCAGGCGGCTCCGTCGGACAGCGCCAGGCCGCGCTTGCCCGTCTTCGGGTCGCGGACCAGGATGATCCCGCCGGCCTGGCCGGCCGCGTCCGGCAGGCTGCCGGGGGTGTGCTCGGCCAGGACCACCTGGTGCGCGTAGACGGTCCGCATCCGCTGCGTGGCGCTGCCCAGGTCACGCGCGTTGTCGGCGGGCGGGACCAGCCCGGTGGCGTTGGCCGCCATCGACACCAGCTCGTTGGTGGAGGTGGTCGAGCAGAGCAGCTCGGTGGCGGCCGATCCCGACTGGTTGACCGGCACCACCCGCACCCCGCCCTTGACGCCCGGGTTGGCGTTGCTGGCCTCCACGACGAACGAGCCGTACCGGTCCGTGCCCACCTTGACCGGTTCGGTCGAGGTGCTGACCACCTTCGCCGCCGCGCCCAGCGGCCCGGCCACCTCCATCCGGTTGAACCTGCCGGGGGCGGCCTGGACGAACGAGTCCGCTCCCACGGGCCCCGCGACCAGCGGCACCCGCTCGCAGGCGTTGCCGATCACGTGGGAGCCGTGCAGCCCGCCGGTGGTCGTGATCGGCGGCCGGTTCGCCGGATCGGCCGAGATGACGTTGCCGATGACGCTGAACGCGCTCGCCTTCCCGGCCACCGAGATCGCGGCGTTGTCGTTCCGGCCGGACAGGTTCCAGTTGTCGAAGGAGTTGTTGGCGATGGTGATCCTGTCGGCGTCGTTCTCGAAGCGGATCGGTGTGCCCTTGAGCCAGTTGAAGGTGTTCCCGCTGATGGTGACGTTGTGCGCCTTGACGCCGCTGGAGAACTGGATCGCGCGGGTGCCCTTGTCCTGCGGCGCTTCGAACCCGCCGAGCACGTTGTCGCCGATGGTCAGGTTGTGGCCGCCGCCGGTGACCTCGATGATGGCGCCGTTGTCGGCGTTCTCCACCACGTTGCCGCTGATGGTGGAGTTGGAGATGCTGCCGATGAACAGGCGCCGGCCGATGTCGAGCAGGTTGCCCTGGATGATCATGCCGCGGAAGTCGCTGCTCTCCGCGCCCTGCGCGACGACGGCCTGGAACGGGCTGTGGAAGTGGTTGCTGGTGATGAGCCACTTGCGCAGCCCGTACGGCGGGAGGTGGACGCCGCCGCCCTCCACGCCCTCGGTGGGCCAGGCGAGGCTGACGCCGGTGGTGCAGAGCGCGACGAGGTTGTGGGAGAAGTACAGGCCGCGGCCGACGTGGTCGACGGCGAGCTTGAACGACACGAACGTGCACTCCAGGATCGCGGCGTCGGTGTCGTCGGTGTTGGCCTCGCCGGCGAAGCGCAGCGCCACGTTGTGCTCGGTCTTGGCGGGGGCGACGAAGGCCAGGCCGTAGATCGCGGCGAGCGAGCAGCGTACGTCGATGCCGACGCCGTCGTGCGTCACCTGGATGATCGAGGCGCGGTTGGTCATGGTGCTGTAGCCGCGCAGCTGGATGCGGTTGAAGGACTCGCCGGGCACGTCGGGGATGACGATGGTCCTGGTGATGCGGTAGGTGCCGGGCGGGAAGACGACGATCCTGGTGGTCTTGGTCAGCGTGGCGTTGATGGCCTGCTCGATGGCGTCGGTGTCGTCGTGCTGCCCGTCGGCCAGCGCGCCGAACTGCTGGGGCGTGATGACGTCCTCCGGGTCCGCGGCGGCCGCGGGTGCGGCACCTAACGTCGCGGTGGCCGCGGCGGCGCCGAGCGCCGCACCGCCGATCCGTAGGAGCGCTCGGCGATCGGTCCACTCGGGCATGGCCGTTTACCTCCGACTGGGCGGGTTGATACGTATTGATCGGGGATCGTACAGACGGCCTCAGGGGCTCACAAGAGCTAATAAATGCTGATAATCAGACGACATCTCGACATCTGGCGGCAACATTCGTGGAATTTCCCTCTTGTGGGAACCGTCGCCGGATGTCTAGAGTGCCGCGAAGTCGTTACGTATTAGCCAACAGGATCCCCATGCGCAAACGAGCGGGGCCACGACGCCCCACCCAGGTCGAGATCGCCCAGCGAGCCGGCGTGTCCCAGGCCACCGTCTCCCTCGTGCTCAGCGAGCGCCCCGGCGTGCCGGTCGCCGAGGAGACCCGCCGGCGCGTGCAGCGGGCGATCGAGGAGCTCGGGTACGCCGTCAACCCCGCCGCCAGGGCGCTGCGCGGCATGAGCGTCAAGACCATCGGCCTCTACACGTTCGAGTCGGTCTTCCCCGTCGACCAGCGCGACTTCTACCACCCGTTCCTGGTCGGCGTGGAGGAGGAGGCGGCCAGGCTCGGCTACGACCTGCTGCTGTTCACCTCCGCCAACAACGCCCAGGGCGGCGTCTACGCCAGAGGACGCAACGCGCTGCTGAAGGCCGACGGCTGCGTGCTGCTCGGCCGGCACATCTCGCGCGACGACCTGACGAACCTGGTCGACGAGGGTTTCCCCTTCGTCTTCATCGGACGGCGCGACATCGACGGCACCGAGCTGTCCTACGTCGCCCCCGACTACGTCGCACCCACCGCCGCCCTCGTCGAGGAGCTGGCCGCGCTCGGGCACCGGCGGATCCTGCTCCTGCGGCAGGACGACGGCGCCGAGCCGGGCGACGACCGCGAGCTCGGGCTGCGCCGCGGCGCCGAGGCCGCGGGCCTGCACGAGGACGACCTGCTGGTCGAATACTCCTCTGGCGCCGCCGACATGGGCGCCGACCGGGTCACCGGCTGGGTGGACGACGGCGTCACGGCCGTGCTCGTCGAACCCTCCGAGGACAACGCCACCGGCCTCGCCCTGGCCGACGCGGCCGAGGCCGCTGGCGTGCGGATCCCCGACCGGCTGTCGGTCGCCTTCCTGGGCTCCGCCCCGCCGCCCACCGCCACCAGGATCTGGACGTCGTTCGGCATCCCCCGGGTGGAGATCGGCCGCGCGGCCGTGCAACTGCTGGTCACCCTGCTGGAGGACGCGGAACGCACGCCGCTGCAGCTGGTGGTGCCGTGCACCGACGTTCGCGGCAACTCGATCAGCCGGGTGGTACGCCGATGACCCGGTACGCGCTGCGCACCGCGGCCACCGGCGTCCTGATCATCTTCGGCGCCGCCACGCTGGTGTTCTTCATCATGCGCATCGCCCCCGGCGACCAGGCGCTGGTGCTGCTCGGACCCGACGCCACGAGCGCCGAGGTGGCGGCCGCCAGGACCAGGCTCGGCCTGGACCAGCCGCTGCCGGTGCAGTACTGGCACTACCTGACCCAGCTGGTCACGCTCGACTTCGGCGACTCCTACCGCTTCGGCCGGCCCGCGTTCGAGCTGGTGCTGTCCCGCCTGCCCGCCTCGGTCGAGCTGACCCTGGTGGCCACCCTCATCGCGATGACCGGCGTCGTGCTCGGCGCCCTGGCCGGCGCCTACCGCGGCCGGTGGATCGACCGCGGCATCTCCGGTCTCGCGCTGTTCCTCTACTCCATGCCGCCGTTCTGGATCGGCATCATGCTGATCCTCGTCATGGCGCTGCAGCTGCGGCTGCTGCCCAGCGCCGGCACCGGCACCCCGGCCCACATCGTGCTGCCCGCGCTCACGCTCGCCGCCCCCTTCACCGCGCTGCTCACCCGGATCACCCGCAGCAGCGTGGCCGACACCATGGCCGAGAGCTACGTGCAGCGCTCCTACGCCAAGGGGCTCAGCACGCGCGAGGTCGTGACGGGACACGTGGTGCGCAACGCGGCGACGCCCGTGGTGACCGTCGGCGCGCTGCACGTGAGCACGCTGCTGGGCGGCGCGGTGATCGTGGAGAGCGTCTTCACCTGGCCGGGACTCGGCTCGCTGCTGGTGACCGCGGTCGCCAACCGCGACTACTCGATCGTGCAGGCCGCCGTGCTGCTCATCGCGGTCATCGTGGTCTGCTGCAACGTCGCCGCCGACCTGATCGCCGCCCGGCTCGATCCGCGCGTACGTCTGGGGGCGAGCGCATGAGCGCCATCACCGTACGGCCCCGGCTGTGGCCCGTCCGCCTGCGTTCCACGCCCGCCGTCGCCACGGCCGCCACGGTCGTGCTCGCCTGCTACCTGCTGGTCGGGCTGATCGGCCCGCTGCTGATCGCGTACGACCCGGTCGCGACCAGCGTCGCGGACCGGCTGCTGCCGATCGGCGCCACCCGGGCGGACGGCACGCTCGCCCTGCTCGGCACCGACGGGGCCGGCCGGGACATGCTCGGCCAGCTTGTCTACGGCGCCAGGACGTCGATCATCATCGGCGTCTGCGTGGTGGCCGCCTGCGTCGCGGTGGGGCTCGCCTTCGGCACCCTCGCCGGCTACCTGGCGGGCTGGACCGACGTCGCGATCTCCCGGCTGATCGACATCCTGATGGCCTTCCCCGGCATCCTGCTGGCGATCGTCATCGCCGGCCTCTTCGAGCGCAGCATGCTGGTCGTGGTGCTGTCGCTGTCGGTGGCCGGCTGGGTCGGCTTCGCCCGGCTGGCCCGCGGCATCACCCTGTCGCTGCGCGAGCGGCCCTGGGTCGACGCCGCGCGGCTGATCGGGGTGCCCACCCCGGTCGTGATCGTCCGGCACGTCATCCCGTTCGTCATCGGTCCCGTGACGGCGCTGGCGACCACCGAGTTCGCCGGCGCGGTGCTGTCGGAGGCCGGTCTCAGCTTCCTCGGTCTCGGCCTGCCCTCGGCCACCGTCTCCTGGGGCCAGGTCATCGCCAACGGCAAGGACTATCTCGACACCGCCTGGTGGATCTCAGCACTTCCCGGGCTGGCGCTGACCGGCCTCGTGGTGAGCACGGGCCTGCTCGGCGACCACCTCACCCAGCGGCTCGGCTCGAGCCGCTGACAAGCTCAGCAAGGTCAGGAGGAACCCCATGAGGCCCGTACGGCTTCGTCGTGCGGCGGCACTCGCCGCCGCGGCACTTTCCCTCGTCGGGCTGGTCGCCTGCAGCACCACCACCGGCGGCGGCTCGACCGCGGCCGGTGACGCGCCGCAGGAGCTGTCCGTCGCCGTGTGGACCCCGATCGAGAACCTCGACCCGCACGGCGCGTCCGGCATGGACAACGGCACCCAGGTCGCCGCCAAGGCGATCTTCAGCCCGCTGATCAAGATGTCGGGGAAGGGGGAGTTCGACGGCGTGCTCGCCGAGTCGTGGGAGGCCAACGAGGACGCCACGCAGTGGACGTTCAAGCTGCGCGGCGGCGTGACGTTCTCCGACGGCACCCCGGTCACCGCCGCCGACGTCGTCGCCTCGTTCGAGCGGGTGCTGGAGCTCAAGGGCGCGATGGCCGCCAACTACGCCGGTCACAAGGCCGAGGAGGGCGACGCCGGCACGGTCGTCATCACCTCCGAGGACCCCGACCCCGCGCTGCTCGGCAAGCTCATCAGCTTCTACGTCACCCCGAAGGCGCACCTGAACGACGGCTGGACCAAGCCCATCGGCTCGGGCCCGTTCGTCGTCCAGCAGTTCACGCCCGGCCAGAGCCTGGTCCTGGCCCCCAACCCCGGCTACTGGGCGGGCAAGCCCGCGCTGAACCGCCTGGAGCTGCGCAGCATCGGCGAGATGGCGGCGAAGATGACCGCGCTGAAGACCGGCGAGGTCTCCATGACGTGGGCGGTCCCCGACGACCAGCTGCCGGGCCTGAAGGGCAGCCCGGACCTGGTGGTGGAGAAGAGCGCGGGCAACGGCGTCATCACCATGTGGATGAACGGCTCGGTCAAGGGACTGAAGGAGGCCGCCGTCCGGCGCGCGCTGTGGCAGGCGGTCGACTTCCCCACCATCATCACATCCCTGTTCCCCGAGACCGGCTCGCCCGCGGACTCGGTGGTGACGCCCAGCGTGCTCGGCTACGCGCCGCAGACCCCCGTACGCTACGACCCGGCCGCCGCCAAGAAGGCGCTCGACGAGGCCGGCTGGGACTACGGGCAGACGATCAAGATGCAGTTCTCCCAGCCGCAGTTCCAGCAGTTCGCCGACGCGGTGGCCAGCGACCTGGCCAAGATCGGCGTCAAGGCGGAGCCGGCCCAGAAGGAGCCGGCCGTCTTCCTGCAGGACCTGCTGGCCCTCAAGTGGGACCTCAACATCCAGCAGCTCGGCACCGCGGGCTTCGACGCGGCGACCAACCTCGGCCGGCTCTACACCTGCGCCGCCAAGCGCACCGGCTACTGCAACCCCGACCTCGACAAGCTGCTCGCCGAAGCCGGCTCCACCAGCGACAACGCCAAGCGGCAGGAACTCTACGCCCAGGCCAGCACGATCATCTGGGATGACGCGGTCGGCATGTACCCCATGTTCGTGCGCAACGTGTACGTCCGCAGCAAGTCCGTCCAGGGCCTGGCCATCCCGCCGGACATGACCCCGGACTTCTCCACCGTCCGCATCGGCAACGGTGGATCATGAGCCGGTCGTCCCACATGACCGATCAGGCGCCGGCCGCACGCGGCGCGCAGCCGGCGCCCCTGCTCAGCGTCGAGCACCTGTCGATCGACCTGCCGGGCAGGGACGGCCCGGTCCGCGTGGTGGACGACGTCTCGTTCACCGTGGCCGCTGGACGTACCACCGGGCTGATCGGCGAGTCGGGCAGCGGCAAGACCATGACCGCGACCGCGATCATCGGGCTGCTGCCGCCCGGCGCGGCGGTCACAGGACGGATGCTCTGGCACGGCGACGACCTGGTCACCATGACCGAGCAGGGCCGGCGGCGGCTGCGCGGACGCGGCATCGGCATGATCTTCCAGGACCCCCAGGCCGCGCTCGACCCGACCCAGACCATCGGCCGGCAGGTCGGCGAGATCCTGCGGCGCGGCGGCATGCCGAGGAAAGAGGTCCGCAGGACCGTCATCGACCTGCTCGACCGGGTCGGCGTCCCCGACCCGCAGACCCGGCACGCCCAATACCCGCACCAGTACTCCGGCGGGCTGCGCCAGCGCGCCATGGTCGCCACGGCGCTGGCCGGCTCGCCCGAGCTGATCCTCGCCGACGAACCCACCACCGCGCTCGACGTCACCGTGCAGGCCCGCATCCTCGCCCTGCTGCGGCGCGTCCGCGACGAGGAGGGCACGGCCATGCTGCTGGTCAGCCACGACCTGCGGGTCATGGCGCACGTCGCCGACGAGGTCGTCGTCATGTACGCCGGCCGGATCTGCGAGATCGGCGACGGACGCGAGGTGCTCAACCGGCCGGCGCACCCGTACACGCGGGCGCTCGTCGTGAGCGTCCCCGCCGTCCGCAGCAAGACCGCCATCGCAGAACCGCTGCCCGGCAGTCCGGCCGGCCCGGCGGAACGCCCGAGCGGCTGCCCGTTCCACCCGCGCTGCGCCAAGGCGCAGGACCGGTGCGCGAGCGAGGTGCCGCGCATGCGGCAGGTCGCCGCGGGCCGGCAGGTCGCCTGCCACTTCCCGGAGGAGACATGAGCGCATCGGCCCTGCTCGAGGTCAGCGACCTCGTGGTCAACTTCCACTCCCGCAGGGAACGCAGAGCCGGCAAGCCGAACGCCGTGGACGGCGTCTCCTTCGCCCTGCGTCCCGACGAGACGCTGGCGATCGTGGGGGAGTCGGGCTCGGGCAAGACCACGGTCGCCCGCTGCGTCGTCGGGCTGCAGGCCCCGCAGGACGGCGTGATCCGGTACGACGGAGCCGCGATCGGCCCGGTGTCGAAGCGGTCACCGGCGACCCGGCGGGCCATCCAGATGGTCTTCCAGGACCCCGCGGCCTCGCTCAACCCCAGGATGACCGTCCGGTCGATCATCTCCGAGACCTGGCGGACCCACCCCTCGGTCGCGCCGGACGGCCCATCGTGGGACGCCGCGATCGGGGAGCTGCTCGCGGACGTCGGCCTGGACCCCGGCGTCGCCGACCGGCGCGCCGCGGCCCTGTCGGGCGGGCAGTGCCAGCGGGTCAGCATCGCCCGCGCGCTCTCCCTGCGCCCCCGGCTGCTGGTCTGCGACGAAGCCGTCTCGGCGCTCGACGTGTCGGTGCAGTCGCAGATCCTGCGGCTGCTGGCCGGCCTGCGCGCCGCCCGCGGCCTGGCCATCCTCTTCATCACCCACGACCTCGGAGTGGTCAGGCAGATCGCCGACCGGGTGGCGGTCATGAACCGGGGCGTCCTGGTCGAGACCGCGACCGCCGACGACCTGTTCGACCGCCCCGGCCATCCGTACACGAAGAAACTGCTCGAAGCCGCCCTCGACCTCGAGGGCGCGTGAACACACATGCGATCAGGGGGAACACGGTGGAATCGCGGATCACTGACGCGGACCTCGCCATCATCGGCGGCGGTGTCGGTGGAGTCGCCGCCGCGCTGGCGGCGCTGCGGCACGGGTTGCGGGTGGTGCTGACCGAGGAAGGCGACCGGATCGGCGGGCAGTTCACCAGCCAGGGCGTGCCCCCGGACGAGCACAGGTGGATCGAGCAGTTCGGCTGCACCGCCTCCTACCGCCGCTACCGCGACGCGGTCCGCGACCACTACCGGACGTGGTACCCGCTCACCGCGGCGGCCAGGAACGACCCCCACCTGAATCCCGGGCTGGGCCGGGTCGGCGCCCTCTGCCACGAGCCGCGGGTCAGCGGGGCGGTGCTGCGCGCCCTCGTCGACCCCTACCTGAGCAGCGGCCGGCTGCGCATCCTGCTCGGCGCGCGGCCGGTGGCCGCGCAGACCTCCGGCGACCGCGTCAGCGGCGTGACCGTGCGGCGCGCGGACGGGGGCCTGGTGCACCTCACGGCTCCGTACTATCTGGACGCCACCGAGCTCGGCGACCTGCTGCCGCTGGCGGACGTGGAGCACGTGACCGGCTTCGAGTCCCGGCACGACACCGGGGAGCCGAGCGCGCCCGACGTCGCGCAGCCCGCCAACATGCAGGCCTTCTCCTGGGTGTTCGCCATCGACCACCGGGAGGGGGAGGACCACGTCATCGACCGGCCGGCCCGCTACGACCACTGGCGCGCGTACCGGCCGGACTACTGGCCCGGCGGCCAGATCGGGCTGACCGCGCCGGACCCCCGCACGCGCGAGCCGCTGACCCGCACCTTCACCCCCAACCTCACCTCAGGGCCTGTGCTCGCCGACCAGAGCCAGGACCCCGGGGACCGGGAGCTGTGGGAGTTCCGCCGGGCCGTCGCCCGCGAGCAGTACGAGCCCGGCTTCGTCACCAGCGACGTGACCCTGGTCAACTGGCCCATGATCGACTACGTGGAGGGGCCGATCATCGGGGTGAGCGAACAGGACAGGCAACGCCACCTCGCCGGCGCCCGTGAGCTGTCGCAGAGCATGCTCTACTGGCTGCAGACCGAGGCCCCGCGGCCGGACGGCGGGCGCGGCTGGCCCGGCCTGCGGCTGCGGCCCGACGTCATGGACACCCCCGACGGCTTCGCCGCCGCGCCCTACATCCGCGAGTCGCGCCGCATCAGAGCCGAGTACACGGTCGTCGAACAGGACGTCTCCCTCGCCGTACGCGGCGGGGCGGGCGCGGCCCCGTACGACGACACGGTCGGGATCGGCATGTACCGGATCGACCTGCACCCCTCCACCGGCGGCGACAACTACATCGACGTCCCCAGCTGCCCGTTCCAGATCCCGCTCGGGGCGCTGCTGCCCGTACGCGTGCGCAACCTGCTGCCGGCCGGGAAGAACATCGGCACCACGCACATCACCAACGGCTGCTACCGGCTGCACCCCGTCGAGTGGAACATCGGCGAGGCCGCCGCCTCGCTGGTGGCCTACTGCCTGAAGGAGACCATGGAACCGCACGACGTCCGGCGCAAGGACGTGCACCTGCGAGCGTTCCAGAGCGCGCTGAAGGCCGACGGCGTCGAGCTGGCCTGGCCGGAGATCAAGGGGTACTGATGTTCGTCTCCGATGTGATCGTCCCCGCCGTGACCCCGATCGGGGCCGACGGCCGTCCCGCCCTCGCGGCCGGCGTCCGCTACTTCGGCGCGCTGGCCGCCGCGGGCATCGAGAAGATCATGCTGCTGGGCACCAACGGCGAAGGACCGCTGCACCAGACGGGGGAGATCGGCCCGTTCCTGCGCGAGGCCGTCGCCCGCTGGCGCGCACTCGTGCCCGGCGGCGTCGTCATCGTCAACGTCTCCGCCGCCGGCACCCGCGAGTCGCTCGCGCGGGCCGAGCTCGCCGCCGACGCCGGCTGCGACGCGGTCGCCCTCAGCCCGCCCTGCTACTTCCACCACGACGAGCGCGACGTCGTCGAGCACTACCGGGCGAGCCGCGCCACCTCGCTGCCGGTGATCGCCTACAACATCCCCCGGTACGCGGCGCCGTTCTCACCCGGCGCCATCGCGGCCGTCGGCGACATGGAGCACGTCGCGGCCGTCAAGGACAGCTCCGGCGACGCGGACGTCCTGCGCCGCTGGCTCGACGTCAGACGCCGGCGGCCCGACTTCGGGGTCAACCAGGGCGCGGAAGGCGCGATGCTCGCCGCTCTGGCCGCCGGCGCCGACGGGGTCACGCCCGGCATCGCCAACCTCGCACCGGGCGTCGCCCTGGACCTCGTCGCCGCGTACCGGGCCGGCGACGGCATGCGGGCCGCCCTGGCCCAGAAACGCATCGAACGGCTGCTGCCCGTGCACCGGATCCGCCCCGGCGTCCCGGTCGTCAAGGCGGCGCTCGCCCTGCGCGGCCTGTGCTCCGCCACGGTCGCGCCGCCGCTGCGCACGCTGGACCACACCGAGCTGGCGGCGCTGGGCGACTTCCTGGCGCCGTTCGAGCCCGACCTGATCGGAGCCGCCCATGAGTGACCTCGCATGGTGGCGCGACGCGGTCATCTACCAGATCTACATCCGCTCCTTCGCCGACGGCGACGGCGACGGCATCGGCGACATCGCCGGCATCCGCAGCCGCCTCGGCTACCTGGCCGGGCTCGGCGTGGACGCCATCTGGATCACCCCCTGGTACGCCTCGCCGAACAACGACGGCGGCTACGACGTCTCCGACTACCGCGCCATCGCCCCCGAGTACGGCGACGTACGCCAGGCCGAGCAGCTCGTCGCGGAGGCGCACCGGCACGGCCTGCGGGTGATCCTCGACATCGTGCCCAACCACACCTCCACCGAGCACCCCTGGTTCCAGGCCGCGCTCGCCGCCCCGCCCGGCTCCCCGGAACGCGCCCGCTACCACTTCATGGACGGCCCCGCCGACGGGGTCAGGCCCAACGACTGGCGCAGCACGTTCGGCGGCCCCGCCTGGACCCAGGTGCCCGACGGCCAGTGGTACCTGCACCTGTTCGACCCCACCCAGGCCGACCTCAACTGGTCCGACCCCGAGGTGCGGGCGGAGTTCCTCGACCTGCTGCGCTTCTGGTTCGACCGCGGCGTGGACGGCTTCCGCATCGACGTGGCCACCGGCCTGGTCAAGCACCCCGGCTACCCCGACCTCGGATACCGGGAGGAGGACCTGCTCGTCCTGACCGACGTACCGGACCATCCGCACCGCGACCGCGACGAGGTGCACACCGTCTACCGGGACTGGCGCGCGCTGGCCGACGCCTACGACCCGCCCCGGATCTTCGTGGCCGAGGCCTGGGTGGCCGACCCCGAACGGCTGGCCAGGTACGTGGCGCCCGCCCAGCTCCACACCGCGTTCAACTTCCCGTTCCTGCAGTCCGCGTGGGACGCCGGCGACCTGTTCGCGGTGATCGACTCCACCCTCGCCACCATGGCCCTGTCCGGCGCGCCGCCGACCTGGGTGCTGTCCAACCACGACGTCGAACGCACGGTCACCCGTTACGGCCGCGCCGACACCCGCAAACACCAGGGCAAGTCCGGCCACGAGCTGGGCCCGGTGGACGAGGACCTCGGCCGCCGCCGCGCCAGGGCCGCGCTGCTGCTCATGCTGGCGCTGCCCGGCGTCGCCTACCTCTACCAGGGGGAGGAGCTCGGCCTGCCCGACCACCTGGACATCCCCGACGACCGCCTGCGCGACCCCATCTGGACGCGCTCCGGCGGGCTGCGCCGGGGACGCGACGGCTGCCGCATCCCGCTGCCCTGGACCCCGGAGCCCGGCGGCGCCGGCTTCGGTGCCGCCGACCCGTGGCTGCCGCAACCGCCCGGCTGGGAGCGGCTGTCGGTGGCCGTCCAGATCGACGACCCCGGCTCCACCTACACCCTCGTGGCGCGGGCGCTCCGGCTCCGGCGCGAGCTGGACGTCCCGCAGGAGCTGCGGTGGACCGGCCGGGACGGCTCCGTGCTGCGCTTCCGGCGCGGGCCCGGCTTCGAGTGCGTCGTCAACTTCGGCCCCGCCGAGGTGCCGCTGCCCGAAGGCGCGAAGACCCTCCTGCGCAGCGACACCCGCGCCCCCGGCGACCCCCTCGGTCCCGACACGGCCGCCTGGCTGGAGCGCACGCCATTCGAGCCCGACACGGCCGCCCGGCTGAACCGCACGCCATTCGAGCCCGACACTGCCGCCCGGCTGGACCGCATGCCATGAAGCGGCCCAACATCGTGCTGATCCTCGCCGACGACCTGGGCTACTCGGACATCGGCTGTTACGGCGGCGAGATCCGCACCCCGAACCTCGACCGGCTCGGCCGGTCGGGGGTGCGGCTGACCCAGTTCGCCAACACGGCCCGCTGCAGCCCGTCGCGCGCGTCCCTGCTCACCGGCCTGCACCCGCACCAGACCGGCATCGGCGTGCTGGCCGGCGGCAACAGGCCGGGAGGCTATCCGGGCAGCCTCGGCGACCGCTGCGTCACCGTGGCCGAACTGCTCGCCGACGCCGGATACGCCACCGGCATGTCCGGCAAATGGCACCTGAGCGGCCCTTTGTGGGAGCCACACCCGTCCTGGCCCACCCGCCGCGGCTTCACCGACTTCTTCGGCACGCTCAGCGGCTGCGGCAGCTACTACGACCCGGCGACCCTCCACCGGGGCGAGACGGACGCGAGCGCAGAAACCCGCGACCCGGGCTTCTTCTACACCGACGCGATCACCGGCCACGCGGTGGAGTTCATCCGCCGGGAGGCCGCCGCCGCCCGCCCGTTCTTCTCGTACGTCGCCTACACCGCACCCCACTGGCCCCTGCACGCCCCCGAAGAGGACATCGCCGCCTACGACGGCGTCTACACCGCCGGCTGGGACGACCTGCGCACCCACCGCCTCGACCGGCTCCACGCCGAAGGCCTGCTGGGAGCCGAATCGGCGCTGTCCGGCCGTGACCCGGCGCAACCACCCTGGGCGGAGGCGCCGGACAAGGCGTGGGAGGCCCGCCGCATGCAGGTGTACGCAGCCCAGGTGGCGCGCATGGACCGCGGCATCGGCCGCATCCTCCACCAGCTGACCGTCTCCGGCGTCCTGGACGACACGCTCGTGATCTTCCTGTCCGACAACGGCGGCTGCGCCGAGATCCTCCCGCTCGGCGACCCCGAGGAGTTCCGCTCCAGACGGCACATCGTCCCCGCCCGCACCCGTGACGGCGCCGACCTGCACGTCGGCAACCTGCCCCGCATCGATCCCGGCCCGGAGAACACCTACGCGAGCTACGGCCCCGCCTGGGCCAACCTGTCCAACACCCCGTTCCGCCTCTACAAGCGATGGGTCCACGAGGGCGGCATCGCCACCCCGTTCATCGCGCACTGGCCCGCGGGCGACCTGGCCGGCGGCCGCATCATCCGCACCCCCTTCCAGCTCACCGACGTCCTGCCCACCCTCCTCGACGCCACGGGCGCCGCGTACCCAGAAGAACGCCGGGGCCACGCGATCCCCCCTTACGAGGGCCGCTCCATGCTTGCCGCCCTCCGCGGCACGCCCGTCTCCGAAGCGTGGCTGTTCTGGGAACACCTGGGCAACGCCGCCGTCCGCCAGGGCCCGTGGAAACTGGTCCGCGAACACGCAGGACCATGGGAGCTCTACAACATGGACACCGACCGCTCCGAACTGACCGACCTCGCCCCCCACCACCCTGCCCTCGCCGAGGAGTTGGCCGAGGCGTACCAGCAGTGGGCCGACCGCGTCGGCGTCCTGCCCCGCTGAAAAGAATCATCTCCATGACCCTTCCGCAACCCGCCGACCTGACCTCCCTCGTGCTGCGCACCGACTTCAGCGACGAGGCGAAATGGCTGACCCTGCAGGCCCTGCTCGACAGCCAGAGCGAGCACCCACATGCGACCTACGTCTGCGACCCCGCTTACGCGGACGTAAACTTCTCCGGCGCTGCTTCGACGAAATCTGAAGGGCACCTTTGCTCCGGCCCCGGCTTCCACCAAATCTCGTGTGTGGTGTCGTTCACGCTCGTGAGCAAGCCAGGAGGAGGAACAAGGGGACCCGTCGGCGACGTGCGAACGGCGATACCTCTCGGTTTCCTTGGACGGGGGTTGCGATCAAGCATGATTGTCGGATGGTGAGGATCGAGACGCCGTGGGGGCCCTGGGACGCCGCTCCGCTCGGCGAGGTCGTCGCGCTGATGCGCGGGCTGGCGGCGCCGTGGTGGGTGGCCGGCGGGTACGCGATCGAGCTGGCCGTGGGGCATTCGTATCGCGACCATGGGGACGTGGACATCGCGTTGCCGCGTCGGGACCAGCTCGCCGTGCGGCGGTTGTTGATCGGCTGGGACGTCCACGTCGCGGCCGTGGCCCAGACGCTGCGGCCGTGGGCGCTGGACGAGGTGCTGCCCGAGCAGGCGCACGACATCTGGGTCCGCGAGCACCCGGAAGGGCCATGGCGGTTCCAGCTCATGCTGGACGAGACCGAAGGAGAGGAATGGATCTACCGGCGTGACCCTCGGATCCGCCGCCCGCTGGCCCGGCTGACCATCGAGGAGGACGGTTTCCGGCGGCTCGCCCCGGAGGTGCAGCTGCTCTACAAGTCCAAGGGCATGCGACCGAAGGACGAGACCGACTTCCAGACGGTCCTTCCGATGCTGAGCGACGAGCAGCGATGCTGGCTGGACGAGGCGCTGGAGAAGACGCACAGCACGCATCCCTGGCGCGAGCGCCTGCGCCATGAACGCCAGGGTTTTTGAGGCTGCTCTCACCTGCGGCTTCGTCGGTCGGCTGAGGCGGGCGGGAAGAACAAGACTGTCATCCACGGACTTTCTCCGGCACGGTTGTCGGCGTCTCCACCCCACACCGACAGGAGCTCCAGCATGTCCGAAACCGTGCCGCTGCATCTCGCGGGCAACAACGCACCGGTCGCCGACGAGGTGACCCTGGAGCCGTCCAAGGTCGTCGGCGCGATCCCGGCCGAGCTGAGCGGGCAGTTCTTCCGCAACGGGCCCAATCCGCGTACCGGCTGGTCGCCGCACTCCTTCGCCGGTGACGGCATGATCCACACCATCGCGCTGGAGGGCGGCAGGGCGCGCTGGTACCGCAACCGGTACGTACGCACCCCGCTCTACGACCACCCCGGCCGGTCCCGCTTCGCCCTCGCCTTCGACCAGGAGACCGGCCGGATCGACTACCGCGTCACCACCGCCAACACCCACCTGATCGCGCACGCGGGCCGGCTGTTCGCCCTGGAAGAGGGCGGTTTCCCGTACGAGGTGACGCCGGATCTCGCCACGATCGGGGCGCACACCTTCGACGGCGCCTTGCGGACCCCGATGACCGCGCACCCGAAGACCTGCCCGATCACCGGTGAGCTGCTGTTCTTCGGCTACCGGATGCGCCCGCCGTACCTGACCTACTACCGCGCCTCGGCCGCCGGCGAGGTGGTGCAGACGCGGGTCGTGGACGTGCCGCGGGCGACGATGATGCATGACTTCGCCGTCACCCGGAACCACGTGATCTTCATGGACCTGCCGGTCGTCTTCGACCCGGCGCAGGTTGCGGCGGGCGGGCCGCCGTGGCGCTGGGACGACGGGCACCGCGCCAGGTTCGGCGTGCTGGCGCGTACGGCCGGCGACGACGCGCCCGTACGCTGGTTCGACGTCGCCCCGTGCTACGTGTGGCACAGCATGAACGCCTTCGAGGACCCCCAGGGCGACACGATCACCGTCATCGGCACCCGCGTCCCCACGCTGTGGCGTGACGGTGCCGGCGACCTGGAGGGCGGGCTCCCGGTCGTGTACCGCTGGACGCTGCACCTGACCTCGGGAGCCGTCACCGAGGAGCCGCTCGACGACGCGCCCAGTGAGTACCCCCGCGTGGCCGACTCGGTGCTCGGACTGCCCCACCGTTTCGGCTACACGACGAGCTTCTCCTTGGACGCCGAGCCCGAGCGGTCGGAGATCTACGCCTACGACCTCACCGGCGGCGGCGAACGGACGGTGCACCGTCTCCCTCCCGGCCACACCTGCGGCGAGGCCGTCTTCGTACCCCGGGCCGGGACCGGTGAGAACGAGGGCTACCTGATGACGTTCGCGCACGATCGGCGCGCCGGTACGAGCTACCTGGCCATCCTCAACGCCGCCGACCTGGCCGCACCCCCGCTCGCCGAGGTGCACGTCCCGGTACGCATCCCCGCGGGTTTCCACGGCAACTGGATCCCGGCCTGAGCATCGAGGATCGCAGGCTTACGGCAAGAGCTTGGTGAGAAGGGCGCGAAGTTCCCGGGCGCCGTCCGGGCCGAGGAGGCCGTCGAGGTCGCGTTCCATGCCGTCCAGGGCTTCACGCACCGCCGGGATGCGGTCGCGGCCGAGGTCGGTGAGTTGGAGGGCGTAGCGGCGCCGGTCGTGCGGGTCCTGGCCGCGGGACACGATGCCGGCCTGCACCAGCTCGTCGATGAGGGAGGCGGTGGCCGGCTCGGTCAGGTGCAGGTATCGCGCCAGTTGCTCCTGCGGGCAGGGGCCGAGCCGGTCCAGGGCCGGCAGCAGGGCGAAGTGGCGGGTGCGCAGGCCGTAAGCCGCGAGCCGGTGATCGCCGAGACGCCGCAGCCGGTAGTGGGCTTGCGCTATCAGGTGCTCGATGCTGCGGATGGCGGATGGCCCGTCGTCGGCGACGATCGTGGTCAGCAGCGTGGTGAGGCGCCGCCTCTCATGCTCGGTGAGCGCGCCGGTGAGCCGGGCGTCGCGGACGGCGACGGCGTGGCGCATGCCGTCCAGGGCGCTGCGGCCCGCTTCGGTCAGCGACAGTACGTAGGTGCGGCGGTTGGCCGGGTTGCGGGTGCGGACGACGTAGCCCTTCTCCTGGAGCCGGTCGAGCAACCTGACCATGATCGTGCGATTGATGCCGAGCCGATGGGCGAGATCCTGCTGTGAGGGGGAGTCCTCGTCGGCGAGGACGTCGAGCACCACGAACTCCCGCGACTGCGGCCCGTCCTGCACGGCATGAGCGGTGACGGCGGTGAACACGCGGCGCACCAGATGGCCGATGGTCGCGTGCAGCGGTCCTGACTCGTCGTCTACGACGTTGCTCACCTGGTCGGGCACGCTCCTCACCTTAGCAGTCTGATCGTTCTGCCGATGACGGTTGTCTTATAAATAGTTGGGGTGTTGACAGTTGGGATGATGCGGATCTAGAGTCCAGGCGCAACTCAGCGAAGGACTTGAAAATCATGAATTCTGTCGCCGTCATCGACTCCTACCTCGCCTACCAAGAGACCGGGCAGGGGGAGTGGCCTGTGGTGTTCCTCCACGGCAGCCCCACGTCGTCCCATATCTGGCGCAACGTCATCCCGTACGTCGCCGATCGCGCCAGGGTCCTGGCCCCCGACCTGATCGGGATGGGCGCCTCAGGGAAACCGGACATCGGCTACCGTTTCGCCGACCACGCCCGCTACCTGGACGCGTGGTTCGAAGCGATGGGGCTGGAGGAGGCCGTCCTGGTCGGCCACGACTGGGGCGGCGCGCTGGCCATGGACCGCGCCGCCCGCCACCCCGGGCAGGTGCGCGGCATCGCCCTCCTGGAGACGTTCCTGCGTCCGCAGATGTGGGCCGAACTGCCGCAGGACGTGATCGACCATTCCCGAGCGCTGCGCACCCCCGGCCTTGGCGAGCGGCTGCTGCTGGAGGAGAACGCCGCCATCGAGTACGCCCTGCCTCACCCCTTCGCCATCAAGACCGGCCTCAGCCCGTACGACCACGACGTCTACCGCGCGCCCTACCCCGACCCGTCGTCCCGTCGCCCGCTGCTCCAGTGGCCGCGCGAGATCCCCTTCGACCGCGAACCGGCTGACGTGGCCGAACGCATGGACGCCTACGGCGTATGGCTCGCCACCAGCCCAGAGGTGCCCAAACTGCTCCTCACGGTCGAAGACGGCGTCGGCATCGCCTCCCCGCAGATCGTGGACTGGGCCCGCCAGAACATCGCAGCCCTCGAAATCGAAGGCATCGGACCTGCGGGCCACCAGGCCCCCGAGGACCAGCCCCACGCCATCGGCCAGGCCATCGCCGGCTGGTTGAACCGCCACCGCCTCCTCCCGCCGTCGGTGTGATCGCCTGCCGTCAGGCCGGGCCGTCGTTCCCGCGGGATCTCGGTCGGTCGCTGCGCAGCCTGGTCAGGGCTGTCTTGATGGGGTTGCGGGCTCTGCGAGCCGCGTCCCGGTGGATCAGCGCCATGAGATCGTCGGCGCTGCTCCACCGGGACGCGGCCCCGCGGAAATCGTCGGCGGCCTGCTGGTAGGCGGCGACAGTCTCGTCGGATCGTCCCATCGTGGTCAGGCCACCTGCGAGCTCGGAGCAACCCGGCTCCCTCGGGCCAAGCCGGTCAGTCGACGCCTTCGATGATGCGGAAGTCGCGCTCGAAGCCGTCGGGGAGGGCCACCAGCGCGTTCTGGTACGCCTCGCTCTCGTACGTTGCGACGGCCTGCTCAAAGCTGTCGAACTCGATGAGAACGACGCGTTGCGTGACTCCGGCCTCGTGGGCGACGATCCGACCGCCACGGGACGGGAGGAGGGCAAGGTTGCGCCCGCCCCCGGCCTGGACGGCCAGACCGGCCAGTTTGTCGTAAGTGGTCAGCCGCTCAAGGTCGGGAGTGTCGGGGTAGACACTGACCCAGTAGCCCTTCGCCATGAAATCTCCTGTTCTGGTCAGAGCTCGATCGATATATGCGCAGGTTAGGGCTTGATGTGCGGCCGAGGGAAAGACCAGTTCGGGCTAGACTCAGAACGAATCGTTATTAATCGGCGGGGGAGGGCTCGTGGCGCCGGACACGGTGAGCCTGCGGTACTTCCTGGTGCTGGCGCAGGAGCTGAACTTCACGCGCGCGGCCGCACGGATCGGCATCGCCCAGCCCGCTCTCAGTGCCCGGATGCGCCGTTTGGAGTCGGAGCTCGGTACGCCCCTGCTGGTCCGCAACACGCGAAGCGTCGAACTGACCGCGGCAGGTGCGGCTCTGGCGGAGGCCGCGCCCCCCGCGCTGGCGGCACTGGACCGGGCATGGGACACCGCCAGGAGCGCGGCCGCCGGCGAACTGGGCGCGCTGCGCATCGGCTACAGCCTCAGCGCCGGGGCCGAGACGGTACCGGCCCTGGTGGACAGACTGATGCGCGGCACCAGCGGACTCGAGATCGGCGCGGTCCCGATGGCGACACCGGAGATCACCCCGGCGGTCGCGGACGGCCGCCTCGACGCCGGGATCACCCGCGGCGAACAACCGGGCCGCGGCGTCCATAGGTACTTGCTGCGGCGTCTGCGCGTCGGGGTCCAGCTGGCGGAGCACCATCCGCTGGCCGGACACCCGGAGATCGAGATCGCCGACGCGGCCGCGTACCCGCTGAGGCTCCCGGACCGTGCGGCCAACCCCGTGATCCACGATCAGCTGTCCGCACTGTTCCACGATGCCCGGCCGCACCCGCGCTTCCACACGCCCGCGGTCTCGTACGACATGTCCCAGCGCGACCTGCGCGACGGGCTCACCCTCGCCCCGGCAGGAGAAGCGGCGGTCGCGGTGCAACCGGCCGGTCTCACCTGGCGGCCGCTGCGCGGCGCGCCCAGCCTGACGATCCACCTGGTCCTCCCACGCGAGCAGTCGCCGCTGCACCGCCGCATCCGCGCCGTCGCCAGAGCCCTGGCGCACGAGCTGCACTGGCTGCCGGGCTGACGCGCAAGACGAGACGGTCACGTACTCCTGAACAGCCGGTCCAGATGCACGTCGATCGCGGCGAGCGCGTCCTGGGGCTCGATCACGTCGAGTTCGATCAGGGAGGTGAAGCCGGTGAGGGCGAGGAGCAGGTTGGTCTCGGTCGCCGGGTCGCGGCCGGGGTCGATGTGCCCGTCGGCGATCGCCTGGCGGACCACCTGCTCGACGAGGGCCCGCCCTTGGACGAGGCCGCGGCGCGCCTGCTCGTGCACGGCCTCGTCGTGCAGCGCCTCCAGGACGTAGGCGGCGCTCATCCGGCTGGTCGCGCGGGCGTCGGCGTGCAGGGGGAGCATTTCCGCGAGCGTCAGTCGCAGCACGTCACGGGGGTGCGGACGGTCACCGAGCTTTTCCAGCCCTTGGCGTACGCGCACTGAGGTCTGCTCGGACGCGAAGTCCATGGCGAAGGAGAGCATGGCGGTACGGGAGCCGAAGTAGTGCTGCAGCTGCCCGAGCGACATGCCCGCCTCCTGCGCCACCACGCGCATCGTCAGCTGGGTGACGCCGCGCTGCTCCACCACCCGCCACAGTGCGCGGGCGATCGCTTCGCGGCGTTCGCGGTGATCCACCTGCTTCGGCATCGCCGGCTGCTCCCTCGTACCCAAGACCATTCCAATACAGTCGACATAATACAGTTGACCTATATCCCAGGAACCAGGCGAGGGAAGGAGCCGGATGAAGGTACGGACCACAGAAGGCGTGGTGCAGGGGCGCCGGCGGCAGGGGCACGCGGTGTTTCGCGGCATCCCGTACGCCCGGCCCCCGGTAGGAGCGCTCCGCTTCGCCGCGCCCGCGCCGCCGCAGCGCTGGGAGGGGACGAGACCGGCGGTCGAGTTCGGCCCCGTGGTGCCGCTGTCCCTGCCGATCGACGTGCCCCCGCAGGGCAGCGACTGGCTGACGCTCAACGTCGGCACGCCGGATCCCGGCGCGGCGGGACTGCCGGTGCTGGTGTGGATCCCCGTGGGCGGCTACCTCTCGGCGGCCTCGAGCGACCCGATGTACGACCCGGCGGCGCTGGCCGAGGCGGGAGTCGTCGTGGTGACCATCAACTGCCGCGTGGGCGCGGAGGGATTCGCGTTCCTCGACGACGCGCCGCCCAACCGCGGTTTCCTCGACCAGATCGCGGCGCTGGAGTGGGTGCAGCGCAACATCGCAGCCTTCGGAGGCGACCCCGGCCGGGTCACCGTGGGCGGGGTGTCCGCAGGGGCGGGCTCGGTCGCCGCCTTGCTGACGATGAAGTCAGCCCGCGGCCTGTTCCGGCGGGCCATCGCCCACTCGGTGCCGGGACTGCACAGCACCCCCGCGCTGGCCCGGCAGGTCACCGCCGCGTTCGCGGACCGGCTCGGCGCGGCGGCCCCCACCGCCGAGGCCCTGCGCGACATCGACCCCTGGCACCTGGCCGCGGAGCTCACCTCCTTCAACGCCGGCCTCGACGCGCACCGGGAGAGCTGGGGGCGTCTCACGGAGACCGGCACCGCCCTGTGTCCCGTCGTCGACGGCGAGGTCCTCCAGGAAACGCCCTGGCCCGCGTTCACCGGCGGGCGCGCGAGCGGGACCGAACTGCTCGTCGGCCACACCCGGGACGAGTTCCGGTACTTCAGCGTCATGAGCGGACGGTACGGCACCTTCACCGAGGAGGACGCCGACGCGGCCCTGGAACTGCTCGCCCCGCAGCCGGACGGCGCGCGGGCCTACCGTGCCGCGTTCCCGCAGGCAGGCCCGGAGGAACTGGTGGAGACGGTGTACTCCGACGCCCTCTTCCGCATGCCGTCACAGAAGCTGGCCGAGGCGAACGCCGCAGCCGGCGGCACCTCGTACCTGTTCGAACTGTGCTGGGCCGCCCCGGCCCTCGGCGGCATCCTGGGCGCCTGCCACAGCCTCGACGTGCCCCTGGCGTTCGGCACGCTGGACAGCCCCGTCGGCACCCGGCTCATCGGCGAGAAGCCCACGCCCGAAGCCGTCGCGCTCTCCCGCGAACTGCAGGAGGCATGGGTCCGCTTCATCACCACCGGCGACGCGGGCTGGCCCGCCCACCGGCCGGGCGAGCACCTCACCCGCGTCCTGGACGCCGAGCCGAAGACCCTGCCCTACCCCGAACAGGCATCCCGCCAGATCTGGGAAGGCCACTTCCCGGCCCCCTTCGATCTCCCCTGATCCAGGGGATGTCGTGAGCGGGATCTCAAGGTAGGGAGCGTCCACTGGTTCGCCCGGATCATGGACATCGAAGGTGATGGGGTGACGCCCGAGCCGGACCCGGGAAGGTCGCTCATTTCGCCTGGCCACGGCGGCGCTGAGCGTCAACCGTGGCGTGGGCCGCGGTTCACGCCTTGGATCGCGCTGTCGATTAGCTCGGTGAGATGGTCCGGAGCGGGCATGCCGAGGTGCAAGGTGGGCCGGACGTAGATCGGCCCGAACAGCAGGTCGTGCGCCACGTCCAGGTCCGCGTCGGGGGACGGCTGTCCGTGGTCCTGGGCTGTGCGCAGGCGCGCGCGGAACTCCTCGATGCGCGGATGGATCAGCCGGTCGCGCAGGCACCGGGCCAGCTCGGGGTCGTGCTGGGTGTCGGTGAGCACGCCCACCAGAGCCAGTCCCGTACGTGGGTTGGTGAGGAGGTCGACGTCAGGTGAGGAGAAGGGTCAGAACATGGCGAAGACGATCACCCATGCGACCGTGTCGCTCGAAGATGGCGTCACGTATACCTGCGTGGTCGACGACATCGATCAGGCGGTCGAGTCCGGCAAGCAGGCAGCCGGAAACAAGCGGGTCAGTCCGTTGGGAGGCAGCATCTCGCGACAGTGCCTCGCACTGGGGCTCGTCGACGAGGTCCAGCTGCATATCGTGCCGATTCTGCCGGGTGAGGGCGGTCTCGCTGTTCGCAGGACTCTGAAAGCTCGTCGACCTCGAACGCGTCGAGACGTCCGCATTCGCCGGCGAGACGCACCTTCGCCACCGCGTCCGTTCTCGAACGTCACCTGACGCTGCCGCCCTCGATCCTGACAGGCTCACCGCAGCCATCGCCGCGGGCCTCCACGGCGTGCAGGAAGCGCCTCTGCCCCCGGGCGTCCAGCGCCTGGGGGCGAGCTTGGGCGGGGTGCCGCGGCGGACCTGGACCGGGCCCAGCCCGCAGTGGCCGTAGAAGTGGTCGAGCGCGGCCAGGTGGGCGTTGCGGCGTAGGCGCGGCGGGTGCCGTCGTCCAGCGGCGCGGCAAAGATATGCAGAAAGGGGGACGCGTGGACGGAGCGGCTCCGGCGATCCTTCCGGCATGAACATCGTTGCCTCACTCGTCGTCGGCGCGGTCACCGCCGTCGCTCCGGTCTCGGCCACGCCGCTGTCATGGCAGGACTGCGGGGACGGTCTGCAGTGCGCACAGATCCAGGTGCCGGCCGACTGGGCCCGCCGATCAGGGCGAAAGGCCACGATCGGTCTCGCGAAGCTGTCCGCTCAGGACCAGGCCGGCAAGAAGGGCGTGCTGCTGGTCAACACCGGTGGGCCTGGCGAGCAGATCGCGCTTCTCCGTCAGGCGAAGGAGTCCTTTGCGGATCTGACCAAATGGTTCGACGTGGTGATTTTCGACCCGCGGGGGTTCGGCAAGTCCAGCGCGATCAACTGCCCCATCTCCGCACCGTTCGCCACCGAGTGGGTGTTCCCGAACAAGGACGCATACGACGCGTACGCTGCGAAGAACCGCGCTTTCGGGCAGGCATGCGCCGAAGAGGCCGGGCCGCTGTCGGGAAGCCTCAACTCCTGGCAGATCGCGCACGACATGGAGGCGATCAGAAAGGCACTGGGACAGGCCAAGCTGACCTACTTGGGCAACTCACACGGCACCGTACTCGGGCAGGCCTACGCCGAGTTGTTCCCCCGCCGGGTCGGCCGGATGTATCTCGACAGCGTCTTCGACCACACCACCCCCGACCTGCGCACCTGGCTCAAGCCACGGGCCAAGGCCCTGGAGGCCAACTTCAAGCGCTTCGCCGCCTGGTGCCAGAGCACCGCCACCTGCGCGCTGCACGGCAAGGATCCGGTGGCCGTCTGGGAAGAGGTGATGGCCGAGGCCCGCCGCGAGCCCATCCCCGCCCCCGAAGCCGGTCCCGGCGTACGCATCAGCGACACCCAGATCGCCTCCCGCGCCCACTTCACCCACGAGGCCACCTGGGAGCGCCTGGCCGCCGGGCTCGCGCGGGCGCAGGCCGGCGACGCCTCGTTCTTCGCCAAGGTGCAAGGAGCACCGGACCCCGACCTGTCGCGCGTCATCCTCTGCGCGGATCTGCCCTACCCCGGATACGGAAAGGTCAAGAAGCTGGAGAGCGTCCTGCGTCGCGATACGCCCCACATCGGGTGGCGAGCCGTGTGGCTGATGGCCAACCACTGCGCCGGCCTCCCGCCGACCAGGACGTACGCGCCTCACCCCATTAAGGCGCCCGGCCTGCCCCCCGTGCTCATCGCGGGCGGCGAATACGACGACAACACCCCGACCGCGGACGGCCGCCGGCTGGCCGCCCAGCTTCCCGGGGCCCGCTTCCTGCCGGCCATCGGCGGGCATGCGCTCTACCTCTCCGGCCACCCGTGCGTACGCGAGCACGTACACCGCTACCTGACCACGGGCCAGATGCCGCCGCGCGGCGCCTCCTGCGGACCGGCGAAGTAGCGTTGCCGCTGTGTACGCCAGAGAGGGACTCTTCGTGCTCGCGGCCACGGCCGCGCTCACCGCATTCGCCATACTCGACGGCGAGCCGCCACCGTGGCCTGAGCTGCCCCTCCTGGCGGGTGCCAGTCTCGCCGCCGCCCTGCCGCTGACGTTGCGTGCCCGCCTTCCGCTGACAGGAGCGCTGCTGTCAGCGGCGACAGCTCTGCTCGGGCTGGCGATCCCAGGGTGGCAAGGCCGGCTGGTGGCCATGGTCATGTTCGGCGCGGCGGCCTTTCGCCTGCCGCGCCGCGCCTGGCTGGTGATGAGCCTGTCCATCGTCTGGACCACCGGTTACGGCCTGCTCATCCCGCGGGCACAGGCGGGGCTTTCCGTGGTCACCGACCTGGTCATCATGGGTGTCGCCCCGGTCGCGATCGGCCTCGCCCTGCAGCTGTACGGTGAGCGGGCCGCGCAGGCGGCACGGCTCGACCACGCCGAGGCGCGCCGCGCCATGGCGGAGGAACGCGCCGCGCTCGCCCGCGACGTCCACGACAGCGTCGGCCACCACCTCACCGCCATCCGCATGCAGGCCACCGCCACCCGCCGAGCACTGCGTGGCCAGGCGCAGACCGCCGACAAGGCCCTGGGCACCATCGCCGAGCTGTCCGCAACCGCGTTGAACGAGGTGCGCGCCCTTCTCGACTCCCTACGTGAGGCACCCACCGGGCCGGACCTGGAAGAGATCGATAACCTGGCCGAGCGGCTCTCCACCCCGCGGCTGCCGATCTCGGTCCGCCGCGCCGGGGCCGGCATCACGCCGCCGCCCGCTGTCGGCCATACGGTCTACCGCGTCGTACAAGAAGCGCTCACCAACGCCGTCCGCCATTCCGGAGCCGGCCACGTGGACGTGCACGTGGTGTGCGACCCGGCCGCCGTGACGGTCTCGATCACCGACGACGGCCACGGCCGTGCCGGAGCGGAGGGGCGGGGCATCAGAGGCATGCGCGAGCGTGTAAACCAACACGGCGGCACGTTCGTGGCCGGCCCGGGGCAGGATCACGGCTGGCAGGTGGAGGCCGTCGTGCCGTTCGGGCCCATCGGTTCAAGGAGGGCGGCGTGACGATTCGAGTGGTGATCGCCGATGATCAGCCGGCCGTACGTGACGCGTTGCGCGTGACGCTGGACGGCGAGCCCGACATCAAGGTGGTCGGTGAGGCGGCCGACGGAGCCGAGGCCGTCCACCAGGCGCTGTGGCGGCGCCCCGACGTGGTGGTGCTGGACCTGCGCATGCCGTACGTCGACGGGATCTCCGCGATCCGGCAACTGGCCGGCACCGAAGCTCCGCCGGGGATGCTGGCGCTTACCACGTTCGACACCGACGAGTACCTCTTCGGGGCACTCCAGTCGGGGGCTTCGGGGTTCCTGCTCAAGGACAGCGACCCCGAACTGCTCCTGGAGGCGGTGCGAGCGCTGCACCGCGGGCACGGGCTGGTGGACCCTCAGGTCACCACCCGGTTGATCCACCGATTCGCGAGCCTGTCGCCCGCGTCTCCCGCCGACGCGCACAAGCGGCTCACTGCTCGTGAGCTCGAGGTGCTCCGGCACCTGGCTCGCGGGCTGAGCAACGCGCAGATGGCCCGAGCCCTGGCCATCGAGGAAGGCACGGTCAAGAACCACGTCGCGAGTCTGCTGCGCAAACTCGGGCTGCCCACGCGGGTGCGCGCCGTCATCTATGCCTACGAGCACGGCCTGGCACCGCGCCACTCAGAGGGTGTACGCGATCCCCATGAGTGATCGTGCAACGTTGCTTGGAGGAGGCGAAAAGACCTTGCCTGCCAGGGGTTGTCACGATTTACGACCCACTCCTACGGCCACGACGACGGTGACGGCTCGCCCGACGTCGTCGTGGGCGGCCACATCGAGGTCAACCACGTCGGGCGGACGCTGCTCGCGCAGGCGCTGCCGCCCGTGGGCCACGTACGCGCCGAATCGCGCAGTCGGCCGGCCTCCGACCGGTCGTCCACGCGCTCCTCGCCGGCGCAGTGACCACGAACGTTCACCGTGTTCACCGTCGCCTGGGCCAACCCGATGTCAGCGCCGCCAGTCCGGACATCGGGCGAAGCCCTCCTCGGGCGGTCCGCCCGCAATGTGAGTGACATTTGCGAGCGGCCCGTAGCCAGCTACGCCACCGGTGGGAGATACCCGTGCTCACGTTCGCTCAGACGACGCCGCCTCGCCGGTCCCCCCTGCCGTCGATCGGCTGAAATGTGCTGCGGCTCTTCCCAGGGGCGCTGAACCTGATGACGTCCGGTCTGGCGAGGCGTTTCCGGGTTCACCCTGTTGTTCGGCGATCAGCTCTGTGGCGTGAGGGGGCCAAGGTCGCGGACGACCTCGGCCAGGGCGCGGATGGGTTCGTTGGTTGTTTCGCTGCTGCGCCACACCAGCGCGTACGGCAGCGGGCCCATGTCGGTGACGGGCAGGTAGGTGATGTCCGGCCGTGCCCAGTAGCGGGTCATGTGGGAGGGGAAGAGCACGACGATCTCGGCCATGCTGGCGAGGGTGATGGCTTCTTCGGTGTTCCGCACCACGGGGCCGCGCTCGATTGTGCGGCCGCGACGGGTCTCGCGGGGGATGAAGGCGTCGTACCAGTAGTCGGGCGGGGTGTCGGAGTGCGGGTGCTGGAAGTCGGCGGCCATCTCCAGGGAGACGGAGGTACGGCGGGTGAGCTCGTGGCCGGTGGAGACGGCCAGCACCCGGGGTTCGGCGAGCAGGACCGGTCCGACGGTGAGGTCGGGCTCGTCGATGGGCAGCCAGGTGATCAGGACGTCGATGTCACCGCGGCGCAGCGTGGCGAAGGAGTCGCTGAACTGGGTGCTTTGAACGCGCAGCCTCCACTGCGGGTGCCGGAGGCGGAAGACGTCCCAGTAGGCGCGCAGGTCGTAGGCGTTGGCGGGCAGCATGCCGACACGCAGGATGCCGGTGATGCCCTGGCCGGCGAGCTGGGCGCGCTCCACGCTGTGCTTCAGCCCGGCGTAGAGCGGCCGCAGGTCGTCGCGGAGCTGCCGCCCGACCGGTGTCAGCCGTACCGTGCGGTTGGTGCGCTCGAACAGTGGCGCGCCGATCTGCCGTTCCTGCTTCTGGATCGCCTGGGTGACGCGAGCGGGCGACAGGCACAGCCGGGCGGCGGTACGGCCGAAGTGCAGTTCCTCGGCCAGGGTCAGGAAGATCTCGATGTCGCGCAGCTCCACGCCTGACCTGCTCCGTTTACTCCCGCTGAAGGTGATCTTTCAGCACTCATCATTGTTCTGGGTGCTCACCGTACTTGATCCTCGAAGCGCACGATTCGTTGGTTCGAGGGAGCAGGGTGATGGACGTCCTCATTTCCGGCGCCGGCCTCGCGGGGACCGCTCTGGCGTACTGGCTGCGCCATCACGGTTTCACCCCCACCCTGGTCGAGCGGGCCCCTCGGCTGCGGGCGGGCGGGGGCGTGGCGGGTTTGCGCGGCGAGGCTCTGGACGTGCTGGATCGCATGGCCCTGCTGGAGCGGGTCCAGGAGCTGAACACGCGGCCGGGCGGCGCGGCGCGTGCGGACCGTCGCGGGAGCCCGTACCACCTGGAGATCCTCAGGGCCGACCTGATCGGCCCGCTGTACGAGGCCACCCGCCAGGAGGTGGAGTACATCCTCGGCGACTCGATCGCCTCGGTGGAGCAGGACCCTGCCGGCGTGCGGGTCACCTTCGAACGCGGCCGGCCGCGCCGCTTCGCGCTGGTGGCCGGCGCCGACGGGCTGCACTCGCGCACCCGCTCGCTGGCCTTCGGGCCGCGCGAGCGGTTCATCCGGCACCTGGGCATCTACACGGCGACCTTCGGTCTTCCCCTCGACCTCGGCCTGCCCGGCTTCGACCGGCTTCCCGGCATGCCGGGCAAGGCGGCCGACATCCTCAGAATCCGCGACAACGCCGAGGCGTACGCGGCGCTGCACTTCACCTCCGGAGCTCTGGCCTACGACCGTGACGACGTCGCGCAGCACAAGCGCATCGTGGCCGGACAGTTCGCCGGCGAAGGCGGGCCCATCCCGCTCCTGCTGGAGGAGATGAGCAGGGCGCAGGACTTCTTCTTCGACGCCAACGCCCAGGTGGAGATGTACCGCTGGTCCTCGGGCCGGGTGGTGCTGCTCGGGGACGCCGGCTACTGCGCGGCGCAGACCTCGGGACTGGGCGCCTCCCAGGCGCTGATCGGCGCCTACATCCTGGCCGGCGAACTGGCCGTCGCCGGCGGCGAGCACCCGGCGGCGTTCGCCGCCTACGAGCGGGAGATGCGCGGCTTCGTCGCCGAACACCAGCAGATAGGACGCGAAGGCGCCGACCGGTTCTTCATGGGCATGCCCACCCAGGAGGCGCCGGGCATGACCGCAGCCGGCACACGGGCGACGGCCCGCACGCACCTCGTCAGGCTGAAGGACTACGCGCCCAGCTTCGCCGCACAGTGGCCGCCGTGACCGGTGGCAACCGAAGGCCCGGTCCCCACCGGCGTGCGCGCGCTCCCCCAAGGCGCGGACAGCCATCGTGCTTACCGCCGGCCAGACGCTGCCATGTCAGCGGCGACGCCAGGACGGCAACCGGGCGGTATCCCCTCGAATCCAGACCCCGCTAGCCATCAGCACACCCTTCCATCATGTGTCCGTTCATGTGAGATTTCACCTTCAGAAGGAATACGTCACCATGTCCCTCACCCTTACCGAGCAGGACCGGCTCACCCTGCAGACCGCCGCGTGGGGCGCCGTGTCGCTGATGTCCGCGGCTGGTGCCGCCGGCTCGGCGCACCGGGCCGCCACCGAAGGATCTGTCGCCCTGGCATCGGCGACCGGCCGCATCGGTCATGTGCTCGCCAAGGCGCCCAAGGGCGTGAAGTACGGCAAGACCGTGGCCGACCTCGCCGACCAGGTGCTGCCGGCCCTGACAGCGGCCATGACCCTGCTCAAGCGGCAGGATCCGGCCGAGGCCGGCGATTTCCGCCGCACCGTCCTGATCGCCGTCGAGGCAACCACCAGGGGCGAAGCCGGCCCCGCCATGACGGAGATGGCTCGCAAGATCACCGAAGCCCTCGACGTCGCCTCGGCCACCTCCGGCAGCAGGGGCGTGCAGACGGACGCTGCCGCCCAGGATCGCCCGGAGCTGCAGAAGGTCATCCAGGAGATCGTCGATTCCGGTTTCACCGGAGTGTCGCTGCGCGTGCACGACAAGCGGGGTGAGTGGGCCGGCAGCGCCGGAGTGGCCGAGCTGGGCCAGAACACTGAGCCCCCGGTTGACGGGCATGTGCGGATCGGCAGCAACACCAAGACCTTCACCGCCACCGTGGTGCTGCAACTCGTCGCCGAGGGCCGGATCGCCCTGGACTCCTCCGTGGACGACTACCTGCCCGAGTTCGGGCTGGACCGGCGCATCACCGTGCGGATGCTGCTGCAGCACACCAGCGGGATCTTCAACTTCACCGGCGACTTCGACCCCGACGGCACGTTCGCGCCGGGAATCCCCGCCACCCCCGCGGGCAAGGAGTGGGTGGACAACCGCTTCCACACCTACCGGCCCGAAGAGCTGGTCCGGCTGGCGCTGTCCAAGCCGGCCCGGTTCGAGCCCGGCACCGACTGGAGCTACGCCAACACCAACTACGTGCTGGCCCGCCTGCTGATCGAGAAGGTCACCGGCCGCCCGGTCGCCGAGGAGATGCACCGGCTGATTTTGGGGCCGCTCGGTCTGACCGGCACCGTCCAGCCGGCCGGCGAGACGGACATCCCCGAGCCGCACGCGCACGCCTACTACCGCTACGAGGAGGACGGTCAGACCCTGATAGTCGATGTCACTCGGCACAACCCGTCCTGGATCTCCAGCGGCGGGGACATGATCTCCACCACCCGTGACCTGCACACGTTCATCTCCGCCCTGCTGGGCGGCAAGCTGCTGCCGGCCGAGCTGCTGGCCGAGATGTGCACCCCGGAGGCCAAGGCCGGCTACGGCCTGGGCGTGTTCGTGCAGGAGGCGCCCGGCGGCGGCACCGTCATCACCCACAACGGCGGCATGGCCGGTCACGCCGCGCTCCTGTACAGCACCCCTGACGGCAGCAAGACCCTGACCGCCGCGCTCAACTACGTCGACGACGCCGCCCTGTCCCTGGGAGCGGCCTTCCAGCAGGCGACCCAGCGCCTCGTCGCGGAAGTCTTCGGCAACGAGCAGACCCGACCGGCTCAGTAGCCCGACCTGAGCGCCAAGCACGCCGGGGACGTGTCGGCGGGCGAGCCGACGAGCACGCGGCCGCCTACCGGCACCCGGCCTGCCCACCCCAGCAGTGCCCGGCGAACGGTTCGCCCTGAGCACGATAGTGAAGACGAGGAACCATGAGAACCCACCCACCACCCACGATCAAGGCCGTGCGGCGCGTAGCCATCACAGTGCTGGCCGCCGCGCTGCTGGCCGGGACGGCCACCCCCGGGCCGGCCACCGCGGACAGCAGCGCGACCGGGCCGAAGGCCGCTGCCAGGGAGGAGCGCCCGGAGCTGCTGAAGGCCATGCAGGCGTTCGTCGACGCCGGTTTCACGGGGGTGCAGCTGCGCGTGCACGATGAGCGCGGCGAGTGGACCGGCAGGGCGGGGGTACGCGCGCTCGGCCAGGCCGCCAAGCCGCCCACGAACGGGCGGTTCTGGACGGGCAGCGTCGTCAAGCCCTTCACCGCGACCCTGGTGCTGCAACTGGTGGCCGAGGGCAGGATCGCCCTGGACGTCCCCGTGGCCGGCTACCTGCCCGAGCTCGGCCTGGACCGGCGGATCACGGTGCGGATGCTGCTGCGGCACACCAGCGGCCTGTTCAACTACACCGGCGACCTCGACCCCGACGGGACATGGGTGCCGGGCATCTCCGCCAACGGCGACGCCTGGCTGCCCGAGCGCTTCCGCTCCTACCGGCCGGAGGAACTGGTCAGGGTGGCACTGTCCAAGCCACTACGGTTCGAGCCGGGCAGCGACCAGCAGTACACCAACACCAACTACACCCTGGCCCTGCTGCTGATCGAGAAGGTCACCGGCCGCTCCTACGCCGAGGAACTGCGGCGGCGCATCCTGCGGCCGCTCGGCCTGAATGACACTTCGGTGCCGGGTGACCGGACGCGGCTGCCCGGGCCGCACGCCCACGGCTACTACCGCTACAAGGACGCCGCCGGCCAGGAGCAGGTGGTCGACATCAGCCGGCAGAACCTGTCCCTGCTGGCCGGCGCCGGTGACCTTATCTCCACCACCCGTGACCTGCACACCTTCATCTCCGCGCTGAACGGCGGCAAGCTCCTGCCCGCCCCTCTGCTCGCCGAGATGCGCACGCCGCACCCCAAGATGGGCTACGGCCTCGGACTGTTCGTCCAGGACCTGGGCCCGGGCTGCGGCACCGTCTACCAGCACAACGGCAGCCCCCCGCACGGCTACGGGGCGCTGATGTACAGCTCGCCCGACGGCAAGACGACCGTGACCGGCTCAGTGACCTGGGTGGACGAGGCCACCAGAGGACCGGCGAAGGACTTCCAGAAGCTGGTGGACGCGCTCGTGGAACAGGTCTTCTGCACCGGGCAGGCCGGGCCGTCTCAGTAGGCGCGGCCGAGCACCGCGGGTACGCCTTCGAGGGTGAACTCCGTGCGTTCGTGCCTCAGGAAGAGCGCGAACCGGGCCACGCCAACCCTTGGTGCTTACCGGCCGGTCTGGGTGAGCGCGACGATGACGTGGAGCATGCCAATGATGGGTTCTTGAGGGCTGGGTAAGGTTCCGGCTCTGGCCGGACGCCGCGCCGCCATGCGCGTGAGCGTGGAGGAGCGAGGCGGGGAGAGGAGTGGTCCGGCGTTCACCTGCCGAGGGCGCGCTCTTGTGGGTGGATGGTCTCGCCGCAGGCGAGCATGTCAACGAACCGGGTGATACGGCGGGCTCGGGTCTCGGCGCGTTTGGCGTTCGTGATCCGATAGAGAACGGCGTAGCGGTTCTGGGCGGTGAGGATGTCGAACATCGCTTGTGCCTGGGGGTTCGCGGCCAATGCGGCGGCCAGGTCGGCCGGTACCTCGATGCCGGCTTGTCCCGCGTAGGCCGTGTCCCAGCGGCCGTCGGCCTTGGCGCGTTGGACCTCGGACATTCCGGCCGGATGCATCCGCCCCTCGCCGATCAGACGGGTGACGAGGGAAACGTTCCGCGCTGACCAGGGACTTTGCCTTCCGCGAGGGGTGAAGCGCCGGCAGAAGGTGATCTCATCCCGCCGTCGTAGCCGGCCGTCGATCCAGCCGTGGCACAGGGCTTCGTCGAGCGCCTGGTCATAGGTCAGGCTGGTGGGCCGGGTCGTGTTCTGCTTGGCGAGGACCAGCCACACCCCTGCCGAGCTGTCGTGGTGCTTGCTGAGCCACTCCCGCCAGGCTCGGGCATCGGTAACGGTCAGTTCCAGTAGTTCGTCGCTCATCGTCATTGTGCCCCTGATGATCATCCAAAGGGATGGTTGTCGGCGGTCACCCGAAGGCGGGAGCCCAGGCCGGGGACTGCCGTAAGTGACGCCGGATCGGCCGGCGGTGGAGCCGGCCGATCTCGTCCTTCGCCACGTCGCCACCGCGTCCCTCTGGACGGATGACGACCGTCCGCCTTCACCAGGCCTTGCCGGCTGGCTCCCGGATCGTGTGGTTGATGCGGTTGAAGAAGTTGGTGATTGCGATGTTCAAGATGATCGCCGACATCTGTTTCTCGTCGAAGTGGGTGGCAGCGGCGTCCCAGATCTCGTCGGTCACGCCCGGCGCGCCGTCCTGGATCCGGGTGGCGGCCTCGGTCAGCGCGAGCGCCGCCCGCTCCTGCTCGGTGAAGAACGGGGCCTCGCGCCAGGCGACCACGTTGTGCAGCCGCTCGTCGGTCTCTCCATGCTTCTTCGCCGACTGGACGCCGGCGAACACACACGGGCTGCAGCCGTTGATCTGGCTGGCCCGCAGATGGACCAGCTCGAGCACGAGCGGGTCGACGCCACCGGCGTTGATCGCCTTCTGGAGATGCTGGACCGCTGTGATCACGTCGGAATTCGCCACGCTCTTCATGCGTGCTTCCATCAGTGTTGCTCCTTCATCGGTTACCTCGGCCCGTCCGGTTCCGTCATCTAACGCACCTTGGCGGAGGTCGTCGTCATGGATTTTTCGGCCGAGGAGTTCTCGGTCGTGCCGGCGACGTTACGGTATGACCCGGTCAGAAACGGTCCTGGTTATCGAGCAGACTGTGAGTCATGGTCAACACCTCGGCGCGGCTGCTGCAGTTGCTGTCTTTGCTGTCAACGCGGCAATCCTGGACGTGCGCTGAGCTTTCCGCCCGGCTGGAGATCACCGAACGGACGGTTCGCCGGGACATCGCCCGGCTCCGTGAACTCGGCTACGGCATCGAATCGGAGATGGGCCCATGGGGCGGCTACCACCTCGGGCCCGGAACCAGCATTCCGCCACTGATCCTCGACGAGGAGGAGGCCCTCGCGGTCGCTGTCGGGCTGCGCACCGCCGCCTTCAGCGGAGTCTCCGGCAGCGACCAGGCAGCCCTGTCGGCGCTGCTGAAACTACGCCAGGTACTGCCGGCCAGGATCGCCGACCGGCTCGGCGAGCTGGACGCCGCGTTCACCCACACCGCACGACCCGACGACAACCAGATCTCCCCGGCGCTGCTGCTCGACCTGGCCACCGCGTGCCGGCGAGGCGAACGCACCCAGTTGACCTACCGCGACGGGGCCGGAACGACGTCCACCCGACGAGTGGACCCCTACCGGCTCCTCTACACCGGCCGCCGCTGGTATCTCCTCGCCTACGACCTGATGCGAGAGGACTGGCGCACCTTCCGTACCGACCGCATCATCGATGCCACAGCCACCGGGCAGGCCACCGCCCCGCCCGACCCGCCAGACCCAGCACAGATGATCAGCACGGGCATCGCGCGGAGGCCCTACCCGGTGCGGGTGACCATCCGCCTGCACGTACCGGCCGATGAGGCCCGCAGGCTGGTACCACCAACGGTCGGCGTCCACCACCCGGACGGCGATGACGCAACGATCATCGACATCGGCGGGCCAGACGCCGACGGCCTGGCCCGCTACCTGCTCAGCCTCGGCCGACCACTCCAGATACTGCACCCAGAAGAGGTCCGCCAGGCATTCCTCACCCGCACACAACAGCTCCTCAACGACAACCAGGAACGCAAACACCCGCCGATCGCCGACACGGCTACCTGCAGTGACGGATGTTGCCGGCACCATGAAGTGCGAATTCGATCTTGACTGTCTCAATCGAGGTTCGCTACTTTCGGCCCCACTCGCGGATCGCGCTCGTAGTGCTGGCGGCTCTCTGGCGTCGGGACTCTGTGGTTCTTCGCCGACCCGCTGAACCTGCCCCCGCAACTGCTGGACACATTGGACCAGCGGTCCAGCGTGATCGGCATGTTCACCGGCATGCTGCTGGGCGCGGCCGGGCTCGTGGTCGCGGTGATGGCTATTGCGCGCGCAGACCCGCGCCGACCGCATCCCGACCGGCATCGCCCCGCCCGAGACGACAGCAGCCGAGCAGCAGACCCCGCAGGTGGCGGCCGACGGCCGGCGACCGGTCCCCGCACCCGCCGACGCGGGCGACAACGGGGGCGACGAGCGACGCCCCCCGGCCCGATGACGCCGATGAGCCGTCTATCGCCACCGGCAAGTACGTGGTGGACCTGCGGCATGCCCACGGCGTCCAGGTCGGTGAGAACCTCACCCAGCACAACGTCTTCCGCTCGCCTGCCAATCCCGCCTGACCCGATCTGACCCCAGCAGACACGAGGCCCCCGATGGACCCGCAGCCCGCTCCCGACCGGCACACACCTTCCGCCGGGCCGTCCGAAGAGTCGACGGCGGAGCCGGGTGGCACCTGCTGTAGTCCTCATTGGTGTTCAGGTAGATACCCAGCTCCTGCAGGCCGTCCTGCGAGGTCCGCAGTGGGTCGGCAAGCTGACGGAGGAAGACCGGCGAGCCCTCAGCTCGCTGTTCTGGGCTTATGTGAACCCCTACAACCTGTTCCGGCTGGACATGGAGACCCGGCTCGATCTCACCGCGGCGTGAGCCGGGGGCGAGGAACCGGCGGACAGCCGTTGGCGCTCAGATGGATCTTGATTGCAGGGAGCTGAGGCTGTTCTTGGTTGCGAAGCATCCCTAGCGCGTTTCCTGGTCCCGGCGTCGACGTGCGGCGCGGATCTCGGCGTCGGCGACCTTGTCGTCGAGCAGCGCGTACAGCTGCGTCGTCTCCGTGGAGGCGTGGCCGAGGCGGCGGCGGACGGCCTCGATGGAGACGCCGGCGTTGATGAGTTCGGTGGCGTGGGCGTGGCGCAGCTGGTGGATGTCGATCTCGACGCCGGCCTGCGCGCAGTAGGTCTGCCAGCGGTGGTGGGCGGCGTCGTAGGACAGCGGACCGCCGCGGCCGTTGATGGAGGCGCGAAACAGCGGCCCGGCGCCGTAGCCGGCGCGGGCCAGGTAGAGCTTGAGCAGGGTGACGTAGCCGCGGTCGTCCAGCAGGACGGTGCGGACGCTGCCGCCCTTGCCGTGGACGCGGACGTGTTCGTCGTCCAGGCGCAGGTCCAGGTCCTCGACGTACAGGCCGCGCACCTCCGAGGCGCGGGCGCCGCACACGTAGGCGGTCTCGAACAGCACCCGATCCCGCAGCCGGTCCAGCGGCACCTCCTTGCGCGGCCGCCGCGAGCAGATCACCGCCAGCACCTTGGCCACGTCGGCGGCTGCGGCCGGACGGGGCAGGGCCTTCGGGACTTTGACGGTATCGATCCGGTCCATCGGGTTGGCCTGCAGCAGGTCGTGCCGGACCGCCCACTTGGTGAAGGAGGCGACGGCGGCGCGCTTGCCCTTGCGGCTGGCCGGCGATAGGTCGGCGAGCTCGGCCAGGTAGGCGCGAATGGGCATCGCGGTCAGCTCGGCAATCTCCTCGCCGTGGTGGGCAGCGAAGGCGATCAGGTCGCCGCGGTAGGCGCGCCGGGTGTGTGCGGAGGCGCCGGCGTTAGCCAGGTCGGTGAGGAGTTGTCGAGATGGCGGGCGAGCGGGTGGGTGCGGCCGAGCTGGTGCACCAGCCACGGCTTGGATAAATCGGGCCTAGCCGCCGAACGTCACCTCGGGATAGTGGGCGGACGGCTTGTCCAGCAGGGGCTGCGGCTTCCCAGTGAGGTGGCGGGTGAAAAAGGCGGCGACGTAGGTGCGGGTGACCTTCACGGATCGGGCTCCGGTCATGGCGAACCCGAGGTCGATGCCGAGTTGTTCGGCCAGCAGCGGGACGTCGGTGAAGGACGCGTGCTCCGCTCCGGTCACCACCAGCCACCGCTTCCAGCCGGTCAGCTTCTTCCAGTCGCGTCCCCAGCTCCCGTCCTTGCCGCCGGGGCTGTGCATCGTCGGCGATCCCATGAACAGGAACGGCCGGGCCAGGCCGCGCTCGGGGATCGGGGCGAAGGTGGTGCCGTCCAGGTTGACCCCGGCGCGGATGCGCTGGTCGCGCACCATGGCCGCGATGCTGCTCGCGCCGCCGACGGACTGACCGGCCATCCCGATGCGCGACCGGTCGATCAGCGCGGCTCCCCGCCATTTCGGCTTCGCGCCGGTGAGCTGGTCGAGGACAAAGGAGACATCCGCCGCGCGGCTGCGGACCACCTGCTCCCCGAAGTCCGGGTCCTTGTTCCCGCAGGCGACGCACGTGGTGACCCGCCCGTCGGGGAAGGCGGTGGCGGCGCTCTCGTAGGTGTGGTCGATCCCGACCACCACGTTGCCTCTGCTGGCCAGGTCCTCGGCCAGGCTGGTGAGTGAGCTGCGCGGGGAGCCGAGGCCGGGGGAGAGCACCACCAGGGGCAGGTCGTGCTTGCGGCCTGCAGGCACGGCGTCGGTGAAGGCGTTGGTCCGCACCTTGCTCAGCGTGTCGGGCGCGATGGGCAGCTCCGCGTCCTTGATCAGCAGTTCCGACTCCTTCGACGTCACGTACGGGGCCTGCTGTCTGCCTCGCGTCCCGGCTGCTGGGTACCACAGGGAGACCATCAGTTCCCTCGACTTTGCCGCCGGGACCCATGGGTCGCTCCGGGAGGCGTCCTTCAGGTGAAGGGAGGTGACGCCGACCGCGTGGGAGCCGGTCGGCTCGGGCAGCCGCGGTGCCGCCGGCGCCGCAGCGGCGGCGGGAGTGGGGGCCGTGAGGGTGAGTAGCCCGGCCAGGGCGAGGGCCGTCGTTCTCGCAAGATGCATCAGTGTGTGTCGCCTTTTCTCCAGAGGCCGCGGTCGTCCGCGGACGGGACGACGCTAGGCGCGGTCATGCGGCGGGCGCGTCGGCCGTCGTGCCGATTCTGGGTAGCTCCGAGGAACGATCCGAGCCCGGTGTCATCCCTGCGATGTAGTCCCGGCGGACGGCGCTGCCGTCATCGAGACGGATGCGTGGCCGGTCGCGCAGCCGTGACAATGTCCCGATGACGGTGGAACGAAGGCGGCGGATGTGGCGGCAGTATGTGCGGGAGGTGTTGCGTCCGGAGGAGGCGCGCGCCCGGCCGTCACGCGGAGCGCTGGTGGCCGACGTCGTGCTCGCGCTGCTGCTGACCGTGCTCGCGGTGGCCGCGGTGGCCGATCTGCACGACGCCTCCGCCGAGGGACGGCAGGGGCCGACGGCCGTGTCCCTGCGGCTGCGTCCCGAGCCACCCGCCCGGCCGGTGAGCCCGGCCCCGCCGAGCCCGCGGTCCGGCTCGGAGCAGGGGCCGCACCCGCTGCTGGTGGTTCTGACCGCGTTGCCGCTGGCGGTGCGGCGCCGGTACCCGTTGGCCGCCTTCTGGATGGTCGTGCTCGCCGCGCTGGCCACCCACGAGGCCGCGACGTGGATCACCGTGCTCGCCTGCGCCGTGGCCGCCTACGGCTCGCTCGCCTACAGCCGTCACCGGCTGGCGGCGGCGGGCGGGCTGGCGGCGGCGGCCGTGCTGACCGGCGTGGTCTTCCAGGACGTCGTTCCCGCGCTGCCGTCCTGGCTGGGCCCCATCGTCGTGCTGGCTGCGGCGGGGGCGCTGGCGGTGGCCGTCCGCTTCTGGCAGGGGCGGCTGCGGGCCGCCCGGGATCGCCTCGACGCGCTCGAGCGGGCCCAGGCGGAGGCCATGCGCGCGGCCGTCGACGAGGAGCGAGCCAGGATCGCCGCCGAACTGCACGACATCGTGACCCACAACGTGAGCGTGATGGTGATCCAGGCCGGGGCGGCGCGCAAGGTCATGGACGCCGAGCCCGCGGAGTCGAAGCGGGCGCTGCTCGCGATCGAGGCGGGCGGCCGGGCGGCCATGTCCGAACTCCGTCACGTCATGGGCCTGCTGGCCACCGAGAACGAGGCCATGGGCCACGGGGGGATGAAGAACGAAGTTGCGCAGAGCGGGCCGCCCGGTCCGCAACCCGGGCTCGATCAGCTCGACGCGCTGGTCACCCGGGTTCGGGCCGCCGGGATCCCGGTCGACGTCGAGCTGTCGTTGCCGACCGGCCCGCTGCCCGCCGGGGTCGATCTGGCCGCCTACCGCGTGGTCCAGGAGGCCCTGACGAACACGATCAAGCATGCGGCGGGCGCGGCGGCGTCCGTCTCGATCCGCCACGAGGGCGACCGGCTGGAGATCGAGGTCACCGACACCGGCGGTGCGCGGCGCGGCCCGTCACACCCGGGCGGGCGTGGGCTGATCGGGCTGCGCGAACGGCTGGCCGTCTACGGCGGCACCCTGAACGCGGGACACACCCCTGCGGGAGGCTACCGGATCTTGGCCCGTGTACCGTGGCGAGCCTCATGAGCCACTCTCTCCGCGTGATCATCGTCGACGATCAGGCCCTGGTACGCACCGGGTTCCGGATGATCCTGGCCGCCGATGGCATCGAGGTGACGGCCGAGGCGGCAGACGGCGCCGAGGCGGTGGAGGCGGCCCGGCGTACCAGGCCGGACGTCGTCCTCATGGACATCAGGATGCCGCGCATGGACGGCATCGAGGCCACCCGGCGCATCCTCGCCGACGACGCGGCCGGCGGCACCCGCGTGCTCATCCTGACCACCTACGACCTCGACCACTACGTCTACACCGCGCTCGCCGCCGGGGCCAGCGGCTTCCTGCTCAAAGACGTCACCCCCGAGCACCTGGTGGCCGCGGTGACCCTGGTGCGCACCGGCGACGCCCTGCTCGCCCCGGCCATCACCCGGCGCCTGGTCGAGCGGTTCGCCCGCCGGGACGACGCCGGTCCTCCGGCCCCGCACCGTGACCTGTCGGAGCTGACCGCGCGGGAGCTGGAGGTGCTGCGGCTGCTGGCCACCGGGCTGAGCAACGTCGAGCTCGCCGAACGGCTGACCCTCAGCCCGGCGACGGTGAAGACCCACGTGGCCCGTATCCTGGCCAAGCTCGGGCTCAGGGACCGGGTCCAGGCCGTCGTGCTCGCGTACGAGACCGGGCTGGTATCCCCGGGCGCGACGTGACCGTGCACGGAGGCGGACCACCGACTTCAAGCATGCTCCTGATCACAGGACGTGACAGCCTCTGACAGGGAAGGTCTTTTGCACCGTCCCAAGATCGCTTAGCGGGATCGAGACACCTTCTCACCAGCGGGCACTTCACGTCACCGGGATTCGAACGGTCCGCGCTTCAGACGCCGTCCTCGTCCACGACAGCGGCATTGCCGGTGCTGGCCTTGGGCAACGCCGCCGTGCCAAGCGGCCGCAGGCCCTTGTCCGGGGCCGAGGAAGCGATCGCGTAGCGGCCCAGGCAGTTGAGGTGGGCGTGGCCCAGCGGGGACAGCCGCGCCACGTCCTCGTCCTTGACCGGCACACCCTGGGCGCGCAGCTGGTCCACGATCGCCGACAGATACCGTGAGTTCCACAAAACGACGGCATTGACGACGAGTCCAAGAGCTGCGAGTTGATCCTCCTGGCCTTCCCGATATGCCTGCCGGATCCGGCCGGCGTTGCCGTGGCAGATCTTGCGCGCCAGCCGGTGCCGGGACTCCTGGACCGACAACTGCTTGCCCAGGCTCCGGCGGTAGCTGGAATCCATCGGGTCCAGCATGCTGAGCAGGTGCATCGTCTTGTCGATGCGGCCGTACTCGGCGAACGCCTGCCCCAGCAGGAGTCGGGTTGCCCTGGCGGGCGAACATGCGCAGCAGGTCGTAGGCGCGTACCTGGTTGGTCACCAGCGATCCGGCGACGCGGAGCATGTACGGCCACTGGGTGATCACCTTCTTGGGGTTCAGCTTGTTCCGGGCAATCGCCTCCAACACCCCGTAGTCGCCGGTGCTGCCGTCGGGCAGGGCGGCCCGCCAGAACCGCTGATCGCCCAGATCGGCAAAGCGGGGCGCGAACCGGTAGCCGAGCATGGAGAAGATCCCGAACACCATGTCACTGTCGCTGGCCTGGTCAGTCGTGACCACCTCGGGTTTCGGCCCGGCGTCCAGGTTGATCAGGCAGTCCAGGATGTACAGGGAATCGCGGGGCGTCCCCGGCACCACCATCTGCCCGATTCCCGCAACTTGATCATTGACTGCGTTGAGCCACATAAGACCCTTTTGTAACCGTAGTACTTAGGTGAGGGCCCGGCGTTGATCGTCTTAACCGGGACAACGAACCGCAGCCCGTCCACCGACGCCAGCAAGCCACCGCCCCACGCCGCGACGATCGGCACCTTGCCCTGGTGCGCGATCAGGATCGCGTTGGCCGCGGCGTGCGTCTCGGCGCGCACATAGTTCTGGTCCACGTGCGAGAGCCGGCCACGGGTCAGCGCCTCATCCCCGGCCTTGATCACCGGCGTCAATCCGACGTTGCACGCCTCGCTGATCATTAGTGCTACCAGCGATCTCGGCAGGTCGTTCATGCGGGTGGAGATATCGGCCAGGTGCACGTAGGCGTCCAGGAACCCGGTCCATGCGTGCACCTCCAGCAGTAGCTCGGGCAGGTCGATGCGGGGCAGCATGGCCTGGCAGGTGGCCCGTAGCCAGGCCAGCGACTCGCTCTCGCGGAGCGCGCCGAGTTTCTCCACCGACAGCCGGGCCCGCCCGCCGCCGGCCGGGGCCACCACCGAGACCAGCGCGTCCTCGCCCGCCTCCTCCAGACGGGCGGCCATCTGCTTCCAGGCCGCATCCAGGGCCAGGACCTTGCCGTTCAGATGCTCCGCGACCGGTTCGGTGAGCGACAGGGAGGCCAGCACGTCCTCGGCGATCGCCTCCCACTGCGAGCCGGCCAGCAGGTGGGCGCGCGGGTCGGCCCAGCGCAGCGATGGCGAGGCGAACACATCCCTGATCGTCAGTGCCCGCATCAGGTGCTCCAGCACGCACACGACGTACGCGTCACGATCCACCGCGCCCTGCGGCAGGTCCGGGTTGGCATACACCGCCCGCTTCCACGACGCGGTCACCAGCGCGGCGTCGATCTCCTTGGGCAGCAGTGGCTTCTTGCTGGTCGATCAGGTCGAGCTGGTCGACCAGGACGCGTCCGGCCTTGGCCACCAGCTTGGAGGCCCGCTCGAGCCGGGGCAACACGCGTAGGCGTTCGTCGGCGGACTTGCGGCGGGCCGGGCTGATCAACCGGGTGGCCATCAGTAGCGCGAACAGATCGAGGGCGTCGTCGATCGCGTCGGCTTCCAGGCTCCGGGTGACCGCCAGCAGCGTGGCGGTCCGGCGCGGCTCGATCAGCCGGTCCAGGGCCGGCGCCTTGCTGCCTGCCCCGTACTTGGCCAGGGTTTTCATCCGCCGTACCGGTACCTTCGACACCGCAACCCGGCCCAGCCCGAAGGCGGCCAGCTTGTCCACCCGCTGCAGCGCCCTCACCATCTCCGTCCCCGACGTGCGCTTGGGCGCCTGCCGCAGCTTCTCCAACTCCGAGATGCGCGAGCCCTCCGGCACCACCAGCAGACCCGACAACGCGGCCGGCAGGTTTGGATCGGCACGGTGCACCTGTTTGGTCACCACGGTGTACATGCGCACGTCGGCCCGTTCCCGCACGCTGCCCACCAGGCGTTCCAGCACGGTCACCCCGGGCAGCAGCACCCGATGCCGCCGCAGCCACGCCACCGACTGCTCGAACAGCGCCACCGGCCCCTCGGCGTGTGTCCAGGCCCGGCCGTGCAGGAAGGTCCGGAACTGGCGCGTCAGCTGCCGCTCGCTCCAGCTGTTGGCGTCATCAAGGGTGTGGTAACCGTAGGCGTCGCGGATCATCCACGCATGCTCGTACGTCGTCTTGAGCCGCTCGGCATACTTCTTGACCTGCGACGCGTCACCGATCCCCAGCTGCTCGGCCAGGTAGTCCACCACCGGCCAGGGCACCGCCAGCGGATCCTCTAAGAACAACCCCTTATACCGAACGGTCCCGATCTGGACGGCAACGCCCAGCCGGTGAGAATCGGCCCTCGACTGCGCGATCACATTCCGGTCGAAGCTGTCCAGGAAGAAGAACTTCTCCGGGTCTGACAGCGATGGCACCTCGATGAACGAGGCGTAGGCGGCCCTCTGCTCGGCAGACAGAAATTCCGCAGGCATAGCCCGCACGGTAGAGCCATATCGGTCGCGATCAACTCATAGTGATTGACGCGTTACAAGTGAGGATCTTCCAGCCGTAAGTGCTTCTTGATCCTTCTCAGCGCCAAGGGCTGTCCGCCGGTTCCTCACCCCCGTGAGCGGACCTCCGGGCGGGCCGGTGCGATGGTTCTGGCGCCAGCTCATGTTTCTGCGCCGCCGACTAACTATGCGATCACCTTTACTCGCGCGTGGCCCGTCAGCCGACCAGGCTCCTCATGATGCAGTCAATGCGCTGGCGTCCGTGCTGTGGCGTTCGGTAGCCAATCGCGGGTGGGATCGTGTTCCAGCCACCGGTTGTGCTCGGCCTCCGTCACGAAGGCGCTTGTCAAGGTGTCCAGCAGTGGGTGGCCGCCGTTGTCGCGCCAGAGCAGTGACCAGGCGTACAGCGGTGTGGGGTCGATCAGCGGGATCGAGCGGATCGCCGGGTGCGGAGGGAGGGGAATGTCTGCGGGCAGCAGGCTGAAGCGGTGCATGTCGGCTGCCAGATCGGCCAGGAAGTGGTCCAGTCCCAGGTTCGTGCCTTCGGCGTGCTGGTGGATGCCGAAGGCCATGGCGAAGCGGTGCAGGAAGTCCAGTCGGTGGAGCGCGCCGGGGGTCCACAGTACGCCGTCGCGCAGCTGCGCCGGACGGATCGCGGGCGCGTTCGCCAGCGGATGATCGACGTGGAGGATGGCGTCCACGGGTTCCAGCCGTACCAGGCGATGGGTCAGCCCGGCGGGCAGCGGCGCGTGGACGCGGCCGAAGGCGGCGTCGATGTCGCCGTGCAGCAGCGCGGTGATCACCGACGGCAGGTCTCGGCCGTGGCCCAGTTCCAGCCGCGGCTCGCCGGTCGTCACCTGGGCCAGGGTGCGCATGGGCGCGTACAGGTGGCCCCACACGTCGATCCGTAGCGGGCGGTGTGTGTCCAGCACAGCCGCCACGGCCAGGTCGGCAGCGGCCAGCGCCTGCCGGGCGGGCTTCAAGAAACGCTGGCCGGCCTCGGTGAGGCGCACCCCCTGGCCGCCGCGGTCGAGCAGGCGCCTGCCGAGCGTGGACTCCAGGCGGGCGATCCGTTTGGACAGGGCCTGCTGGGAGATCGACAATTCCTCGGCCGCGTGGCCGAAGTGCAGCTCTTCTGCCGCCTGTACGAACGCGCGCACCTGCGCCAGGTCCAAGTCCACGGCTGTCACCATAGGCGACAACCTATGGTTGTCGGCTCCTCGCGTCCGTTGTTGGCTCAGGCGATCCGCTCGCCGGTTTCATGGCCGCATGCGTAGATTGATCCCTACGGGAGATGCCTCGCGGCCGGTCGAGTTCGCCCAGGCCGCTCAGCCCGTGCCCGCCCCGGACGAGGTGCTGATCAAAGTTGAGGCGTTCTCCCCGAATCGGGGGGAGACGTTCCTGCTGGAAACGCCGGAGCCCGGTCTGCAGCCGGGCAAGGACGTCGCAGGACTGGTCGTGCAGGCCGCTGCCGACGGCTCGGGCCCACCGGCCGGCAGCCGGGTGGTGGGCCATCCACCCATGGGCGGCTGGGCCGAGTACGCGGCCGTGCCTACCCACTCGATCGCCGTCCTACCCGACGGGCTCGCCGCCGTGCAGGCGGCCGCCCTTCCACTGGCCGGGATCACCGCGCTGCGGCTGCTTCGTACTGCCGGAGCCGTGACGGGCAGGCGACTGCTGCTGACCGGCGCCTCCGGCGGGGTGGGCCACTACCTGACCGAGCTCGCCGCCGCAGCCGGGGCGGAGGTGACCGCGGTGACCGCCACGGCAGAGCGCGGCGCGCGCCTGCGCGAGCTGGGCGCCGCCGCGATCGTGCACGACGCGGACGAGACGGACGGGCCGTTCGACGTGGTGCTGGAGTCCACCGGCGGCAACGCGCTCCCGGCCGCGCTGGCCCGGCTGGCGCCAGCCGGCCTGCTGGTGTGGTTCGGGCAGGCCAGCCGTACCCCTGCGACGGTGAACTTCTTCGACCTGCTGGCCGGGCCGCAGAACGCCGTGATCCGGCACTTCCACTACGCGGGCACGCCGTACGGTCCTGACCTGGCCACCCTGGTACGTCTGGCGGCCGGCGGGCGGCTGCACCCCGAGATCGGCCGCACCGCCGACTGGAGCCGGACCGCCGACGTCCTAGTCGACCTGCGGGAACGCCGGATCCGCGGCAAGGCCGTCCTGACGATCGGAGCATCGCGATGAGCGCCGCGGACTTCGCCGCCGCCAACCTGTCACGCGCCACCGGAGCCGGGCTGGACCCGCACGAGTACCTGCGCGTCACCGGCGAACTGACGGACCTGGAGCAGTGGGGCGAGGCTTTCATGCGCGCCGCACGCGAGCACTTGGCGCGCGCCGGGCAGGCGGCCACGGCGATCTCAGCGGGCGAGCACCTCCGGGCGGCGGCGCGCTGGTTCCACTTCGCCACCCTGGGACCGAACCGCCAGAACGCGCTCGCGGCGGCCGAGGCCGACACGGCCATGAGGCGGGCGCTGGAGTTGCTGGAGCCGCAGGCGCGCCGGATCGAAGGGCCGGGCTTCACCGGCTGGCTGCGCGGCCCAGCCGATGCCGCCGCGACGGTGGTGGTGGTTCCGGGGCTGGACTCCGGCAAGGAGGAGTTCCACGACCTCGTCACCGCCCTGCTGCGCCGGGGCCTGGCCGTGTTCGCCATGGACGGGCCGGGACAGGGCGCGCTCGCCGCCACCAGCACCGTCCGCGCCGACTACCACCACGTGATCGGTCAGGTCATCGACACACTCGGCGCGCGGAACGTGGGACTCGTCGGGCTCAGCCTCGGCGGCTACTACGTCGCAGAAAGCGCTGCCCGGGAGAGCCGCGTCGCGGCCGCCGTCACCGTCAGTGGCCCCTTCCGGCTGCACTGGGACGTCCTGCCACCTCCCGTGCGGGATCTCCTCATCCAGCGGGCCGGTGGCGAAGAAGCGGCCCGCCGCTTCGCCGGCCAGGTGGACCTGTCCGCCCTCGCCCCGCAGATCACCTGCCCGCTGCTGATCATCGACGGCGGCCAGGACGTCATCCCCGGCGTGACCAACGGCGAGCCGCTGGCCTGCCTGGCACCGCACGGGCGCTACGTGTCCCTGCCACATGGCGACCACCTGCTCGGCAACGCCCGCCCCGACTGGCTGGCCATGGCCGTCGACTGGATCTCCGGAGCACTCGCATGACACGTCTCACCGACAAGGCCGCCCTGATCACCGGCGGCACGAGCGGCATGGGACTGGCCGCCGCACACCGCCTCATCGCCGAGGGCGCCCACGTGATCGTCACCGGCCGTACCCGGCAACGCGTGGACCAGGCCACCGCCGTGCTCGGCCCGCGCGCTCTCGGCGTGGTGGCGGACGCAACCGACCTCAAGGCTCTGGACGCCCTGATGAACACGATCAGGACGCGCTTCGGCAGCCTGGACGTCGTCTTCGCCAACGCCGGAGTGGGCGCCTTCGCACCCTTCGGGGATATCACCGAAACCGACTTCGATCACACCGTCGACGTGAACTTCAAAGGCGTGTTCTTCACGATCCAGAAGGCCTTGCCGCTGATCGCCGAGAACGGCTCCATTGTCATCAACGCCTCCTGGACCCTGCACCGCGGCAACGGCATTCTCACGCTGTACTCGGCTACCAAGGCGGCCGTGCACAACCTGGCCCGCACCCTTGCGGCGGATCTCGCACCCCGGGGCATCCGCGTCAACTCGATCAGTCCCGGATACATCGACACACCGATGTATCCCGCTGCGGCGTTGAGCGAGACGGAGACTGCGGCCATCACCGGTCGTATCGCGGCGGGGAGGTTCGGGCAACCGGAGGAGATTGCCACAGCAGTGGCGTTTCTCGCCTCCCGTGAGGCGTCCTACATCAATGGCCAGGACCTGGTCATCGACGGCGGCCTCGTGAATGCGATCCTTGCCTGATCACCGCCGGCCCTCGTAGACATCGGGCGGTTGATCTTTCCTCTCATGTACGCGATAACTGCCTATTTCATGTACATGAGCGATCACGGTGGAGCGGCGACCAGGACAACCCCTCCCCCGAGCGATGCGCGACTCCGGCACGTTATCCGTACATCGCAGCGAGCGCCGCGCCGCGCACCAAGCTCACCGGGCGGCTGGCATGAACGCCGCGCCGCCATCACCTCCTGGCTCGCCTGGTGCCAGACCAAGAAGCACTGGGCCGCCCCGTCGGTCCCAGCCGAGGCCGAACGCCGCAAGGAAAGCCCCGACGAGACCCGCGCGGTCGCCAGGACCACCCATCCACCGGCTGCTGTCCCGCCGCGACATCTCGCTGCGCGAGAAGACGCTGTGGAGGATGCTGTACGAGACCGCCGCTCGGGCCGCGGAGATCCTGGCGCTTGACGTCGAGGACTTGGACCTGGAGCATCGACGGGCGCCTGTCCGGTCCAAGGGCGGCGCGATCGAGTGGGTGTTCTGGGACAGCGGCACCGCCCACCTCCTGCCCTGACTGCTCCGCCTCCCGGACGGCAGCACGCGCACGCACGGCCCGCTGTTCCTGTCCGAACGCCGCCCGGTCCCTGCCGAGCCGCCCCGCGGCCGCCGACATCTGCCCGCACACCGGCAGCGCCCGCCTGGGCTACGACCGCGCCCGCGTCCTGCTGGAGAAGCACGCCGGTCTCGATCTGCACCACCTGCGCCACAGGCCGCCACCCACCTCGGCGACGCCGAAGTCCCGCTTCAGCTCATCATGGGCAAGACCCGGCGCAAGAGCGCCATCAACGCCGAAGCGGGCGCCGGCCGGGGTGTCAGCCCCGAGCACCGACAGCAGCCATGGGCGCGATCCCCGGGCGGTTCAGGACCTCACCGAATCCTTCGCCACGCTCCTCGAACAGCAGGGCATGCCCCGGATGACGGCCAGGGTGCTGGCCTGCCTGTACGTCACCGACTCCGGCAACCTCACCGCCGCCGAATCGGGCCATCGGCTGGGCGTCAGCCCCGCGCCGCTCTCACAGACCGTCGCCTTCCTCGAACAGCAGGGACTCATCAAACGGGAACGAACCCCCGGCGATGAAGCGGGTGAGCCGTTTGTCTATTTGCGTGTGATGACGATGGCGAGAGTCTGCCCGGGGAGGTGGGCCCGGCACTCGCCGGGTAGCGAGCACCAGGTCCCGTCGGCTGCTGATCGCCTTGAGGTGGTCCCTCGATATGGAGATCGCCGGGCCGCGGGCGATCAGCTGGGCAGGATCGGCTCCGTGGCGTCTGTCAGGCGCTGGGTGAGGCGATGCAGGCGTATCGCCTGCTCACGGTCGAACGCGCTGCCGTCGAGGGAGAGGCGGCGCTTGGTGAAGTAGGCACTGAAGGCCTCGGCCGGTGGATCGTCCAGGAGAGTCGTCATGGGCGTGATGGCTTTGGCGACGGAGGTGGCCAGCAGCGGGAAGGTCGCCTTCACCAGCGCACGCAGCGGCGGGGGGAGGTGCGTAGGCATTCCGGTCGAGACGACGCCGGGGTTGTAGCCGACGTAGCGGACCGCACCGCCGTACAACTCGCCGAAAGCGATGCCGAGAAGGTCGTTGGCGCGGAAAGACTGCAGCGTGGCGCGGGTGCCGCTGTAGCGGCGGGTCAGTTGCAGGTCGTCCCAGTGGATGCGGCCCAGGGGGACGCCCGGTGTGCCCACGTTCATGATGACGGGGCGGGGCGCGAGCGTCATCAGGTCGTGCAGGCCGTGGCTGAGGATGTGCCTGCTGAGGTAGGCCAGAGCGAAGCTGTGCTCGAAACCCTCGTGGGTGGTGACGCGGGACCCGAAGAGCCGGTAGCGCTGGGCGCACAGGACGAGCGTGTCCAGCGAGGCGCACGTGGCCTTGATCGTGGCGAGAAGGTCCTTGGTCGCCGCGACCGAGGTGAGATCGGCGCGCACGAACGCGGCGTTCTCGCTGGCGGCCTCTGCCAGGAATGCCTCGCCCTTGGCAGGGGTGCTGCCGACGGCTATGACACGCGCCCCCTGGCGCAGGTAATGCAGGGCCAGGCCCTTGCCGATTCCGTCGGTGCCGCCGGTGATGATGACGGTCCTCATGCCTTGCCTCCCACGCTCTGCGGGCTCAACGAGGTGCACAGGTCCCAGACGGCGTTGCGGTTGCGCGGATCGAGGACGCTGGCCGGCCACGGCCGGTGGCGGCAGCTGCTGTCGAAGTAGGCGCCGGTTATGCCCTCCACCTCGGGGCTGGAGGCCAGGTAGACGCTCGGACGGGCGGACCTGGCCAGGTCCGCAAGGAACAGCGGCGCGATGACCTTCAGCACCAGGGGCGCGATGGGCCGGTAAAGCTTCGGGAACGCCTTGATCGACGTCGATCTGTTCATCGGGGTGTAGCCGTGCCCCGGGTAGACCACGTTGACGCAGACGCCGGTGCCGGACAGTTCCGTGGCCAGCCGATGGGTCATCGCCATCGTCATTGTCTTGGTGTGGTTGTACTGGCTGAACGTCCATCCCATGAAACGCTTCTCTGCTTGCAGGTTGTCTCGCTCGATCGGGCCGCCGGGTATCCCGCCGGTGACGTTGACGATCCGCGCGCTGCCTGCCTGGCGCAGCTGCGGCAGCAGCAGGTGGGTGAGGGTGAAGGGCGCGAGCACATGGGCGGCGAAGGTCTTCTCCACGCCGTCGGCCGTGAGCTGCCTGGCTGGCGGGTTCACGCCCACGTTGTTGACCAGAACGTCGAGCTGATCGGTGCGTTCGGCGATCTGCGAAGCCAGCTTGGCGAGGCCGTCCAGGGTGGTGACGTCTGCGACGAGCGCCTCGATCCGGTCATGTCCCGCGTCTCGTCTGAGCTCGGTCATGGCCTGACGGCCCTCCACTGGGTCCAAGCCGACGAGGACGACCGAGGCTCCTCGCATGGCGAGGCCGCGGGCGATCTCCTTGCCGATCCCGCCGGTGCTGCCCGTGATCACAACGGTCTTTTCCTGCATGACATCTCCATCCATTTCTGTCACTTGGTGTCAGCTTATACATCTGGTGCCACTGTGTACACTCGGTTGCGTGACAGGATTGAGAGAGCGCACCAGGCGAGCGGTGACCATGCAGCTCGCCGACGTGGCCATGGAGCTGTTCACCTCACGCGGGTTCGACGAGACCACGGTCGAGGACATCGCCCAGGCAGCCGGCATCTCCAAACGCAGCTTCTTCCGCTACTTCCCCACCAAGGAGGACGTGGTCTTCGAGGGTGTCCGCGCGCTGGGCGACGACATCGTCGAGGAGCTGTCCGGGCAGCCCTCCGACCTCGGACCGTGGGAGGCACTGCATGCCGTACTGCGGGACTGGAGTCAAGAGATCACCGACGAACGCCACCGGCTAATCGCGTCGACGCCGGCGTTGCGTGCCCGCTTCCACCAGACACGTGATGACATCCGACGGCAGTTCGCCGACGTCGTCCAGCGGAAGTTCGGGCTCGACGTCCTCGCCGCCGAACTCGTCACGGCCTGCGCGGCGGCTGCCCTCGACTCCGCGTCCCGCGAGTGGCACCGCCTGGGCGGAAAGACCGAGCGCGCTGAGCTCGTCGACCGGGCCTTCGCCCTCGCCCGCCCTGCTTGCTGCCCGGCCCCGGGCGCCTGATCCGGGCAGCATCGGCTTTCCAGACGAAGGTCGTCGAGACATCCACGCCTACCCCAGGATTGTGCGAAGAGAGGCACGCCGAATTGAGCGACGGCCCCATCGCCCTGGACACGCCACTCGAAGATCGGAGAAATTGTCACGGCCGGTAGACCACGATCTACTAGGCGACCAGGAAGCACGATCACGAACCGCGTCCTGCGCTTTCGCAGCGGCGCTCGCCGACGTCGAGCGGCAGCTCACCGAACGGATAGAAGAGTTGACCGCGCGGCGCAACACGCTGCACCGGCTCGCCGACGGCGACCGGGCCCTGCTGTCCGACCGCGCCGTGACGCTGCTGGAGTGGATGTCCCGCCTTGGCTTCCCCGCCGACGAGGTGGCGGCGACGAGGGAAGGCTGGATCCTGGCCAAGGCCCTGGTCCCCGACGGCTTCGACGACCACCTCACCCACGTCGAGCACGCCCTCGACGACACCCGCTCCGTCGCCTTGATCAAGCGCGCAACCGAAGCCGTGACCTGGGAATTGGACGACTTACGCATCGCCGAGTTCGCCACCGCCATGGCCGACCACTCCTCGCCAACCCCGAACACCTGAAGATCGTGATCGGCCTGCAAGCGGGCACCGAGGCCGCGACCCGGTACAAGCTGATCGCCCTCCACGGCGAAGAGCAGGGGTCGGCCGCAGCCCAGGGAGTCATGCTCGTCGAGGCCAAGCTCCGCGCCGCCGGAATCCATATCCCCGGATCAGACGGCCACTGACCACGCCGCGCCCCGGTCCTTCCGCCCGGCGATCGGCCGGGACCTGCTCGCAGACATCGCTGGGACGGCTTGTCCCACACTGAGTGCATCTCCTCAGCCATCCGCGCCACGGGACCGTCCGAGCGTATGCCGGTTTTGCGAGTGCTTGGTATCGATCGTCTCACCGGCGTCTCCCTTATAGGGGCGCCGGCCGCGTGCTGGTGAGCGCGGGCGATGGTGGAGTCGATGCTGACGGTGAACTCGACCTGGCCGATCGCGTCGTCCTTTGACCTGCATCTCTTCCGGCAGCCGAGCCCAGGTGCCGTCCTGTTCCCAGCGCTTGAACCGCTTGAAGCAGGTCTGCCAGGGCCCGTACCGCTTGGGAATGTCCCGCCACGGCGCACCGGTCCGCAGCCGCAACCAGATCCTGTCCACCACCTGCCGATGATCCCGCCAGGGACGTCCCCGGCCATCGACAGCCGGCAGCAACGGCTCGATGCGTGCCCACGCCTTACCGGTCAGCTCACCACGTCGCACCCTGCAACGAGGTGACCAACCCCCTGCAAGGGTGTGGCGGATGGCTCGTCCCAGGGGAGAGCCCCTGTGAAGCGCTTGCTCACGCGCTGACTTTCCGTGAGACGGCACGCCCTGCTGGCCCGGAAGTCTTCATGCCACCGTTCCTGAGGCAGGAGCAGACGAGCGTCCAGGTTCCATGAGACTTCGCTCAGCCTTCTGCAGGGGGGAACAGACAACGGCGACCTCGCGCGAACCGTAGCGGGAAACTCACCCATAGCTACTTGCGGGAATTCTGCCTTCTCGCAAGTAGATCCGGGATCCTCAGCACGCAACAGAACTGCTTTTCTGATTTATATTTTCTGGAAAATCGAAAATGATAGGCTGGCTCGGTGACTGAGGAGACCAGTGTCGTAACGCCTTGTAAGCACTGTGGATCGCCGATCGAGCAGCGGCGGGGGAGAGGGCGGCCGAAGGCGTACTGTCCGGAGAAGGACTGTCAGGCGGCGGCCAAGCGGGAGCGGGAGCTGCGGCGGGCCACCCCAGGACTTGAGGGGGCGCTGGCCAGGGCCGAGCAGCTGTACGACCGGATGGAGAGTGGGCTGGCGGCGGCCATCGAGCCGCTGGCCAAGGCACTGGCCGAGGAGCTCAGCCCCGCCGGGGTCGAGGCGAAGCTGAGTGCGGTGCAGGCCGAGGCGCATACGCGGGTGGCGATTGCGCGTACGGAGCGGGAGCAGGCGTTCGAGCAGGTACGCCTGGCACGCGAGGCGGCCGAGCACGCCCGCCGGCAGACGGCGGAGATGCGGCAGCGGCTGGAGGAGGCCGAGAGCGAGCGGGAGACCGCGCTGGGTGACGCCGAGCGGGCGCGGGAGCAGGCGCTGGCGGCGTTGCGAGAGGCGGCCAGCACCGAACGGCAGGCGCTGCAGACTGCCGAGGAGGCCAAGCGGCGGGCTGAGCTGGCCGAGCGGCGCGCCGCTGAGGCGGTTCGTGAGGCGGAGCTGAACGCGCTGGCCAGGGACCAGGCCGTCCAGGAGCTCGCCGAACGCGTCGAGCTGGCCAACCGCCAGATCGCCGAGGCGCAGGCCCAGGCCGCCGAGGCCGTGGAGCGCGCCCGAGCCGAGGTCGAGCAGGCCGAGCACCGGGCTCAGGTGGACATCGCGCAAGCTCAGGAGGCGGCCCGGAGCGAGGTCGAGCAGGCCGAGGAACGCGCTCGGGTGGAGATCGCGCAAGCCCAGGAGGCGGCCCGGGCCGAGATCGAGCGAGCGCGTGAGGAGGCTCAGGCCGAGGTCCTGCGGGCGCGGCAGGAGGCGGACGCGCAGGTCGTACAGGCTGAGGAACGGGCGCAGGCGCAGATCACCCGGGCGCAGGAAGAGGCGGACGCGCAGGTCATGCGGGTGAAGGACGAGGCGCGGGCGGAGGTCGTACGCGCGAAGGAGGATGTGGCGTCGGCGCGTGAGGAGCGGGATCGGGCGCGGGACGAGGCGGCGGCGGCCGTACGGGAGCGGGAGCAGGCCGAGCGGGAGGCCGCCCGCGCCAAGGCGCGGGAGGAGGTGGCGGTGCAGGAGCGTGAACGGGCGGTCGAGCGCGCCGTCACCGCGGAACGTGCCGCTGCCGAGGCGGAGCGGGACCGGGCGGTGGCGCTGAAGGACGCCGCCCGAGCCACAGCCGAAGCCGAGCAACTGGCCGAGCGGCTGGCGGCGTCGGAGGAGGAAGGCACCGCCGCGCTGACGCGCGAGCGCAAGCTGACGTCGCGGGAGCGGTCGCGCGTGGACGCGGCGGTCAAGGAACGCGACCGGGCGCAGGCGGAGCTGCGGCTGGAGCGGGTACGGCTGGAGGATCTGCGGGCGGAGCTGGAGACGGTACGGGGCGAGGCCGCGCAACTGCGCGAACGAGCGGTGGCGGCGGAACTGCGGTCGTCATAGGCGGGTGCCCGGGGTCGGGTACGACCGGGCGTCCCCTCCTGGCGACGCCGGGCACGAGAGCGGCCAGGCCGGGCCCGCGTGCGGTTACGCGGGCCGATTTCGATGCGCTGCGGCCGGCTCTGTCGAGTGCGGCCATGCGGGCCGGCCTCATGCGGTGCGGCCGGCTCTGTCGCGCGGAGTCGATGCAGGCCGGTTTCGATGTCGAGTGGTTGCGGCACCGGAACTGTGTTCCGACCACAAGCCTCACTTCTTCAAAGGGATCGACATGCGGGGGTGGCTGCCGTTCAGCCGCTCCCGGTCGATCTCCTTGCCGGTGATCCTGCCGACGATGGGGGCCGCGATCCAGAGCCGGGCCGAGCGGCCGAGCTGGGCGTGGAGGACGGGATGCGGCCAGATTGCTTCGCGGAAGGGGCTGTCTCCTGAAGTGACCTGACTCATCGCTTGTTCGCTCGACGTGGTGGGCCGGGATCTGGGTGCCGCCACCGCTGAGTCGTTGGTCGGTCGCCGATTCGCCCGTGGGGTCAGTTGGTGAAAGCAATCTGGGTGCGGTGGTGCTTGGGGGTGTCGATTTCGTCGAGCAGGGCGATGGCGAAGTCGGCGTAGGAGATGAGGCCGGTGCCCGCAGGGCCACCGGTCCGGTAGCGGCCGACTCGTGGCCCGTCGTGGTCGAAATTTCCGGTGGGGCTGACGTACAGCCAATCGAGGCTGCCGGCGGTGGAGCGCAGAACCTGCAGTCCCGCGGCATGGCCCTCGGAGAACGGCCGATACTCGGGCGGGAATTCGTCCGTGTCCATGAGCCGCACCCCTGGTTCGGTCTCCAGGAGGGTGGCGAGACCGACCACCAGCAACCGGCCGACTCCGGCACGGGACAATCCGTCCAGCAAGGCCGTGGCCGCGCCGGCATAGAAGCTGTCGGGCGACGCCTCGACGTCATAGACGGCGCTGATCGCAGCATCGTGGCCGACGGCGACCGCGGCGACGCTGTCCGCGTCCGTGACATCACCCGCCACGATCGCCACCTCATCGGCCGCCAGGTCGCCGTACTTGGCCGGATCACGGACCACCGCGGTGACCTGGTGGCCACGCATGCGAGCCTCGGCAACCGCCGCGCGGCCAGCCCTGCCACCGGCACCGACAATAACGATCTTGTTCATCTGGATAATCCGTTCTCTCCGGCGGGCAAGGCCACCCGCCGCTGCTCCGAGACGGTATCCACGAGGAACTTGTTACTTCAACGGTACTCACTTAGCGTCTGGATAGTGACTGTGCCACTCGACCCTGAGATGTTCGACCCAGCCTGCCCATCCAGCGTCATGCCGATCCGGATCGGTGAGAAATGGTCAGCGATGGTCCTCATCTGCCTTGAGCACGGCCCTCGCCGGTTCACTGAAATCCGCACCCCGCTCCGCGGGATCACGCCGAAGGTGCTCACCGAGACACTGCGCGCGCTCGAACGCGACGGGCTGATCAGCCGCACCGCCTACCTGGAGATCCCACCCCGGGTCGAGTACGAGCTGACGCCGCTGGGCCGCACGCTGCTCGAACCGATCGCGGCCTGCCGCGTCTGGGCACAGAACCATCTTCCCCAACTGCTCAAGGCACGTGAAGCCTACGACCACCGGATCTCCCGCTGATGGTCGAAGCGCGTCCTGGTCCGCTCGGTGTACCTCCTCACGTACTGGATCCACGATGCCGAGCTGCTCGGCCACGAAGTTGACGACCGAGGTCGGCGCGTCGGAATCCTCCAGGAACGCCCCGGCCCATCGAACGTTGACGAGCTAGATGACCATGGTGGCTCCGTGCCGTTCACGTCCCTGGCCTGCCGGGGATGGGGCTGATCCCGGCCCGAGGCCGCGCCCGAGGTGGTGACCCCGCGAACGCGCGAGCGCCCGGTGCCGTACCACAGGACGAATTGCGTGATACGTTGAATAAACGTTTACTCAATAGGAGCGGGTAGTGGCAAGGACTCGAAGCGAGCAGGCGGTATGGCGCCGGGAGCAACTGCTGGACGCGGCCTTGCGGGTGTTCGCCGCCAAGGGCGTGGACGGGGCCACCATCAAGGATGTGGCCCAGGCCGCCGAGGTGACACCTGGCCTGCTGTATCGCTATTTCGACAGCAAAGAGGCGATGGTGGAGACGCTGCTGTCCGAGCGGGGCTTCCTGCCACGGCTGCGGGAGCTGCGGGTACAGCACCACGACACCCGGCCGGCTGTCGTGGTGCTGGCCGAGCTGCTGGAGGCGTTCGATCGGCTGCTGGCCGACAACGCCGAGCTGATGGCCGTGTTCTTCAGCTCCGCCCAGGCCCGCGCGCCGCTGGCGGCGCTGGTCGGTGAGGGCCAGCGGCTCATCGGCGATTTCCTTGCCGAACGGATCGATGCCGGCGAGCTGCGCCCGCACGACACGGTCACGGCCGCCAGGACCCTGTTCGCCACCGTCGCCGTCAACCGGCGGCTGGGCACCCCCGTCAGCGTTGCGGCCCTGGTCGGGCTGCTTTTTCCGGAAGAAGGATGAGATGCGCGCACAGTGTTGTGTCGTCGGGGGCGGCCCCGCGGGCATGATGGCCGGGCTGCTGCTGGCCCGTCACGGCGTGGAGGTGATCGTACTGGAGAAGCACGCGGACTTCCTGCGTGACTTCCGCGGCGACACCGTCCATCCCTCCACCCTGGAACTGATCGCGGAGCTGGGCTGGATCGAGGAGTTCCTGAACCTGCCGCACACCAAGATGCCGCAGGTGTCGGTCAACATGGGCGGCCGGGACGTCACCTTCGCCGACTTCAGCCGGTTAAAGGTGCGCTGCCCCTACATCGCGTTCATGCCGCAGTGGGACGTGCTGGACTTTCTGGCCGGCAAGGCCACCGCGTATCCGTCCTTCCGGCTGCTGCGCCGTACCCGGGCCACGGAACTGCTCACCGACCAGGGGCGGGTGACCGGCGTCCTGGCCGACACCGAGGACGGCCCCGTGGAGGTGCGGGCCGACCTGGTGATCGGGGCCGACGGCCGCCACTCCACCGTACGAGCCCGCGCCGGCCTCATCCCCGTCAGCTCCTCGCCTCCCATGGACGTGCTGTGGTTCCACCTGCCCCGCCGCCCACAGGACCGCGTGCCCTTCTTCCAGGGCGGCAAGGGGGCACTGATCTCCATCGACCGTGGCGACTACTGGCAGATGGCCTACGCGATCCCGGCGGACGCCTTCGAGGAGCTCAAGGCCGCGGGGCTGCCGGCGTTCCAGGAGCGGGTGGCGCACCTGGCGCCCGCGCTGCGCGACCGCGTGGAACACCTCCAAGACTGGGAGGCGGTGCACCACCTGAGCGTCCGGGTGGACCGGCTGACACGCTGGCACCGGCCAGGGCTGCTCTGCATCGGTGACGCCGCCCACGCCATGTCGCCCGCGGGCGGCGTGGGCATCAACCTGGCCGTGCAGGACGCGGTGGCCACCGCCAACCTGCTGGGCCCGCTTCTCGGCCGGGGCGGCGAACCACAAGACGCCGACCTGGCCCGGGTGCAGGCACGAAGAGAACGCGCCGCGAGGATCACCCAGGCCTTCCAGCTCGGCATCCTGCGCGACCTCTATCCCAAGGACCTGGGCGACGACACCACCCAGCACGCGCCCCCGATCTTCACAGCGTTCCGAACGCTGCCGCCGCTGCGCCACGTCCTGGGACGTTTCATCGGCATGGGCGTCCGTCCGGAGCACATCGCCACATAGCTGACACCATCCTCTTCCGCGTCTTCACGTGCACAAGGGGAGACGGACCAGGTACCGGCGGTGCCGCGTAGGCGGTGGGTCGTGGCCGCCGGCGCAAGGGCGCCGCCACGAGCCTCACTTCTTCCAAGGGATGGACATGCAGGGGTGGCTGCCGTCCAGCCACTCGCGGTCGATCTCCTTGCCGGTGGTCCTGCCGATGAGTGTCAGTGTTGAGGTGATGCTGGTCGCCAGGCGGGATGGTAACCGTTGAGCGACCACGCATAGAGGGTGGCGAATTCCGGTGGGAGCGGTTCCTGGCCTTCCAGGTGGCCCTCCACGCCCCCGCCTTCCTGGAGGGCGATGAACCATCCCTCGAAGGCGGTCCAAGCCGGCGGCAACTCCGGGTCCGTACGCCAACCTGAGTCGTCCAGGTCGAAGAGCAGATTCTGGGCGGCAGCGTCCAGGGCGTCAGGGACGCGGCCGGACCGCCGATCGGGGATGGTGACGCGGAACCTGGTGATCTCCTCGCCGTCCACCGCATACCGGAGATCCCGTACGCCGCCCGGACCCCAGGCCACCCCTACGGCGCGCCCGCCATGGCCGTGCTGCACGCGGCATTGGGGGGTGAGGGGCCGCCGGGCGTCAGGGCCTGATCTGCCCGACCTCAAGCGCCTGTCCGTTCCGGACGCGGCGACGTTCGTCAGAGCTGGACACCGACGACCTCCAGGAGGCGCAGGCGTTCGGCGGTTTCGCTGCCCTCCGCCACGCTGAAGGCCATGATCCGCAGGTCGGCGCCGAGCGCCGCGAGGATGTCGCAGTCGAGGGTGAGTTCGCCGACGCCGGCGTGACGGACCGTCTTGGTCAGGGGTTCGTGCACGCCTACCACGCCGGAGTCCCACAGCGCCGTGAAGTCGCCGCTTCGGGTACGGAGCTCGTCGATCAGTGCGGCCAGTCCGGCATCCTTCGGGTAGCGGGCCGACGCCGCTCTCAGGTCGGAGACGAAGGCGGCGCGGTGGCCTGTCTCTCTGCTCACGGCCTGCGGGTAGCCGGCAGGCGGTTCCACGAAGGACCACCACACCGCGTTCCTCGCGAAGCCGCGTGCCGCGGGCGGGTCGCCGAACAGCAGTGCCCACAACCGGTTCCACGTGATGAGGTTCCATGCGGCGTCGTACACGCTCAGCGGGGTGCCGGTCAGCCGGTCCAGCAGGCGCTGGACACCGGCCGGCACATGGTCGGAGATCTGCCCGGGGCCCGGCACCGCCTGACCGGCGAGTACGAAGAGGTGCTCACGCTCCGCCGCCGTCAGCCGCAACGCCCGAGCCAGCGCGGACAGTACCTGGGGAGACGGATTCGTCGCCCTGCCCTGTTCGAGCCGCACGATGTAGTCGACGGACAAGCCGGTGAGTTGGGCGAGCTCCTCACGCCGCAGGCCCGGCGCGCGCCGGCCTCCCTCGTCCGGCAGGCCGACCTCGGCCGGTTTCGTACGATCCCGCCAGGCGTGCAGGGCCCTGCCAAGATTCGTTGAACCGGTCATTTCCCCAGTATCGGGCAACCGCCGGCGTCCCGTCGTGGTACTCCCGGTCCACCGGTTGCGGCGGGTACTGGTTGATGTCCGCGCGTCCGCGGAAGGTGGACGTGCCGGCCGGCGGGGACCACTCGCCGCCGGGACCCAAGGAGCACGTTCATGAAGTATCGCAACCTCGGCCGGACCGGGATCAAGGTCAGCCCTTACGCGCTTGGCACGTTGATGTTCGCCAGCCTGATGGGCAATGATCCGGACGAGTCGGTCCGGATCATCCACAAGGCGATGGATGCCGGGATCAACCTCATCGACACCGCCGACCGCTATGGCGACTCCGAGGACATCGTCGGAAGAGCTTTGAAGGGCCGCCGTGACGAGGTGGTCCTGGCCACGAAGGTCGGCATGCCGATGGGTGAGGGCCCGAACCAGCAGGGCGCCTCCCGCCGCTGGATCACCACAGCCGTCGAGAACTCCCTGCGCCGGCTCGGCACCGACTACATCGACATCTATCAGCTCCAGCGGCCCGACCCGGACACCGACCTGGAGGAGACCCTTTCCGTGCTGACCGACCTCGTCAGGGCGGGCAAGGTGCGCGTGATCGGTACCTCGACCGCGCCCGCCTCGATGATCGTCCAGGCGCAGTGGACGGCAGAACGCGCCGGGCTGCAGCGGTTCCGCACCGAGCAGCCACCGTACTCGATCCTGAACCGCGGGATCGAGCGGGAGGTGCTGCCGCTGGCGCAGGAGTACGGCATGGGCGTCATGGTGTGGGGCCCGTTCGGCCAGGGCCTGCTGACCGGCCGGGTGCGCAAGGGCGGTGCGAACGACCTCAAACGCGTCCAGTTCTCCCGCCACCTGTCGGACGAGCGCCGCATCGACGTCGTCGAACAGCTCATCCCGCTCGCCCAGGAGACCGGCCTGCCCATGACGCACCTGGCCATGGCGTTCGCCATCGCCCACCCGGGTGTCACCGCCGCGCTCCTCGGCCCGCGCACCATGGAGCACCTCGACGACCTTGTGGCAGGGGCCGACGTCGAGCTGTCCGACGACCTCCTCGACCGGATCGACAAGATCGTCCCGCCGGGCACCGACGTCACCGCGCTCGACCAGGAGTACAAGCCCCCGGCGTTGCTCGACCCCGCTCTCCGGCGTCGTCCCGCCGGGCTCCGGTCGGCAGCCTGAACCGAGGCCCCGGCGGGAGGCTCGGGATGAGTGCGTTACGGCGAACGCAGGAACACCACGATGGTCGCCCTCGGCCCGGTCAGGCGGCGCCAGCCGAGCCGTTCGTAGAGCCTGATCGCGGCGGTCGCGTGCGGAGCGGTCAGCAGCCAGCAAGGGTCGGTACGGCCGCACAGGAGGTCGAGGATTCCTCCCGCGAGGCCCTGTCCGCGGGCGTGCGGGTGCACGGCCAGTTCGTCCACCTCCACCGCTCCGACCAGCAGCGTTTCCACCGCGTCACCGAGTTCGGCGCGGACGAGGTCGTAGGCACGGCCCGTGGGGAAGGGCCTGGGGGTGCGCCATGCCGTACCGAGACCAACGGGTTCGCCGTCGTCGCCACTGGCCAGCACCGCCGCGAATCCGGGGCGTCGCGCGTCTGCGGTCAGGCGTGCGGCGAAGGCATCGGCGGCGCGCTGGTCCTCGTGCCAGGGCGGGCCGCCGAACGCGGCCCGGTAGACGTTCGCCAGGTGGGAGGTGCGGGCCAGGGCCTCCTGGCCGGTGAGACGTTCGAGGGTCACGCGGTCGGCCTGCATGTCAGCGCTCCACGGTGCGGCGCAGGCGGGCTATGGGCACGAGCATGAGCAGGCCGAGCACACCCAGCACGCTGAAGGCGAGGGTGAAGTCGCCCGTGGCGTCGCGCAGTGCGCCCACCAGGAGGGGGGCCAGCGCGGCGCAGCCGTAGCCGACGAAGAACGCCATCGCGCTGATCCGCCCGGCCTCGCCGGGGTCGCGGCCGGCCAGCACGGGCAGGGTCAGCACCAGCGTGAACAGCCCGCCGTGCCCTACGCCGAGCGCCGCGATCCACACCCATGTCCCGGTGGCCGGCGCGTACGCCAGGCCCAGGAAGCCGGCGGCGGTCAGCGTCATCGTGAGCGCCAGGCCCGCCCATGGGCCGCGGCGTTCTCCCAGCAGCGCCGGTACGGCCAGCATCGCCACGACCTGAATGGAGATCATCACGGTCAGCATGCCCCCGGCTGATGCCGCGTCGCGACCGGCGTCGTCGTGCAGCAGCGGCGTCACCCAGGCCAGCTCGCAGTAGTACAGGGCGGAGTTGACGGCCGACAACATGGTGATGTGCCAGGCCACGCCGCTGCGCCAGGGCATCTGCCGGGTCACGGGCCCGGCGGGGGCGGGGACGTCGTCCAGGCTCAGGGAGCCCTTGGCGGCGGACCACAGCGCGATGCCCGCCAGCGCGAGCACCGCCCACGACGCGAGCGCTCCGGGCCAGGAGCCGAGGGCGTCGGCCAGCGGCGCGCTCACTCCGGCCGCCACCGCGCCGCCCAGGCCGAGCCCGGCGGTGTAGAGGCCGGTGACCAGCCCGGCGCGGGCGGCAAAGCGCGTCTTGACCACGGCGGGCAGCAGGGTTTGGGCGATGGCGATCCCCGCTCCCACGATGGCCGCGCTGCTCAGCTGGAGCCAGGTGGACTCGCCGAGCAGGCGCGCCGCCGTGGCGAGGGCGATGATCACGAGCCCGGCGAGCACGCCGGACTGCAGGCCGTACCGGCGGCCCGCGTAGGCGGCCAGCGGCGCGCACACGCCCATGGCCAGCGTCGGGACGGTGGTCAGCAGCGACACGCCGGTCGCCGACAGATCCAGGTCGGCGCGGATCTGGTCGACGAGCGGTGAGACGGCCGCGATGGCCGGTCGCAGGTTCGCCGCCGCGACGAACAGCGCTAAGGCCGCCACTCCCAGAGAGGTGCTGCTGGATTGCCGTGCTGTCTGCGTCATGGGCACTCCGCCCCTTCTTCTCGGATGTTTTCCATCCGAGTTCATATCACAACTCGGACATCAGTTGTCCGGGATGGGTAGGGTGGGAGACATGAAGATGTCGAGCGGGGTGGAGTGGGCGTTGCACAGCTGCGTCACGCTCAGCCAGAGCCACGAACCGGTGCCGGCGGCACGACTGGCCGAACTCCACGGCACGCCGCCGGCGTACACGGCCAAGCACCTGCAGGCGCTGTCGCGGGCCGGGATCGTCCGCTCCACCATGGGGCAGGTCGGCGGCTACACCCTCACCAGGCCCGCCGCGGAGATCAGCGCCCTTGAGGTGGTGCGGGCCATCGACGGGGACGAGCCCGCGTACCGATGCGCCGAGATCAGGCAGCGCGGCCCGCTCGGCATCCCCGCCGAGCGGTGCTCACGACCGTGCGCGATCGCCCGCGCCATGGCCGCCGCCCAGGACGCCTGGTCACGCGCGCTCGCCGAGATCTCCATCGCCGACCTGGCCGCCGACATCGACGCCGACAGCGACGGCACCGCCATGTCCGACGTACGCCGCTGGCTGACCACGACCAGGAGCTGAAGCCGGCACGCCCCGAGCTGCCGCGACGCCCGACGGCTGCACGCCCTGATCGAGCGCATTCGGGCGACCGACCAGCCGGGGGCACCGGCCTCTAAGCGGTCTTCGGGAGTGCCAGCATCACCACGGCCGTGATCAGGTAGAGCGCGGCCGAGGCGAGCAGGACGACGGCGAGGGCGTGGCTGAAGCCGGCCGGGCCGGCGGCCGCGGTGAAGAAGACCGTGCCGAGGACGGCGATGCCGGCGGCGCCGCCGAGCTGGGTGACGGTGGACAGGACGCCGCCCGCCGCGCCCGCGTTGCGGCCTGGGACGCCGGCCAGGACCACGTTGACGAGGATCGGTGCCGCGAGCCCGAGCCCGAGACCGCCGACGAACAGGGCCAGGGCGAGCAGCCAGTAGCCGGGATCGCTCCCGTCCTTGACGACGTACCACAGGACGAGGTGCGAAGCCGCGATCGTGAGCGAGCCGGCGACCAGCAGCGTTCTGCCGGCCCTGGCGGCCAGCGCGACGCCGAGGCCGGAGGTGACCATCGAGCCCAGCGCGTACGGCAGGATCACCAGGCCGGCCTCCAGGGCGGTGCGGCCGGTGCCGTTCTGCAGGTAGACCGAGAGGGTCAGGAAGTACGGCCCGATGCCGCCGAAGAACAGCACGGAAGCGGCCAGGCCGACGGTGAAGGCGCGGATGCGCAGCAGGGCGGGGTCGAAGACGGGCTCGGCGCCGCGGGCGGTGAGGCGGCGCTCGTACGCGAGGAAGATCGCGAGCACGACGACCCCGGCCGCAAGGAGCGCGTAGGAGCCCCAGTCCCACGTCTCGGACTGGATGATCGGCAGCAGCAGGAGCAGGATGCCCGCGGCGGCCAGGAGCGCGCCCACCAGGTCGAGCCGCGCGGTCGAGGCGGAGCGGGACTCGGGCAGCACCTTCGCGCCGACGACGAGGGCCACGACGGAGACGGGCACGTTGATCCAGAAGATCGTCCGCCAGCCCAGCCCGAACAGGTCGGCCTCGACGAGCAGCCCGCCGAGCAGCGGCCCCGCGACCGAGGCGAGACCCTGGACGGCCCCGTACGCGCCGAACGCCTTGGCCCGCTCCTCCGGAGGGAACGAGGCCCGGATGATCCCGAACACCTGCGGCACCATGATGCCGCCGGTGAGTCCCTGCGCGGCCCGCATGCCGATGAGCATCGCCGGGTCGGCGGCCAGCGCGCACAGCGCCGAGGTCACCATGAACCCGGCCAGGCCGATGAGGAACAGCCGCCTGCGGCCGTACTGGTCGCCGAGCCGGCCGCCGGTGATCAGGCCCGCGCCGAGTGCGAGGGTGTAGGCGGCGATCGTCCACTGGATCTGGGCGTCGTCGGCGCCGAGGTCCCGCGAGATGGCCGGGGCGGCGACGGTGACGATCGTCGCGTCGAGCAGGTCCATGAACGACCCGAACAGCACCACGAGCAGTGCCGCCATGGGTACGGACGAAGTCCGATGAGCAGTCATGACCCGGAACCATGGCGGACATAGTTGCCGCCGAGTGGCCGCTACTGGGGAGAGAATCGGAGAACCATGGCTGCCACCTCCGCGCGTACGCTCAAACTGCTGTCCATCTTCGGGATCGGCGCGACCCTGACCGCCGAGCAGCTCGCCGCCCGGCTCCGCACGTCGGTGCGGACCGTCCGCCGCGACATCGACACGCTCCGGGAGCTCGGGTACGAGATCGAGGCCGTGCGCGGCACGGGCGGCGGTTACCGGCTCGGCCCCGACGCGCGGCTGCCGCCGGTCGTGTTCGACGAGGAGCAGGCCGTCGCGACGGCGGTCGCGCTGCAGACCGTCCCCGCGGTGCTGTCCGGCATCAGGGAGAACGCGGCCCGGGCGCTCGCCACGCTGCACCAGGCGATGCCCGCGCGCAGCCGCCTGCACGCCGAGGCGTTCACCGTCTCAGCGGCCCGTAATTACTGGGAGTTCCCGGCTCCGCCGATCGACGCCGAGACCGTCCGGGCGGTGGGCAGCGCGATCAACCGGCGGCACCTCGTACGCGTCGGCTACACCGGCGACGGGGAGCGGCCCGTCACGCTCACGCTCGAACCCCACGACCTCGTGGTGTGGGCGGCGCGCTGGTACCTGGTCGCCTTCGACCTGAAAGGCAGCCGCTGGCGAGCCATGCGCATGGACCGCATCCAGGCGCATGCTCCCACGCACACCCCCTTCGACCGGCGCGACATCCCGCACGGCGACCCCGTCGCCTTCGTCATGACCGCGCCCGACCGGGGCGACGCCCTCGCCGACTGGCCGTGCCGGGGCTCGGCCACCCTCGCGCTGCCCGCCGCCACCGTCGCCCGCTACGCTCCCGGCGGCTCGATCGTCACCTCCGTCACGGAGACCACCTGCCGCCTCACCCTGGGCGCCTGGTCCTGGCCGGGCATCGCCGGTCTGCTGCTCACCTTCGACGCCGACCTCACCGACGTCGAGCCGGCCGAACTCCGCCAGGCCCTGCACTCCTTGCGCGCCAGGATCGTCAGAGGGCTCGGCTAGCCTGGCGTGATCCTGCACAGTCCGAGGGGATGGGTCGTGTCATTCACTGACGAAGAGATCGCTTTCCTGCAGTCGCAGCCGCTCGCCAGGCTCGCCACCGTCTCAGCCGATGATCAGCCGGACGTGGTTCCGGTGGCCTTCGAGTTCGACGGGAGCCTGTTCTGGGTGGGAGGTTCGGGGGAGTCGGTCCTGCACACCCGCAAGTTCCGCAACGTCGGCCAGGGCCGTACGAAGGTCTCCCTCGTCGTGGACGACATGGTGTCCGTCAACCCGTTCGTGGCGCGGGGCGTCCGCGTCTACGGGGAGGCGGACGGGCCGGTGGAGCGGGTGGGCATGGTCGGGCCCGGCCATTACCTGCGCATCACCCCGACGATCTCGTGGAGCTGGAACATGGCGGGCGAGCCGGTCGGCGAGACCTGGTACGAGGCCCGCCGGGCCGTCCATCGCTAGGTCAGGTGCCGGGTGAAGAACCGGATCGAGCTGTCGATCTCGAAGGCCGGCACCCGGAAGTGACCGCCGGGGTTGGCGTGCAGGGTCTTCTCGGCCGAGCCGAGCGCCTCGAACAGCCTCATGACCGACGCGCGCGGACTGCCTTCGTCGTCCCACTGCAGCAGGAACTCGACCGGGATCGTGATCCGCGCCGCGGTGTCGATGAGCCAGTCGCTGCCGACGAGGCCGAGGACGGCGGCGGTGATGCGGGGCTCGGCCGCGACGAGGCGGATGCCCATCTCGCCGGCCGCCGACAGGCCGTAATAGCCGACCGGATGCCGGTCGCCGACGTGGTCCAGCTCCCGCAGCGCGTCCAGGGTGGTGCGCCAGTCGGGGATGAGCTGCGCCGCCACGGTCTCGTTCAGTGCGGGCCAAGCCGGGCCGAAGGGCAGACCGGCGGCCTCGCGTTCCTGGATCTCCGCGACGAGCCGCCGGATCTCCGGGTGCTCGGGCCGGTCGCCGGTGCCAGGGGCGTCGATCGCGGCGACCGCGAAGCCGCAGGTGGTGACGTAAGGGAAGGCGCGGGAGACGACCTCCCAGCCCTTCTTGTGCTGCCCGCCGCCGTGCCCGATCAGGACCAGCGGACGGGGCCCTGAGGCGCCGGCGGGCGTCCACAGCACCCCGGGGATCTCGCCCATGGTGAACGACTGCTCGCGGATGCCGTCGGTCACGGTGTCCGAGGTGATGCGCATGGCAATGGATTACATCGGTATTCCGCGCGGGCGGCGAGCGATTTATCCCGCGAGGCTGACCAGGGCGGCGCCGGCGGCGATGACGGCGGCCAGGGGGTACGTCCACCACTTGGGCGCCGGTCCCCGCGTGAGCACCTTGACGCCGAGCGGGACGAGCGCGACGCACAGGCCGGCCGCGGCGATGATCGACGTCACGCCGGTGCCCTTGAGCACCCCGAGCGGCATGGCCGCCATCAGCGCCAGGGCCACCGACTGCACCCGTCCGAGCGCGCCCGAGCGCCACGTGCCGGCGGCGAGGACGACCCAGCCTGCCATGGTGGCCAGATTGATCGTCTGGAAGATGTGGAAGGAGCCGTACTGCTCGCTGATCGCCTGCTGGGCCGTCCGCAGACCTTGGACGTCCACCAGCTGGAAGGCCAGATGGGAGACGCCGGCGTGGAAGGCGCGGGCGAACAGCCCCGCCAGGGTGAGGGCCAGGCCCCACTGGGCGAGCAGCGGGTGGGTGGCGGCGATCCGCCTGACCAGGCCCAGGACGGCGGCCGCCAGCAGCACGACTCCGGCGGCGAAGCAGCTGTAGGCGGCCGTCAGCTGGGCGGGGTTGCCGGCGAAGGCGGCGAGCTGCTCGGGGAAGAACGCGTCGTACCCGAGTTTCAGCAGCACCCCGCCCATCACCAGCACAGGCCCCGCGACCAAGCCGACGCCTTCGATCCACCTGCCGGGAAAACTCTCGTTCGTCATGGTGAAGATCCAACCGGCGCGGGCCGGCGTGCGCACGGGCGGACGGGCGAGGATCGAGGGTGGTCCTGGCACTAAGAACGCTTCTCCGTCCACCGTTCGTACGACTCGTCGCCGGGGAGCACCCACGTCGCCACGTTCGGCCGCCTGATCTTCTTCAACGGCTTCACCGCGCCCGTCTTGCGCGAGACCTGGTAGACGGCCACGCCCGTCGCGGTCTTCGACCGCACGACCAGCCGGTCGGAGCGGTCGAAGTCGACGTCGTCGATGTACTGGCCGCGCGGCAGCTTCACGTTCACCACCCCGGCGGCGCGACCGGTGCGCAGGTTCAGCAGGCGTAGCTGCCGGTACTTCTGGTGCTTGCCGACCAGGACGGCCGCGGTGGTGTAGTCGCCCGCGAGCGCGCTCGGCGACAGCCGCGTCTTGAGCCGCAGGCGGGAGCGCAGTGCCCGGTCGAACACGCACACCCGCTCGCCGCTCAGCAGCAGCCGCTCGCCGTCCGGGCTGAACCCGAGCAGGGCCCACACGTCGGTCTTCTCGGGCAGTCCCATGGTCTTGCGCGTGCGCAGGTTCGTGAGGTCGCTCAGGCCGGGCCCCGAGGTCTGCATGATCACATAGCTCCCGTCAGGGGCCACGACCGGCCACTCCTCGCCGATCGCGTACGCCTTGATGCCCTTGGCCACCACCCGCTCCTTGCCGTGGACGGTCCGCTCCACGAACAGGCCGTCCTTCGTGCGGTAGTAGAACAGGTGCCGCCCGTCGCCGCTGATGAGGAACGGCGCCCGCGCTCCCGCGTTGACCGCGTCCTTGGGCGCCGCGGTCAGCGCCTGCGGCACCTTCACCACCTTGCCGCTGGTCAACACCACTTCCCAGCCTTTCGTGCGCTGCGCGTAGGCGATGGTGGCCGGCGCCTCGGCGAGTGCGGGCTGGGCGGTCGCCGCGAGGGCGGTGACGGTGAGTGCCGCGAGTGACGTCCGAAATTTCATGATCTATCGGATGCTGTTGGTACGCGAAAAGTTGCGCCCCTGACCCCCTCCGCCACGCGCGGTGGCCGGGAAGCACCCAGGAGGCCGGGAGCCCGGCGATCCGGCCCCGGGCGGCGAGCGCTGCTGCCGGATCGTCTGCCCAGGTGATCAGTCCAGCTCGGCGTCGTGCGCGATGAGGGCCAGCTGGACGCGGTTGTCCAGCCCTGCCTTGGTGAGGATGCGGGAGATGTAGCCCTTCACGGTGCCGACGCTCATGTGCAGCTCACCGGCGATCACCGCGTTCGGCTTCCCCCGGCCGACCGCCAATGCCACCTCACGCTCCCGCTCGCTCAGCCGCGCCAGCACCTCGCGGGCGTCGTCGCGCCGCCGGTTCTCCTCTTCCGGCATCAGGTGGGCGATGAGCGTGCGGGTGACGCTCGGCGACAAAGTCGGCTCGCCGGCCGCGACCTTGCGTACGGCGTCCACGATGCCCTCGGGCGGGGTGTCCTTGAGCAGGAACCCGCTCGCCCCCGCCCGCAACGCCCTGAACACCAGCTCGTCGGCGTCGAACGTGGTGAGCACCACCACCTCGGGCGCTCCCGCGCGGGCCCGCAGCCGCCTGGTCGCCTCGATGCCGTCGAGGCCGTTCATCCTGATGTCCATGAGCACCACGTCGGGCTGGTGCTCGGCGACGGCGGGCTCGACCTCGCTGCCGTCGGCCACGGCGCCGACGATGTGCAGGCCGGGGGCGCCTTTGAGCATCAGGGTCAGCCCGGCGCGGACGAGCGCGTCGTCGTCGACGATCAGCACCCGGATCGGCGCGCTCGAGTCGGCTCCCACCCGGATCATGCTAGCCGGGCCACGGCAGCCGGGCCGCCAGCACGAACGCGCCCTCGGCCGCCGGCCCGTACTCGATCCGGCCCCCGGCCAGCGCCGCCCGTTCAGAAAGCCCTGCGAGCCCCGCCCCCGCCCCGGCCTGCGCCAGCGGGGCGGGGGCGCCGGGCAGCGGGTTGCGCACCTCGACCACCAGCTCGCCGTCCGCGTGCGACACGAGCACGGTGACGGGCCGGCCCGGCGCGTGCTTGCGCGCGTTCGTGAGCCCTTCCTGCACGATCCGGTACGCCGCGCGGCCCACCGCGCCGGGCGCCTCGGACAGGCGTACGCCGTGATCCCGCAGCTCGACCCGCGTCCCCGCCCGCCGTGACTCCTTCACGAGCGCCCCAAGATCCGTTTCCCCGGTGTGCGACGCGGGGTCGCGCAGGACGGAGATGACCTCCCGCAGCTCCTCCAGCGCCTGGCGGGCGCTCGACCTGATCACCCCGGCCGTCTCCGCGACCTCGCCCGGCGTCGCGCCCGCGTTGAACTCCAGCGCTCCCGCGTGCACCGCCAGCAGCGACAGCCGGTGGGCGAGCACGTCGTGCATCTCCCTGGCGATGCCGAGCCGTTCAGCGCGGCGCGCCTCCTCGGCGCGCAGCCGCTGCTCGGCCTCGGCGCGGCGGGCCCGCTCCGCCAGCGACCGCACCAGCTCCCTGCGGGTACGCGCGAGCATCCCCCACGCGGTCACCGCCGCCCCGAACAGCACCCCGACCAGCGCCCACACCGGGTAAGGCGCGAGGCCGGGCGGCCGCAGCGCGAACCTGACCAGCGTCGCCGCCACCCCCGCCGCACCCACCGCGAGAGCCACCTGCGGCTTCCGGTAGAGGGCGGCGAACAGCGCGGCGATCCCCGCCGCCACGGACGCGGACGCGGCGACCACCGAGATGGCGATCACCGCCAGCCCCACGCCGACGGGCCACCTGCGGCACCACCACACGCCCGCGCAGGCCAGCGCGCCGCCCACCAGGTCGACGGCCGGCTGCAGGCCGCCCGCCAGCTCGCCCGCCAGGTCGCCCCAGACCACGGCCACCGCCCCGGCCAGGGCGGGCACGAAACCGGTCACGCTCACGACCCAGCCGGGCCGCTCGTCGTCCACGCTGGTCAGAAACACAACCGCCGATCGTAGTTCGCCGCATCACCCCGCGTGAGCAACCCTGGTCACCGGCGGCCCCGACCAAAGTCATCAACCGGGCGGCCAGAGGTCCGGGAGGAAAGCGACCGGGGCTGCCCAGGTCCGGCCGATCGCCGGCAGAGACGGGGCCCGGCCGCCCGCCACGCTGGCCTCATGGACGAACCGAAGGGCGGCCGGCGTGCCGCGTTGCTGCTGGCGGTGGTCACTCCCGTCGTCGCAGAACTGACCCTGGGCAATCCACCGCTCAGCCAGATCTGGCTGCTCCTGCTGTGGATCCCGATCTACGGCGCCGGCACGGTGCTGATCCGGGAGCTGGTCCGACGGCGCCGCGGGGGCTGGCCGTCGATCCTGCTGCTCGGCCTGGCGTACGGCATCGTCGAGGAGGGCCTGGTGCTGCAGGCGCTCAGCAGCCCGACCATGTACGGGGCGGCCGATTGGGCGCCCAGGTTCCTCGGGCTGAACACCGCCTACACCGAGCTCAACCTGCCCTATCACGCGGTGTTCAGTGTGGCGCTGCCGATCCTGCTGACCGACCTGGCCGTCCCGTCGCTGCGCGAGCGGCCCTACCTCAAGCGCACCGGGCTCGTCGTGGCCGCGGTCGTGTTCGTGCTGGGCGGGCTGCTGCTGCGGGTGACGGTGGCGACCTCCATCGACCCCGGCTACCAGGCGCCCGCCACGGTGCTCGTCGGCTGCGTGGCCGCCGTGGTGCTGCTGGCGGTGGTGGCGCTGCGGGTGCCGGCCGGCGGACGAACGCGAGCGCCCGTCCCCGTGCCCTGGACGGCCGGAGCGCTCGGGCTGGTGGCCGGGTTCGGCTATCCGGCGCTGCTGTTCCCCTTCGGCGGGGCGGATCAGCCCGCCTTCACGCACGGCGGCTGGGTGGCGGTGCCGATGGTGGCCGCGGCGCTGCTCGCTGTGGTGGCCGGCCGGCTGGTACGCCGTTGGACGGCGAGCACCGCGTGGACCGACCGGCACAGCGTCTGCCTGGCCGGCGGGGCGTTGACCGGCCACACCGCCTTCGGCGTGCCGGCCAACGCCGCCACCCTCACCGACAAGCTGGAGCTGTCGGCACTGGGCCTGCTCGTGGTGATCCTGCTGGCGCTGCTGGCCCGCCGCCGCAGGCCGCTCAGCGCAGGACGGCCGTGAGCAGGTCGCTGCCCAGGGCCGTGAGGTCGGGGACGTTCACGGTGTAGCGGACGTAACGGCCGTCGCGCCGGGACATGAGCAGGCCGGCGCGGCGCAGCACGGCGAGGTGGCGGGAGACCTCAGGGGGCGTGAGCGCCCAGGCGTCGGCCAGTTCGCCGGTCGTATGGGGACCGCGGGCCAGGGTGCGCAGCAGCCGCAGGCGTACGGGGTGGGCGAGCGCCTCCAGCCGCTGGGTGACCGTGTCCAGCGGGACCGGCTGCGGCGTGCGTGTCACGGGGTATTGGACCACCGGCTGCCAGCCGGGGGCGTGGATCACCACGAGGTGCGGGTGGCCGAAGACGGTGGGCAGGAACGTGAGCCCGCCGCGCGCGGTGGTCGCGTTGTCCTGCAGCTTGTCCACCTCGATGCGGTCGCCGCCGGGTGCCAGGGTGAGGGCTTCGGAGACCGAGGCGAGCGCCGCCGCGATGCCCTGGCGGCTGAGCAGGTCGTTCTTCAGGCGCAGGTCGGTGGCGAGTCGCACGGCGGCGTCCGCCCAGGCGGCGTCGAAGAAGGCGTCCGCGCACTGCTCCAGGGTCTGCCGCACGCGGGCACGGACGGCGGCGGGGTCCGCGAGCAGCCGTTCCGCGAAGGCCTCCTGGAGCGCGCCGCGCGCCTGCGCCAGGTCGAGTGCCCGCTCGCGGGCGGTCGCGTCGGTGAGCGGCGACGGCGCGCCGAAGTGCACCCGGTTGCTGCCGCAGGTGGTGACGAGCGCGGCGGTCACGTACGTCTCGTCGTCGATCAGGTCCACGTCGTCGAGCTCCTCGGCGAGCGTCGGCCGCGGCCGGGCGGGGACGAGGAAGTCGGCGCGCGAGGACCGCCACAGGAACTCCGCCTCCCGCAGCCGCTCGGCCAGCTCGGGCCGCAGCCCGGCCCAGACGTCCGCGGCCCAGCCGGCGAGCTGCGGGTGGTGCCCGGGCTCGGCGAGCACGTGCAGCATCGCGGTCAGCTCGGCCAGCGGGGAGGCCGCGAACCGCAGCCGCTCCGCGGGCAGGCCGCTGATGTCGATCCGCACCGTCATCCCCCCATCATGGCCGGTGGCCGGGTGCGGCCCCGCACCGGTTGACGGTTTCCGTCAATCGTCGCGGGCCGGCCCGGCGACGGGACGCACCGTTGACGCCATGGCGACCACCACGCTCAAGCCGCGCGACCTCATCCGCGCCTCGGGAGGCCCGCGCTACGCCGCCGCCCTGGCCGTGGACGCGCTCGGCACCGGCCTGCTGCGGCCCTTCCTGCTGCTGTACGGGGTGCTGGTGCTGCACTTGTCGGCGGCGGCGACGGGCGTCGCCATGACGGCCGGCATCGTCATGGGCCTGGTGTGCATGCCCGGGGTCGGCCGGTGGCTGGACCGGGGCGCGCGCAGCACGGTCGTGGCGGCGTCGATGCTGGTACGGGTGCTCGGCGTGGCGCTGCTGACGGCCACGCCCGCGGGGAACGCCTGGCTGTTCGGGGCGGCGGCGCTGTTCCTCGGCATCGGCAACCAGGCGTGGCCGGCCGCCCACGCGGCCCTCATCACGACCGTCGCGCGTGGCCGGGTCCGCGACGCCGCCCTCGCGGCGGGCCGCTCGCTGCGTAACGCCGGTCTGGGCGCCGGCGCGCTCATCGCGACCGCGTTCCTGGCGGGCGGCGTCGCCGCGTTGCAGGTGCTGGCGGTGGTCACCGGGCTCGCGTACCTCGCCGCGGCGGCGCTGGCGTGGTCGGTGCACGTACGCGCCGAGCCGGCCGAAGCCACGGACGGGAACGACGAGCCCGCACCCCGGATGGCCGCCCTGCTGGCCGCCAACGTGATCTACGCCTTCTGCCTCAACGTCCCCGAGATCGCGCTCCCGCTGGTCCTCGTCACCCAGTTGCACGCCTCGCCGGTGTGGCCGGCCGTCATCTACGTCGCCAACACCGTGCTGGTGATCACGTTGCAGGTGCCGGTGACGGTCCTGACGTCGCGCTTCTCGCGGCGCACTGTGCTGGCGCTGTCCGGGGTGGTGCTCGCCGCGTCCTACCTGGGCTTTCTCGCGGCGACCTCGCTGGGACCCGGCTGGGGCGCGCCGGCCGTCGTCCTCGTGTCCGTGGTCTGCACGATCGGCGAGATCCTGTATGCCGGCAGCGCCACCGCGCTCGTCGCCGCGACCACCCCCGCGCAGGTCATGGGACGGGCCCTCGCCCGCTTCCAGCTCTCCACGGGCTTCGGCCTCGCCGTGTCCCCGGCGGTCATCACCGCGCTCGCCGCCCACGGCCCGTCCGCGCTCTGGGGCGGCCTCGCCGGCGCGACGCTCGTGTCCGCCTCCGCCGTCGCGAACTACTCCGATCGCAGTAGCGCGTACGGCGAACGGAGCACGGCCAAGTGACGATCGACGGACGACGCGCTCCCACCGCCGCCCGGCCTAGCGTTGCTCGTCGAATTGATCGGCCGAGAATCCGGAGGAACCAGCATGAACAGGAAAATGACCACCGCCATCGCCGGGCTGAGCCTGACGGCGGGTCTCCTGGCCGTGGCCGGCGCACCGGCCGGCGCCCAGGCGGGTCCCCAGACCGCCGCGCCCAAGCCGCCGAAGGGCGCGCGGGCCGTGGTCCAGGTCAGCCCCAACCCCACCACCGAGCGCGGCCAGGAGGTGACGATCACCGGTCACTGCGGCGGCGGCAAGGGGCTCAAGGGCGTGCTCGCCGGGCTCGACAGGAAGAACCCGGTGCTGCGGAACATCCGCATCGTCAAGGACGACGCGAAGGGGTTCGTGGCCAAGGCGAAGCTCGACTCCAAGATCGGCAACGGGGTCGGTCCCGTGTTCGTCGACTGCGGCGGCGAGGCGGGCGTGACCCTGCTCGTCACCCACGTCTGATCCGGGACTGGTAGACACGTCCAGAGCCGGCCGGCGCCCGGCCGGCTCACCCGTCACCTTCGAGAATGAGCCCCCACATGGCCGAGCCGCCCCCGCGCCGCGAACCCGCGCCCCTCCGGCACCTCGCCGGCATCACCGACATCACGCTCGCCGTCCTCACCCTGGTCTTCTTCGTCGCCGTCGCCCTGGCCACCGGGGTGCGCGACCCCTGGGACGGCACGATCCCGCTCGGCCTGTTCCTCGGAGGGCTCCTCCTGGTCAGGCGCCGATGGCCGATGACCGTGCTGCTGCTGTCGGTCGCCGGCGTCTTCGCCTATCACCTCACCGGGCACTGGCCGCCCGCCGGGTGGATCTGGCCGGCCGCGGTCGCGTACTTCACCGCCGCCACCACGCCCCGCGTCCGCTGGGTGGCCGCCGTCGGCGTGGCCCAGCTGGCGTACTCGGCGTTCGACGCGCGCATCGTCATCGACCGGAACCTGACCCGCTACGTCGTCCACGTCGCAGGCGAAGGAGTGCTGCTGGCGCTGCTCATCGCCGCGGGCCTCACCTACGCCGCCGCGCTGCGCTGGCGCGAGCGGCTGCGCGAGACCGACCGCCGCGCGCACGCCGCCGAGGAACGGCTGCGCGTCTCGCACGAGGTCCACGACGTCATCGCGCACACGCTGGCCGTCGTCGGCGTGCAGCTCAACGTCGCCGCCGACGTCCTGGAGGAGGACCCGGAGGAGGCCGCCGCCGCGCTGCGCGTGGCCAAGGACGTCAGGAACCGGGCGATGGCCGACCTGCGCTCCCTCATCACGGTCCTGCGCGACAGCCCGGAGGACACCGCGCCCCAGGCGGACCTGGCCTCCCTGGACCTGCTCATCGCCGACGCCCGCGCGGGCGGGCTCGACGTGCGCCTCGACGAGGACGGTGACCGTACGGACGTCCCCGCCGTGACCGCCATCGCCGTGCACCGCATCGTGCAGGAGTCGCTCGCCAACACCCTCAAGCACGCGGAGGCGGGCTCGGCCACGGTGACGATCGGCCACCGGCCGGACGCGATCACCGTCGAGGTCGTCGACGACGGCCGCGGCGTCCCCGACGGCGCCGCGATCGCCGAGGGCCACGGCCTGTCCGGCATGCGCGAGCGGGTGAGCGCACTCGGGGGCGCGCTCACCGCAGGGCCCGTCCCCGGGGGCGGCTTCGCCGTACGGGCCGAGCTTCCTGTCGCAGGCTCGACGGCATGACGATCACGGTGCTGCTCGCCGACGACCAGGCCCTCGTACGGGCCGGTTTCCGCAGCCTGCTGGCCCGTTCGCGGGACATCACGGTCGTCGGCGAGGCCCAGGACGGCGAGGAGACCGTACGCCTGGCCGCGCGCACCCGCCCCGACGTGATCCTCATGGACATCCGCATGCCGGGCACCGACGGCATCACCGCCACCCGCCGCATCGTCACCGACCCGGTCACGTCGGGCTGCCGGGTCATCATCCTCACCACGTTCGACACCGACGAGCACGTCTTCGCCGCCCTGCGCGCCGGGGCCAGCGGGTTCCTCACCAAAGAGGTCGAGCCCGCCGACCTGCGCCGCGCGGTGGCCGCCGTCGCCGGGGGAGACGGGCTGCTGTCGCCGGGCGTGACGCGGCGCGTCATCGAGCAGTTCGCCCACCGGCAGGTCCCGGAGCCCGGCGCGGACCGGCGGTTGGCCGCCCTGACCTCGCGGGAGCTGGAGGCGGTCAGGCTCGTGGCGCTCGGCCTGTCCAACGGCGAGATCGCCGAACGCCTCGTCATCAGCCCGCTCACCGCCAAGACCCACATCACCAGGGCCATCGCCAAGCTGAATGTCCGCGACCGGGTCCAGCTGGTCATCCTCGCCTACGAGAGCGGCCTGGTGCGTCCCGGCACGTGACCGGCGGCGTCAGAGCGTGCGGCCCGGCCCCGTCCGCAGCCACGGGACCGGGCGCTCGAGGATCAGGGGTAGAGCGTGAAGGTCTTGGTGTTGTTGCAGACGATCGTGCCCGGCAGGCAGCGCTTGGCCCTGATGGTGATGCGGTCGAGGTTGGTGCGGCTGGTGGAGAAGCTGAAGTCCTTCGTGCCCTTCTTCCGCCCGGCCTCCTTGTAGCCGCCGTCGATCTCGTCGCCGTTCTTCTTCTTGAAGGAGACCTCGACCACGGACGTCCAGACGTCGCTCTTGGTGTCCCGCACGGTGCCGCTCCCCTTGCCGAAGCCGTTGGTGCACAGCTCCAGCCGGTAACTGACGTTGCCGTCCTTGGTGCTGATCTTGCCCGACGCGATGCGGCATCCGGCCGAGGCGGCTGAGGCGGTCGTCGCGGGCGCCACGACGCTGAGCGCGGCGGCGACCCCGATGACCGTGACGAGCGTCTTCGGGGCGGAGAACTTCGGCATGAGTGATCCTTTGCCAGTCGATGGGAAAGTGCGGTGCTCCGCTGCGCGGAACAACGCCTGAAAGGCTAAAGATCGCCGGTATGCGCGAAGTATGTCCGCCAAGCCGCAGGTGAGCACCCCCGCGAAGCGCCGGGGCTGCGCCCTTGCGGAGCGCGACGCCGGGCGCTGTGACCGTCTTTCTACGAGGCCGGGCCGGAGAGGTCGAGGCGGTCGAGGTTGAGGAAGTTCGAGCCCATCTCGAGCCGGATCGTGTTGTATCCCCGGGCGAGGGTGACACCGTCCAGCACGGCCGTGTTCCAGGTGCCCCAGCCGCCGGTGGAGGGGAACGGCTGGCCGGCCGCGACCTGGGCGCCGTTCACGAGGACGCGGCGGGTGGCGTCGCCCGCCCCCGCGGCGTACCGGAAGGTCAGCTTGTGCGCCCCGGCGGAGGCGACGTTCACGTGGAAGGTGAGCGTCTGTCCGGAGCTGTTCCAGCCGGCCAGGTAGCCGCGGCCGCTGTAGCCGGGCTGGCTGCTCTCGCCGCCGATGCCGACCGGCACCGCGTTCTCGGCCTCGTAGACGCCGTTCTCGGGCTGGAGCCCGGCGTTGCCGTCCGGCTGGACGATCTGCAGTGTGCTGACGGCGGCGGCCGCGGTCAGGCTCTGCAGGTACGTGCTCGGCGCCGGCGCCGACCAGTCAGGCCCCACCAGGTCGTCCGACCTGCGGCGGTGCTGCCACGCCTGGGTGGCGTTGCGCTGCAGGAACGGCAGGTACCGGCGCTGGCCGTGCTCCTTGACGAGCGTGTTGAGCCCGCGGATCAGCCGCGCCTTGAACCCGCCGCCGTCGTTGACGCCCTCCTGCATCACCGTGCCGCCGTTGGTGAGGTAAGTGGTGACCCAGTCGGCCGCCGCGCGGGCGTCGGCCAGGTAGGACGCGGCGCCGGTCGCCTTGTGCAGCGCGGCGGCGGCGCTGATGTAGGTGCCGAAGTTGTAGCTGAAGTCCCATTTGACGAGGGTGCCGGAGCCCTCCAGGTGGTCGTACACGTGGCCGTTCTCCTGGAGGTTGGCCTTGATCCAGGCGAACAGGTCGCGCGCCCGCTCCAGGTAGCTCGCCTCGCCGGTGGCGGCGTAGAGCTTGGTGGCGGTGAGCGCGGCGGGGGCGTTGGTGGCGACGTTCTTCTGGTCGCGCACGCTCCTGCGCCACCAGATGCCGCCGCCGTACGTCGAGTCGTGGAAGGCCCAGATGCGGTCGAACAGCTCCCGCGACCGGTTCAGGTACCTGGCGTCGCGGGTGATCTCGTACGCCCGCGCGCTCGCCAGCGCCCACCAGCCGAGATCGTCGTTGAAGTCGTTCTCGAACTCCGGATAGGCGGCGACGAACCCGGCGTAGACGTCGTCGATCATGCGGCGGTACTCGGCGCTGCGGGTCCGCTCGTAGGCGTCCATCACCAGCTCCCACAGCTGCGCCTCCCACCAGAAGTCGGTGTAGAGGCCGTCCTCCGGCCCGTGCGCGTGCTCGTGGATGCGGCGGTCGCTGTTGGTGTAGAAGTACTTCTTCGCCGGGTCCCAGAAGGTCGCGACGAAGGCCCGCATGGCGGCGTCGGCGTCCGCGGGGACGTGCCGGACGGCGGCTTGAGCAGGCAGGACGGGTTGGACGAGAGCTGCCGACAACAGGACACAGGCAGCCGCGAGTCGTGATCTCACCGGCGCTTCCTTAGTTGAGGTTGTTGTCCTTCAGGACCCGGTCGCCCTGCTGCTGTGCCTGGGCGAGGGCCTGTTGTGCGCTGACCTTGCCCTCCATGAAGAGCTGGAGGTTCGGGATGACCGCCTCCTCCTCCATCGGCGGGTAGCCGGCGCAGGCGGGACGGATCTTGGCGTACTGCAGCGTGTCGATGACGGGCTTCCAGAACGGGTCGCCGGAGAAGAACGGATCCTGCGCGGCCTCGACGTTGCCGGGGATGTTCAGGCTGGTCTTGGCCCACAACATGGCGTTGTCCTTCTCGGCCGTCCACCACTTGACGAACTCCCAGGCCGCGTCCTGCTGCTTGCCGGCGCGCGGGATCACCAGGCCGAAGCCGCCCATGAGGCTCGCCTGGTCGCCCTGCGGCCCGCTCGGCGGCGGCACGATGCCGAAGTCGAGGTCCTTGCCGTACTTCTTGTACGTGGTGATGTTCCACGGCCCGGTCAGGATCATGGAGACCTTGCCGGTGGCGAAGGCGTCGGTGCCCTCGCCGAGCCCCTTCTCGAAGCCGCTCTGGTAGACGCCCGCCTTGACCATCCGGCTCCACAGGTCGAGCGTCCGCAGGCCCTGGGGGCCGTTGAAGGCGGTGCGGGAGCAGTCGTCGGTGACCATCTGGCCGCCGGCCTGGCGCAGGTACATGCTGAACAGGCCGGTGTCGTCCATGGACAGCCCGGCCCGTACGAGCTTGCCGTCCTCGCGCCTGGTCAGCTTGACCGCGGCCTTCTCCAGCTCGTCCCAGGTGCGCGGCGGCTCGATGCCGGCCTCCTTGAGGTGGGCCTTGTTGTAGAACAGCGCGCGGGCGTCGACCGTGAGCGGCAGGCCGTACAGCTTGCCGTCGTGCGTGAGCTCGCGCACGGCCTCGCCGTAGAAGCGCTCCTTGGGGATGCCGTCCTTCCTGAGCAGGTCGTCGAGCGGGAGCAGCACGTTCTTGGGGGCGTAGCTCGCGGTGCGCCAGCGGTCCCAGAACATCACGTCGGGGGCCTGGCCCGAGGTGGAGGCGGTGAGGAACTTGGTGAGGATGTCCTCCTGGACGACGTACTCGACCTGGATCTTGGGGTGGGTCTTGTTGAAGGCCGCGGTCATCGTCCTGAACTGCTGCTCGCCTTCCCCCGACCAGTCGCCCCAGAATTTCAGCCTGATGACCCTGTCCGCTGAGGAGGAGGTGGTGCCGGAGGAGGCGCAGCCGGTGGTGATCACCGTCGCGACGGCGAGGGCGGCGGCCGCCAGCCGCCTGGTCAGGGTCGCGTGCATCGGCGGCTCATTCCTTTCGTGAGAGTCATGTCATTGCAGGCCGGAGCCGGTGAAGGCCAGGCCCCGGGTGAGGTGGCGCTGCGCGAAGGCGAACAGCAGGAGCGTGGGCGCCATCGCGACGATGGATCCGGCCATGAGCGGCCCGTAGTCGGTCTGCCGGTTGAAGGAGAAGGCGGCCAGGCTCATCTGGATGGTGTTCATGTCGGGGTCGTTGAGCACGATCAGCGGCCAGAGGAAGCCGTTCCAGCCCGCGACGAACGTGAACACCGCGAGCGTGGCCAGCGCGGGCCGGCACAGCGGCAGGTAGATCTTCCAGAAGATGCGGAACTCGGGGCAGCCGTCCACGCGGGCCGCCTCGCCGAGGTCCTTGGGCAGGGACAGGAAGAACTGCCGCATCATGAACACCGCGAACGCGCCGACCGCGCCCGGCAGGATCACCGCCCAGTACGTGTTGAGCAGCCCGATGCCGCCCTGCCCGGCGAGGTCGTTGCCGCCCGCGAGCGGCATGCTGCGGACGATGACGAACGACGGCACCAGCGTCACCACGGCCGGCACCATCATCGACCCCAGCAGCAGCCGGAACAGCACCTTGCTGCCACGGAACGGCAGCCGCGCGAAGGCGTACCCGGCCATCGCCCCGAGCAGCAGGTTGGTGACCACCCCCGCCACGGCCAGCAGCATCGAGTTGGCGAAGTGCCGGGCGAACGGCACCGCGGTGAACGCCGTCCAGTAGTGCTCGAAGGTGATCGAGCTGGGCAGCCACCTGATCGGCAGTGCGATGATCTCGTCGTCCGGTTTGAGCGACGTGCTCAGCGACCACAGGAACGGCAGCAGCATGAACGCCCCGACGACGGTGAGCACCCCGTAGAACAGGGCGATCCTGATCCGCCTGGTGATGGTCATGTCTCATCACTCCGGTTGATCCGCATGTTGATCACGGTGACCGCCACGATGATGAGGAACAGCGTGAACGCCTGCGCCGAGGCGTAGCCCATCTGCAGCCGGTTGAAGGCGGTCTCGTAGATCTGGTAGACGGGCGTGAGCGTCGAGTTGCCCGGGCCGCCCTTGGTCATCACGTACGCCTGGTCGAACAGCTGGAAGGCGCCGATCAGCGACAACGTCGTGACGAACAGCGTGGTCAGCCGCAGCTGCGGCCAGGTGACGTGGGCGAACGTCGCCCACCGGCCGGCGCCGTCGAGCGCGGCGGCCTCGTACAGGTGGGCCGGGATGTTCTGCAGCCCGGCGAGGTAGATCAGCATGTTGGAGCCGACGCCCTGCCAGAGCGTGACCAGCACGATCGAGACCATGGCCGTGCTGCTGTCGCCCACCCACGCCGGGCCCTGGATGCCGAAGAAGCCGAGGATCTCGTTGATCGGCCCGTAGTGGCTGTTGAGCATCCACGTCCACACGGTCGCGGCGGCCACCGGCGAGGTCACCACCGGGATGTAGTAGATGGTGCGGAAGACGCCCATCGCCGGCAGCCTGCTGTTGAGCGCCACCGCGAGCAGCAGCGAGGCGGCGATCATCAGCGGCACGAACATCACGCAGTAGAACAGGATGTTCTTGAGCGTGACGAAGAACGTGGTGTCCTCCATCAGCCTGGCGTAGTTCTCCAGGCCGGCCCACGACGGCGGCGTGAACACGTCGTAGCTGGTGAAACTCAGGCCGAGCGCGCCGACCACGGGCAGCACGGTGAAGATGACGAACAGCACCATCGGCGGCGTCGCGAACAGGATCCCGGCCCGCGCCTGGTGCCGCGACAGCAGCGAGCGCCTGGGCTTGGCGTGGCCGGGGCAGGCCCGGCCGCCGACCGCGGGCGGGCCGGCGAGCGTCTGGGTCATGGCACCGCCACCTCCATGGCGAACTGCGCGTACAGGCTGTTGGCCCAGCCGAACCAGGGGCGGGTGAACACGCCGGGGTCGTCGGGGTCGAAGCTCTCGTGGATGTAGCCGGTGCCGGCCGTGGTGGCGGCGAGCATGGTCAGCAGCTCCGCCTGCTCGGCCGCGTCGGTGCTGGTCAGGCCCTGCATGGCCAGCGACATCGGCCAGACTTGTCCTGGCTTGGTGTGCGGGCTGCCGACGCCGCGGGCGTGCCGGCCCTCGCTGTAGTACGGGTTGCCCGCGCTGAGCACGAAGGCCCTGGTGTTGCGGTACGTCGGGTCCGTGGCCGGGCGGTAGCCCAGATAGGGGATGGACAGCAGGCTCGGGACGTTCGCGTCGTCCATCAGCAGGTGGTTGCCGAGGCCGTCGGTCTCGTAGGCGTAGATCGGGCCGTGGCGCGGATGGTCGACGATCGCGTACCGGCGGATGCCGTCCTCGATCTGGGCGCGCAGCGCGGCGGCGGCGTCGGCGAGTGCCTGGTCGGCGTAGAAGTCGCGGGCGAAGGCCGCGACGTGGCCGAGCACGACGACCGCGAACATGTTGGCCGGGACGAGGAAACCGTGGGTGCAGGCGTCGTCGCTGGGCCGGAACGCCGAGCGGACCATGCCCGTGTAGCCGCACACGGGACCGCGGCCTTCGTTGACGAGCGTGTCCGTGGGCTGCTCGGGGTGCGGGCGTTCGAAGCTGTAGGGGGAGCGGTCCGGGTGCTGCTCGGCGCGCATGGTCGCGACCGCGACGGCGAGCATGCGGTGCACGTCCTCGTCGAAGACCTCGGCGTCGCCGGTGGCCGTCCAGTAGAGGTGCAGCAGCCTGAGCGGGTGGCACAGGGAGTCGAGCTCCCACTTGCGCTCCCAGACCCAGGGGGTCAGCTCGGTGTGGTCGTCCTGGTGGCCCTGGCCGTCGGGGGTCTCGTTGAAGGCGTTGGCGTACGGGTCGAGCGCGACGTAGCGGGCGTGCCTGCGGATCACCCCGCGGACCATCGCCCGCAGGTCGTCGTCCGCGGCGGCGTGCCGGACGTACGGCTCGATCTGGGCGGCCGAGTCGCGCAGCCACATGGCCGGGATGTCGCCGGTCAGCACGAACGTGGTCCCGTCAGGGAGCCGTTTGACCGTGGTCTCCAGCGTGTTGAGGAAGCACTGCCGGAACATGGCGGCGGCATCGGGGAACCGGGGCGCCAGCAGCGTGCGTACCTGGTCGGCGACGTCGAGCAGCACAGTGGGGACGGCGTTCACGCGTTTCCCTTCGTGAGGTGCGTGAGATGTCATCTGAGGGAAACGTAGGAATCAAGTTGGCATAAGTCAATATGTTTGATGTATCAATCTATGAGATGATATATACCTAGATACGGTGACATACCAAGTGGTGAAGGGGAAGAGTGGCTGCGAGAGGCCCGCTCCTGTACGAGCGGATCATCGATTACCTCCTGGACGAGCTCCGGCGGGGAGCCCTGGCTCCCGGCGACCGCGTCCCCTCGGAGATGGAGCTGGCCGAGCGGTTCGAGGTCAGCCGGATCACCTCGAAGAAGGCGCTGGAGGTGCTGCGCCAGGCCGGCGTCGTGCACCGGATCCGCGGCAAGGGCTCGTTCGTGGCCCAGGAGCTGCCCGACCTCGACGCCCTGACGCTCTCCCCGGCCGGCGCGACGGTCCAGGAAGGCGAGCGGGTGCCGGGGACGATCGCCATGATCTATCCGGACGCTTCCGAGGCGTACGGGCTCGAGCTGCTCTGCGCGGTGGAGGAGCGCTGCGCGGAGCGCGGCATCACGCTGGTCATCAAGCGCACCCGTGGCAGCCAGGAAGAGGAGGAGAAGGCCATCGAGTCGATGGTCGACGCCGGGCTCGCCGAGGGGCTGATCGTCTTCCCCGTGCACGGGGAGTACTACAACGCCGGGCTGCTGCGCACGATCCTCGACGGCTACCCGCTCGTCCTCGTCGACCGCTATCTCGCCGGCATCCAGGTGTGCGCCGTGCACACCGACAACGTGGCCGCCGCGCGGGCCCTGACCGAGCGCGTGCTCGACCAGGGGCACCGGCAGGTCGCGTTCGTCTCGCCGCCGCCGGAGAACACCTCCAGCATCGAGGAACGCCTGGAGGGCTTCCGCGCCGCCTTCGCCGGGCGCGGCCTGTCCCTCGACAACGCGCGCCAGCTGACCGGCCTGTCCAGCACGCTGCCCGGCGCGTTCACCCAGGACAACGTGCTCGCCGACGTCGAACGCATCCGCGCCTTCCAGGCCGGCGAGCCCGAGGTGACCGCGTTCGTCGTGTGCGAGTACAACCTGGCCCGCGTCATGAGCCGGGCCATCGCCGGCGCCTCGCCGCGCCCCCTGATCGCCTGCTTCGACTCGCCGCTCGACCCGATCGCCGGGCCGGAATTCCCGCACGTACGCCAGGACCAGCGGGAGATGGGCCGGCAGGCGGTGGACCTGCTGCTCGCCCAGATGCGCGGCGAACCGGTGCCGCCGCGCTCCATCGTCCCCTTCTCGATCGTCGAGCCCAGCTGACCCACGGAGGACCTTTGACGCCCCCTGCCCTCTGGAACGACCGCGCCGAGCTGGCTCAGCGCAGCCTCGACCACTACTTCGCCGCCCCCGGCGACCAGCTCTTCCACAACTGGCACCCGCTGGAGCCTGGCGACGACGACGTCTTCAACTACTGGTGGCTCGCGCACGCCATGGACGTCCGGATCGACGCCCACCGGCGCAGCTCCGACCCCGCCAGGCTCGACCAGGCCGCCGCCATCCTGGCCGGAATCCGCCGCCGCAACGGCGGCGCGCTGTTCAACGACTACTTCGACGACATGCTCTGGCTCGCGCTCGCCACTCTGCGCCTCGCCGAGGCCACCGGCTCCGCCGACCTGCGCGGGGACGCCGTCGTGATCTGGCAGCACGTGCTCGACCACGGCTGGAACGACCACGAGGGCGGCGGCATCGCCTGGCGCGTCCAGCAGCCGTACTACAAGAACACCCCGGCCAACGCGCCGTTCGTCATCCTGTCGGCCCGGCTGCACCGCGCCACCGGCGAGGCCCGCTACCTCGAATGGGCGGTCAGGACGATGGACTGGCTGGAGGGCGCGCTGGTGCGGCCCGACGGGTTCGTCGAGGACGGCGTCAACCGGCAGGAGGACCAGGCCATCGACGTGGACTGGCGCTTCACGTACAACCAGGGTCTATATGTCGGCGCGTGCGTCGAGCTCGCCCACGCCCTCGACCGGGACGACCACCTCGCCCGCGCCGCCCGCACGGCCAGGACCGCGATCACCGCGCTGGCCTCCGACGGCGTCTTCGCCGACGAGGGTGACGGCGGCGACGAGGGCCTGTTCAAGGGCATCTACTACCGGTACGCCCACCTGCTGGTCTCGGTGCACGACGTACCCGACGTCCGCGACTTCCTGCTGGACAGCACCGAGCGGCTGTGGGGCTCGTGCGTCCGCGACGGACTCCTGCTGGCCGGCCAGGACTGGAACCGGCCCCCTGGACCCAAGGTCTCCCTGTCGGCGCAGCTCAGCGCCGTGATGGCGACCGAGGTGTGCGCCGCCCTGGCCACCACCACGGCCGGCTCAGCGTAGGTGACCGGTGATGATCCACAGATGCCCGAACGGGTCCCGGATCCGTCCCGACCGTTTCCCGTAGGGCCGGTTCTCGATCGGGACGACCACCTCGGCGCCGTGGGCGATCATCCGCTCGCCCACGGCGTCCGCATCCTCGATCTCGACCTCGATGAGAACCGGAGAACCGCCGAGATCCTCGGGTGATCGCCACCCCCAAGCCTGAACGGCCGGCGACACCCGAAACGATCCCCCTTCCACGCGATGCTCGATCATGCTCGGCCGGCCGTCCTCGGCCGGGGGAGCGGCGAACACCTGCTCCGCACCCAGGGCCGCCTGGTAGAAGGCGGAGGCACGGACGGGGTCAGGAACGATGAGACGTGGAACAAGCTTCATGCGCCCATCGTCCTGGCGGCCCGGACCCAGGGTCTTGAAGATTTGGGAACGCCCCTCGGCGAACCCGCCTTCCGCGGACCTGGTAGGGCCGGTGCATCGTCAGGCGGTCGAGCCTTCGGTGCGGAGCCACTCCGTCGGTGTGCATCCGGCCATGGCGCGCCACTCCCGGGTGAAGTGTGCCTGGTCGGCGAAGCCTGTCTCCGCGGCGATCGTCGCCAAATTGATCGTTTCCGTGCGGGCGGCTGCTGCCAGCGCGCCGCGTGCGGTTTCGAAGCGCAGGAGCCGCTGGTACTCCTTCGGGGTCACGCCCAGTGCGGCGCGGACCGTACTGCTCAGGTGCCGGCGGGAGCAGCCCAGGAGCCCGGCTGCCTCTTCCACCCTCGCGGTGCTGGACAGCGCCCTCAGCGCGGCCCGTAGATCCGGTCCGTCGGCGTTCCTTTGGTGCCGGGCCCAGCCGGTGAGCAGCGCGTTCTCCACCAGGGTGCGGCGTTGCGGCCACGACCGGCAGGCGGCCAGTTGCTCGGGCAGGTACGCCATCGCCGGGGACACGTCCGCGAGGTCGGCGATCTGCCCGCTCAGTTCCGACGCCGGTACGCCCAGGAGCGCTCCGGCTCCCAGCGGGCTGAGCGTCAGCCAGACGCCACGCGTGCCGCCCTGCTGCCGCAGCTCGGCGGCGTCCAGGTGCAGCCCGGCGACGGCGGCGCTGAACCGCTGCGCCGGTTCCGGCCGGTCGAGCCAGGCGATCTCGACGGCGTCCGACTCCGGGACGGTGACGGTGATCGTGGACGAGGGCAGCCCGCGGTGCGCGCTCGGGCCCAGCTCGTACGGGCTCAACGCCACCACGAACGGGGCCAGGGCGTGAGTCATTGCTCCACAGTACGGGTTCGTCGCCAGGTGGAAGGATGGGGACATGTACGTCGGTGAGATCGGAAACGCGCAGGCACCGCCCCTTCTGTTACTGCACGGCGGCGGGGTCGCGGGATGGATGTGGCGGCCCGTGGTGGAGCGGCTCGGCGCGAAGGCCCGTGTCATCGTCCCCGACCTTCCCGGCCATGGGAACAGCGCGGCGGAGCCGTACCGGTCACACGAGTCCACCGCTCAGGCCCTGGCGAAGGTCCTGGAGGAACGCGCTCCGCACGGCGCCACGGTCGCCGGCTTCTCCCTGGGCGCGCAGCTCACGATCCTGCTCGCCGCGACCCGTCCCGACCTCGTCACCAGTGCCGTCGTGGTGAGCGCGCAGGCGAAGCCGCTGCGGTTCCCCGGGGCGACGCTGGGGCTCCTCGCCGCCACCGCGCCGCTCGCCACGCAGGAGTGGTTCGCGAAGCTCCAGGCCAAGCAGTTGTTCATCCCGGACGAGCTGCTGGCCGACTACGTCCGTGACAGCGCGCGTACGAGCCGGGCGACCCTGCTCGCGAGCGTCGGTGAGAACATCCGCTTCACCCTCCCCACCGGATGGTCCGAGTTCAAGAATCCGGCGCTGGTGATGGTGGGGGAGCGCGAGCGCGGGTTGATGCACGCCTCTGCCCGTGCCATCCACGACGCAGCCCCCGGCAGCCGGCTGATCACCGTACCGGACTGCGGCCACGGCATCCCCCTCCAGCGCCCGGACCTGTTCGCCGGCCATCACCCCTTCGGCCCGTAAGCCGTCATGAGGACGTACACGACAGCGAGAACGCCGACCCAGACCAGAGCACGCCTGGTCGGCGGCGGCCCGTCCCGCAACAGTGAGAACCCCAGGGGGATGAACGCGACGCAGAGACCGCCCACGGCGAGGAAGGACTGCGGGATCTGCGTGCCTTTGAGCGGCCCGAGCGCGAGCATCGCCATCAGACCGAGCGCCACCGACCGCCCCAGCCCCAGGGCACCGGACCGGTAGGCGCCGACGGCCAGCACGACCCACCCGAAGAACGCCGGCCCCGAGATGGCCCTGAACGGATGCCACCGCGTCTCGCCCCAAGCCGTGTAGTAGGCGTCGACACCGTCGAGCATCGTCCGCAGACCGAGACTGTCGGTGAGATGAAAGGCCAGGTGATCGGTCCCGAACTGGAAGATCCTGGTGAACAGACCCACGATCACCAGACATCCGCCCCACATCCCCCACAGCGGGCTGGTGGCGGCGATCCGCTGCGCCAGCGTCACCACCCCCGGCCACAGCATGATGAACCCGGCCGCGAAGCAGGTGTAGGCGGCGGTGATGAGCGCAGGGTGCTGACTGTAGGCGATGAGCTGCTGCGGAACGAAGAAGTGGAACGGCGAACGCAGCAGCGTCCCCGCCATGATCAGGAGAGGCCCGCCGATCAGCGACACCGCACCGACCCACCGCCCAGGGAACGGGTGCTGCCTTCCCAGGTTGGCCGCGGCATTGGCCTCCCGCCGCGCCCCATCGCTCTGCCGCCATCGCGCCACACGCCGCTGGATCTCGGACATCATTCGATTCCCGCCCGTCCTGTCGCTGCCTCCCGGCACGATCGGCCGGGTCAGCAGCATCGTCGCGAGCAGGGCGAGGTGCGCGCGTCTGCCCCAGGTCGCATCTTTTCCACCGTTCAGGAGCCGGCGCTACGACTCCAGTCAGACGTGAGACGCCTTGTCGTGGTCAGCCGACCCCCCGTACGGAGGTGAGATGTCGCACCGCACACGGAGACCGGTGGTCGGACCACGGTTGGATGCGGAAAGTCCGACCGTGGTCAGATGCCGGGCCCGGTGCGGGGGCGATACGGTCCGGGCATGAAGTGGGGCGGGCAGCGGCTCGATGGGTGGATCGTCACCGACGTGGTGACGGCGATCGTCGTGGCGCTGATCATCAGATACGCCGTCGCCGATCCTCCCGGGCCGTCGTCGTGGTGGCCGGCCTGGGCGGCCTGGCCGGTCGGGGCGGTCCTCGCCCTGCCGATCGCCGTACGACGGCGCAGGCCACGTGCCGTGCTCGCCTTCGCGGCCGTCACGGGCGTGCTGGCGACCGTGACCGGTGCCGTGGCGGCGGGCGCGATCTGGGTGACGTACGTCCCGACCGCGCTCGTCCTGTACCTCGTGGCCTCCACCACCTCGCTGGCCTGGTCGGCGGCAGGTCTGGCGGCATGCGCGGCCGGCGCGGTCACAGCGGTGCTGATCTTCTACGAGCAGGTGTTCCCCGGTCTCGAGCCCGCGGCAGGGCCGAGCGAGCTGCCACCCGCGTGGCCGATCGAAGTCGGGGTGATCTCGGTGCTCCTGATCACCGCGGGGGCCGTCGGAGCGGCCGTCCGCTGGAAACGGGAGACGACCGCCCGCCTCGTCCGCCACCTTTCTGAAGCGGTCGTGGCCGACGAGCGCCGCCGCATCGCCCGAGAGCTGCACGACGTCATCGGTCACAGCATGAGCCTGATCGCCGTCAAGGCCACCGTGGCCAATCACGTCGCCGACGCCCGCCCGCAGGAGGCCCGCGCCGCGCTGGCCGTCATCGAGCAGACGAGCAGGAGCACGCTGACCGAGATCCACCGAGTGCTCGGCCTCCTCCGCTCCGACGGCGACCCCCGGCCAACCCAGGAGGAGACCCATCTGCCCGTCCCCGGCGTGGCAGACCTACCCGGGCTCGCCGACCACGCCCGCTCCGCCGGAGTGGAGGTGGACCTCACCGTCCACGAAGAAGCCGAACTCCCAGCCGCGGTGGCGATGTCGATCTACCGCATCGTCCAACAAGCCCTGACCAACGTCATCACCCACGCCGCACCCACCCACTGCTCGGTAACCGTGCACATCAACCACCGAGAAACCACGATCGAGGTCCTCGACGACGGCCCCCGCCACGGCCGCCCACCCCGCACCGGGACCGGCGGCGGACACGGCCTGATCGGCATGCGCGAACGAGTCAAACTGTACGGAGGCACCTTCAGTGCCGGCCCCAGGTCCGAAGGAGGCTTCCGTGTGGCAGCCCGCCTCCCGTACGACGAGAACAGCACCGCGACATGACCGGCCGCGACATGACCCGTGACGCCGCTTCGCACGAGTCGGCACCCACCATCCGGGTCCTGCTCGCCGAGGACCAGGTGCTGGTGCGTGACAGCCTCAAGGTCCTCATCGACACCACTCCGGGGCTGGCCACCGTGGGCGAGGCGGGCACCGGCGCCGAGGCCGTGCGCCTGGCCCGCCGGCTGCGCCCCGACGTCGTCCTCATGGACATCCGCATGCCCGACATGGACGGCATCGAAGCGACCAGCCGCATCTGCGCCCACCCCGACGGCGCCGGCGTCCGCGTCCTCATCCTCACCACCTTCGACCTGGACGAATACGTGTACGGCGCGCTCCGCGCGGGAGCGAGCGGCTTCCTCGTCAAGAACGCCACAGCGGAAGAGCTCCTGGCCGCCATCAGAGTCGTCGCCGCCGGCGAGGCCCTGCTCGCGCCCTCGGTGACCCGACGCCTCATCGCCGACTTCCTGCGCGGCTCCCGCTCCACCCCGGCCGTGCGCGACCTGGCCAACACCACCCAGCGCGAACGCGAGGTGCTCACCCTGATAGGCAGCGGCCTGTCCAACACCGAGATAGCCGAGCACCTCCACCTCACCGTCGGCACGGTCAAGACCCACGTCGGCCGCCTGCTGTCCAAACTGCACGCCCGCGACCGCGCCCAACTGGTCATCGCCGCCTACGAAGCCGGCCTGGTCACCGTCCCGCACAACCACCGATGACCAGCCCGAAGGGGCACGGTCCTGCCCAGCTGCCCGAGCTGGGCACCGGGTAGGCATGAGTGCCGGTGACCTGCGCGGTGCGCGGTGGGCCCGCCGCCGTCCCAGATGCACCCCCGCGACCTGCCGACCGCTGTGGCGGGATCGTGGCGAGGCCGCACTATCGCCGGTGGCTCGCCTGAGCTGCGGCCAACCAGCTGACCCCGGGCAGGGAGCGTCGGTGGCTCGCCGGTCGGCGGGGCTTGTCCAGGAGACCGTACAGTCCCATCGGCGGCGGGTTCGCCGGCTCCAGACGAGCGCCGCTGATCGCCTGCGCTGAGCCGGGTTTGGTGCGTTTCGGTGGTGGTGGACGCTCAGAACGTTCGAGGGGCCGTTCGGTGGGGTGGGTGGGGCTAGATGTGGACTTCGCCGCCGTCCACCACCAAGTCGGCGCCGAGGATGAAGCTTGACCGGTCGGAGGCGAGGAAGGCCACTGCGTCGGCGATCTCCTCCGGGCGGCCCACTCGGCCGATCGGGATGCCCGTGGTGAAGTGTTCCCTGGTGACCGGGCTGTTCTTGTCGGCCACCGCGCCGTCCAGGCCCGGGGTGTCGATGGTGCCGGGGGAGATGGCGTTCACGCGGATGTCGCGGTCCTTCAGCTCGTTGGCCCAGGTGCGGGCGAAGGAGCGGATGGCCGCCTTCGAGGCCGCGTAGACGCCGAAGGCCGCGACGCCGTCTCCTGCGCGTACTGAGGAGTTGAGGATCACCGAGGCGCCGTCGTTCAGGAGCGGGAGGGCCTTCTGCACCGTGAAGAGGGTGCCCTTGACGTTGGTGCCGATGATGTCGTCGAAGTGGTCCTCGGTGACCTGCTCCAAAGTCGCGAACGAGGCGGCGGCGGCGTTCGCGAACAGGATGTCCAGGCCCTGGCCGCGCTCTCGTACGGCGGTGTAGAGGTCGTCGAGATCCGTCAGGTTGGAGATGTCGCCCTGGACGGCGGTCACCGATGCCGGGCCGATGCTCGCCACCACCTCGTCCAGGACGGCCTTTCTGCGTCCCGTGATGAACACGTGGGCGCCCTCGGCCGCCAGCCGCCTGGTGGTGGCCAGGCCGATGCCGGTGCCGCCGCCGGTCACTACCGCGGTCTTGCCTTCGAACAGCTTCATGGCTTTCACCTCGTCAGAAATCTGTACTGCTCGGTACTTAATGGTGACGATAGCACTTCTGCACCGATCGGTACACAACGGTAGGATCGGAGGCGTGCAAAGTCAGGGGAAGGCGCCGGTCGGCCGCCCGCGCGGGTTCGACGCCGAGAAAGCGCTCGATCAGGCCATGCGGGTCTTCTGGGAGCAGGGCTACGACGGCGCCAGCCTCACCGACCTGACCAAGGCCATGGGCATCAGCCGCACCAGCATGTACGCCGCGTTCGGCAGCAAGGAAGATCTGTTCAACCTCGTGCTGCGGCGCTACACCGATGGCCCGGCCTCCTATGCCCGGCGGGCCGTCCAGGAGCCGACCGCGCGTGCGGTGGCCACCGCGTTCCTGCACGGCGCGGCCCTGGCCACCACCACTCCCGGCGCGCCCGCCGGCTGCCTCGGCGTTCAGGGGTCGCTTGCCGCGGGGGAGCCCAGCCGGGGCATCCGCGACACGCTCACGGCCTGGCGCGACGACGGCGTCGCACTCCTCGCCGAACGCCTCCAGCGCGCCGCCGACGAAGGCGACCTGCCCGCCGGTCACGACCCCGGGCTGCTCGCCCGCTATCTCATGGCCGTCGCCAACGGCATCGCCGTCCAGGCCGCCGGCGGCACCCCTCGCGACGAACTTCGCCGGGTCGCCGACCTGGCTCTGCTCCAGTGGCCGAGCCCATAAGCAAGAGACACCTCCTCTGTCGACTGGACAAATTCCGCGGATTGTGGCCAGTGACGTGATGGGCGGTCCGCTCTGACGAGAATTGAGATGTCTCTCTCGTTGCATGTAGCGGAGTTTCATGCCCTCGCCAAAGCTGAAGATCCACCCCATAACCCTTCTGACCTGCGGTGAAGCCACTTTCGGCGAAGCTGTCGGGCGGCCATTTCCGCTTTTCCGGAGAATGCCGACGACCCGGACCGGGATCAGCATTCATGGCAAGCCAATAGAGTCCTCCGCCATGGATACGAAATACCAGTCAGCAGAAGAATTGGCAGTCGCGTTGCGGACAGGGGAAGTGAGCTCGGTGGAACTCACGGACGACGCGATCGCCCGGATCGAGCGGGACGACGAGGTGACCAACGCGATCTGCGTACCGGACTTCGACCGGGCGAGAGCAGCCGCGCGAGACGCCGACCGGGCGCGCGCCCGCGGTGCGGAGCGGCCGCTGCTGGGCGTCCCGGTGACGGTCAAGGAGTCGTACGACGTCGAAGGGATGGCCACGACCTGGGGCATGTCGCAGCACCGCGCCTTCATGCCGGCCGAGGACGCGGTCCAGGTACGGCGGCTCAAGGAGGCGGGCGCGGTGGTGCTCGGCAAGACCAACGTGCCGCTGGGCCTGCAGGACATCCAGACCTTCAACGACCTCTACGGCACCACCACCAACCCCTGGGACCGCGACCGCACGCCAGGCGGGTCGTCCGGCGGGTCGGCGGCGGCGCTGGCGTGCGGGTTCGGGGCGCTGTCGATCGGCTCCGACCTGGCCGGTTCGCTGCGTACGCCCGCCCACTTCTGCGGCGTCTACGCGCACAAGCCGACGCTCGGGCTGGCGGCGACCCGCGGCATGGCCCTGCCGAAGGAGCTGCCGGCGGAGCCCGAGCTGGCGGTCGTCGGGCCGATGGCGCGTACCGCCCGCGACCTCGCGCTCCTGCTCGACGTCATGGCAGGCCCCGACCCGCTGACGCACGGCCTGGCGTACGAGCTGAAGCTGCCGCCCGCCCGCCACGACCGGCTCGGCGACTTCCGGGTCCTGGTCCTCGACGAACATCCGCTGCTCCCGACCGGCTCGGCCGTGCGGGCGGGCGTGCACCGGGTGGCCGCCGCGCTCACCGCCGCGGGCGCCCGTGTCGAGTGGCACAGCCCGCTGCTGCCGGACCTGGCGGAGGCCGCGAGGCTCTACATGCAGCTGCTGATCTCGGGTTCGGTCGCGCGCTTTCCTATGGAGCCGCACGAGCAGCAGCACCCGGACGACCAGAGCCTCGAGTCCGTACGGCTGCGCGCCCTGACGCTCAGCCACCGCGACTGGCTGAAGGTGAACAACCGCCGCGAGGCCCACCGGCACGGCTGGCGGACGTTGTTCACCGAGTTCGACGCCGTGGTGTGCCCGGTCACGCCGACGCCGGCGTTCCCGCACGACCACAGCCCCGACCCGATGCGGCGGCGCATCGACATCGACGGCGCCGCGTACCCGTACTTCGACCAGCTCGTCTGGGCCGGCCTGGCCACCATGCCCGGCCTGCCCGCCACCGCCGTCCCGGCAGGCGGATCCTCCGAAGGGTTGCCGGTGGGCGTGCAGCTCATCGGCCCGATGTTCGAGGACCGCACCCCGCTCCGGCTGGCCGAGCTGCTGGAGCAGGAGCTCGGCGGCTTCCGTCCTCCGACGGAGCGGTAGCGTCGAGGACATGATGATCGAGCTGGACGTCCACGTGGGCGGGGGCCGCACGCTGCACGTCTACGACACCGCCCCAGGCGACGGCGAGCGGCTGCCGGTCATGTGGCACCACGGCACGCCGAACCTCGGCGCGCCCCCCGAGCCGCTCTTCGCAGCGGCCGACCGGCTGGGGGTGCGCTGGGTGGCGTTCGACCGGCCGGGCTACGGGGGCTCCGACGTGGCGCCGGGGCGGACGGTCGCGTCCGTCGCCGGTGATGCGGCGGCCGTCGCGGACGCGCTCGGCATCGGCAGGTTCGCCGTCGCGGGCTATTCGGGCGGCGGCAGCTACGCGCTGGGGTGTGCCGCGGTGCTGGGTGAGCGCGTCCGGGCGGTGCTGAGCCTGGGCGGCATCGCCCCGTACGGCGCCGACGGTCTGGACTGGTTCACCGGGATGGTCCCGTCCGGCGTGGCCGCGCTGGGCACGGCGGCGGCGGGCCGGAAGGTACGGGCGGCGCTGCACGACTCGGACTTCGCCTACGACTGCGAGTTCACCCCTGCCGACCTGGCGGTGTTCGAGGGGCCGTGGGGGTGGCTGGGCAAGGTCGCCCAACCCGCTCTCGACGCCGGCCCGTACGGCCAGATCGACGACGACGTCTCCTACACCCACGCCTGGGGCTGCGACCCCGGCTCCATCCGCGCTCCCGTCCTGCTCCTGCACGGCACCGCCGACCGCATCATCCCCGCCACCCACGGCTCCTGGCTGGCCGAGCACTGCCCGGCCGCCGACCTGCGGCTGCTCAAGGGCGACAGCCACTTCACCGTCGTCACCCACGCCGAAGCCGGCCTGGAGTGGCTGTGCGGCGTGGCGTAGGTCACGTCGCCGCGATGTCACAACGAGCGGGCCGCCGGCATCTTCTGCTCGACCGGGAACAACCCCGGCATGTGGAAGGAGCACCATGAACGCCCTCTTGGCCACCACTTTCGGCGGCGACGTCATCGAGCCTGGCACGGCCGGCTATGAGGAGGCCGCTCGCACGATGCTGGTCTCCGGCAGCCCGGCCTACGTCCTGCGGCCGGCGAGCGTGGCGGACGTGCAGGCCGCTGTCCGGTTCGCCGCCGACGCGGGTCTGGTGCTGTCGGTACGCGGCGGCGGCCACGCCTTCGCCGGTTTCGGCACCAACGACGGCGGCGTCGTCCTCGACCTCGCCAGGCTCGCCGGCGTCGAGGTCATCGACGAGGAACGTCACATCGTCCGCGTGGGCGGCGGCGCCACCTGGGGTCAGGTCGCGGACGCCCTGGCTCCGCTGGGCCTGGCGATCTCCTCGGGAGACACCAGAAGCGTGGGGGTCGGCGGGCTGACGTTGAGCGGCGGCATCGGCTGGAAGGCCAGGAAACACGGCCTGACCCTGGACAGCCTGGTCGCCGCCGAGGTCGTCACCGCCTCCGGTGCGGTGCTGCGCGCCGGCGCGGAGGAGAACCCCGAGCTGTTCTGGGCGCTGCGCGGAGGCGGCGGCAACCTCGGCGTGGTGACCGCCTTCGAGCTGGCCGCGCACCCGACGACCGACGTCTTCTTCGGCGCGATCACCTTCCCTGCCGCGGAACTCGCCGAAGTACTCCAGGGCTGGGCGGCCTACCTGCGAACTGCCCCGGACGAGCTGACTTCTATCGCGAGCTTCGCCAACCCCTTCGAGGGCGGCCACGAAGCGCCGGTGAAGATCCAGGTCGCCTTCGACGGCGACGACCCCGAGGCGGCCGCGAAGGCCATCGACCCGATCCGCGCTCTGGGCACGGTGCTGAGCGACGACGTCACGCTCCAGCCGTACGCGGACATCCTTGAGGAGGGCCAGGCGGCGCCGCCCGGCATCCGGCTGCTCACCCGCAGCGCCTTCGTCGGGGCCGGGTCGGTGCGCCAGGTCCTGGAGCTGCTCGCGGAGACCGGGGCGGCGCAGGGCTCACCGTTCATCTCTGTCCGCAGCGTCGGAGGCGCGGTCGCCCGGGTCCCGGACGACGCCACCGCCTACGCCCACCGCCAGGCGGAGCTGATGTTCGTGACCACCGCGGCCGGGCCGGAGCCGATCGTCGAGGCCGCCCGCCCGGCCCTGGAAGCGATCTGGGCCAGGCTCGCGCCCCACGTCAGCGGGGCGTACGCCAACTTCCTCACCTCCGCCACGCCGGACGACGTGGCCGCGGTCTACCCGCCGCGGACCCTCCGGCGGCTCGCGGCGGTCAAGCGCCGGCACGACCCCCGCAACCTGTTCTTCCGCAACCACAATGTCCGCCCATGAACCGGATGGACCCGGCCACCGAGGACTTCGTGGCCCACAGGAACCTGCTGTTCACCGTGGCGTACGAGCTGCTCGGCTCGGCCGCCGACGCCGAGGACGTGCTGCAGGAGACCTGGCTGAAATGGGTGGGCGTCGACCTCGGCACGGTGCGGGATCGGCGCGCGTACCTGATCAGGATGGTGACGCGGCAGGCGCTGATGCGGCTGCGCACGCTCGGCCGGCGCAAGGAGTCGTACGTCGGCCCGTGGCTGCCCGAGCCACTGCTGACCACGCCCGACGTGGCCGAGGACGTCGAGCTGGCCGAGAGCGTCTCCATGGCCATGCTGCTGGTGCTGGAGACGCTCACGCCGGCCGAGCGGGCGGTGTTCGTGCTGCGCGAGGTGTTCGCCCTCGGCTACGACGAGATCGCCGAGGCCGTGGACAAGAGCCAGGCCGCGGTCCGCCAGATCGCCCACCGGGCCCGCTCGCACGTCGCCGCCCGCCGGCCGCGCGCGGGCGTCTCGCAGGCCGAGATCCGTGACGCGCTCGACGCCTTCCGGCGGGCGGCGGAGACCGGCGACCTGCAAGGGCTGCTCGCCGTCCTCGCGCCCGACGCCGTCTTCCTCAGCGACGGCGGCGGAGTCGTGGAGGCGCTGCTGGAGCCGCTCGTGGGGGCCGAGCGGATCGCCCCGCTGGCCACCGCGCTGTCCAGGTTCGGCGCCGGCGCGCTGCAGCCGGCCCACGTCAACGGCCATCCGGCCCTGGTGCTCCGCGTCGATGGCGGGATCGACGCCGTCATCACGGTGCGGGTCGAGGGCGGCCTGATCAGTGGCGTGTACGCCGTACGCAATCCAGAGAAGCTGTCGCGCGTGTATGAGGAGACCCCGGTGAGCCGCTGAGCGGGACGGGCGAGCCCACACTCCTCGGCCCTGAAGCGTCGGACGAGGAGGACGGCGGCGGCCCGCCCACCAGCTGGCCGCCGACAGTGGGACGCCCGCAGTGGGACGCCCGCAGTGGGACGAAACAGTACTTTCGGCCGGTACAAGCCCAGGGGACCCGTGCCCTAGCGTGAACGCCGTGCGTGCTCCCGTTCGGCTCGAGGTGGCGGCCGAGATCGGACTCGGCGTCGTGCTCGCGCTGGCCATCGCCTACCAGGCCGCCCGCCTCGCCGCCAGCTGGGGTGACGGTTATTGGGTGCCCGGCGCCTGCGTCGGCGCGGTGGTGGCGGTGCTCGCCGTGGCACGCCGCGCCGCCCGGCTGTGGACGGCCGTCGCCGGTCTGACCGTGGCCGGGCTCGCCGTCCTGCCCGCCCACCTCCTCCACCTGCCGGCGGAGCCGGGCCCCGCCACCTCGCTCGGCCTGGCGGTGCTCATCGGCTCCGCGATCAGGAGACTGCCCGCCGTCCAAGCCTGCGCGGTGGCCGCCGCAGGGGCGGCCGTCATGACGGGCGGGCTGCTGACCGGCTCAGGCTCGCCCGTGCCGGCGCAGGGTGGCCTGATCTGGCTCGCCGCCATGGGAGGCGGGCTGGTCCCACGATGGCTGGCCGCCCGCCGCCGCGCCGCCACCGAGCGCGTACGCCGTGCCGAGCGCCGCGAGCTGGCCAGGGAACTGCACGACGTCGTGGCCCACCACGTCACCAGCATCGTGCTCCAGGCGCAGGCCGCCCAGCTCGTCACCGCCAAGCACCCGGACAGGACGGCCGCCTCGCTCGCCGGCATCGAGGCCGCGGGCCACGAGGCGCTGGCCGCGACCCGCCGCGTGGTCGGCCTGATGCGCGAGAGCGCCCCCGGCGTGACCGGTTCCGAGGAGTTCGCCGAGCTGGTCGGACGCTTCGACGGCCACGGCCGATCGGCGCGGCTGCGGCTGGCAGCCGAGCCCGACGGCTGGCCGGCCGAGGTGCGCAGCACCGTGTACCGCGTCGTCCGCGAGTCGCTGACCAACGTCGCCAAGCACGCCGGGCACGCCCGCGTGATCACCGTCGGCATCACCCAGGACGAGCAGGCCGTCACGGTCGTGGTCGAGGACGACGCCCCGCACGCGACCGTCCGCCCCCGCCGCGCCGGCTACGGCCTCATCGGCATGCGCGAACGCCTCGACACCCTGGGCGGAACGCTGACCGCCGGCCCCGGCCCTGACGCGGGCTGGGTCGTGCGCGCCACCGTCCCCGCCGGGGAACACCGATGACGCCGCCCATCCGGGTGCTGCTGGCCGACGACCAGCCGATGATCAGGGCCAGCCTGCGCATCATCCTGGAGGACCAGCCCGACATCGTCGTGGTCGCCGAGGCGGGCGACGGCGACGAGGCGATCGAGCAGGCCCGCCGGGCACGTCCTGACGTCTGCCTGGTGGACGTTCAGATGCCCCGCCTCGACGGGATCGAGGTGGCCCGCGCGCTGGCCGACGCCCCCACCCGAGTGGTCATGGTCACCACGTTCGACCTGGACGAGTACGTCCACGGCGCCCTGCACCGCGGCGCGGCCGGGTTCGTGCTGAAGGACGCCGGCCCCGCGCTGCTGGTCGAGGCCGTGCGGGCCGCCCACGCGGGCGACGCGCTCATCTCGCCGTCGATCACGCTGCGGTTGCTGCGCCGGCTGGCCGACCGCGGAGCCGGGATCGCGGCCCGCGCGCCCGCGCAGCCCCTGACCGCGCGGGAGACCGAGATCGTCCGGGCGGTCGCCAGGGGGTGCAGCAACCAGGAGATCGCCGACGATCTGTTCATCGCGGTGAGCACGGTCAAAGGGCATGTGGCGGGCGTCCAGGCTAAGCTCGGCGCCCGCAACAGGGTCGAGATCGCGGCCTGGGCCTGGGAGAGCCGCATGATGGACGCGGGACGCTAGGTCAGCCCACGACGAACGGCAGCCGGCCGGCCAGGTCGCCCAGCTCGTCCCGCTCGGCCGGGGTCGGGGCGCGACGGCCGGTGCCGACGAGCAGCGCGGCCTCGTCGGAGAACGACGCGGGGAACGCGGCCCCGGCGATCTTCTCCAGCATCTCGCGTGCCTGGGCCGGCCCCTCGGCGGGCGGGCCGGGCACGCCGGGCAGGTGGGCGATCAGGTCGAGGTGGTGCAGCGTCCATTCGAGCACGTACGCCGTCAGGTAGTCGCCCACCGTGAGCACCTCGTCCCGCGTGCCGACCCGCATCGCGGGATCGGCCAGCGCGGCGGCCCGTCCCGCGGCGGAGCCGACGTCGTCGAGGTGGAACTTCAGCAGGTACGGGTCCTCGTAGGCGGCGGCCAGCCGGACCGTGAGCGCGTCGAGCGGATCGTCACCGGTCGGGGGAGTGCCGGTGACCTCCCAGTACGTGATCGCGTCGCGGGTCGGCGGCTCGTCGGTCGGCGTGACGAGGGTGATCAGGACGTCCTGGGCGTCGATGACCAGGTGGCAGACCAGGTCGCGCACGAGCCACCCGGCACAGCCCGACGGCTCGGCGAAGGCGTCGTCGGGCAGGTCGGCGACCGCGGCGCGCAACGCCGCCCAGGAACGTTCGAAGGCATCCACGCGCCCACACCGTAGCGGCTGGTCACGAGGCCGGACAACCGGCTTATCCGGTGATGCTCCACGGGATCTCCCGCTCGCCGGCGTCGCATGGGTCGAGGGCGAGCTGCGCGCAGCGGCGTCCCTGGTCGCGCAGCGGGTTGGTGACGGAGACGATGCCAAGCTGCCGAGCGGCAGGTGAGGCGTCCCAGCCGAGGTAGGCGGCGCCGGGGTGGGAGTCTTCGAGTGCCTGGCGGGCGCCGATCGCGAGCTCGTCGCTCATGGCGATGACGAGCGCGTCCGCGGGCAGCCGGGAGGCGAGTTCGCGGGCGGCGGCGGCGCCGTCGGCGCGGGTGTTGCGGGCGACGACCGCGACCGGCGTGCCGTCCCAGCTCAGGCCGGCCGCCTCGACGGCGTCGCGGTAGCCGCGCAGGCGGGCGTCGGTGACGGGGAACGGGACGTGCGGCGGCAGGCCGGCGCCCGTGGTCGTCATCGCCGCGCGGGCGCGGTCGAGCGGGAACGAGATGACGGCGGGCATACGGCCCTCGCCCAGCACGCGGGCGGCGATGGCGCGGGCGGCGGCGCGGTCGTCCTGGGTGACGCAGGCGATGCCGTCGCGCCCGGGGCCGCCCTGGATGACGGCGGGCCGCGGATCGCCCGCGACGGCCGCGAGCACCGGATCGTCCTCGGTGGTGGTCCACAGCACGAACGCGTCCACGGCGGCCGACAGCACCCGGTCGGCGTCGTCGGCGTCACCCCGCGTCGGGATGAACGTCAGCCCCTGCCCCTCCGCGACGCACACCTCGGCCACGCCTGCGAGGAACCGGGCCGCCTGCGGGTCGTCGAAGGCGTAGACCAGGTGCTCGCTGAAGACCACGCCGAGCTGCCTGGTGCGGCCTGACTTCAGCGCCCGGCCCACGGCGTCGGGGTGGTAGCCCAGCTCGCCGGCCGCGCGGTGGACGCGTTCGCGGGTGGCGTCGGCGACGCGGGCGGGGCGGGTGAAGGTGTAGGAGGCGGTCATCAGTGAGACGCCCGCGCGGGCCGCCACGTCCTTCAGCGTCACGCGTCTGCGGTTGGTGGACACGCTGCCATCCTAGTTGTGTAGCGTTACACATATGATGAGAGCCAGCTTGTCGGGGCGTGCCGCGCCGTTTCTGGGGTTCGCGGGGTTCGGGGTGTTCTGGGGGGCGTGGGGTGCCTGCCTGCCTCTGCTGCGTGCCCATGCCGGGGTGGGTGACGCGCGGTTCGGCGTCGCGCTGCTGCTGGTGGGGGCGGGGGCGCTGCCCGCCATGTTGCTGACCGGGCGGCTCGTGGACGCCGTCGGGCTGCGGGTGGCCGGAATGCTGCTCGCGCTGCTGGGCGTCGCGGGCGTGGTGCTGTGCGCGGTCTCGTCCGGCTATGCCGGGTTGTGCGCGGGCATCCTCGCCGTGGGGGCCGGCTCAGGGGCGACGGACGTGGCCATCAACACGCTCGCCGCCACCGGGGAGAAGCGGACCGGCCGGCCTGTCGTGGCCCGCTCGCACGCCGCGTTCTCCGCCACCGTTGCGGCGAGCAGCCTGGCGGCGGGCGCGCTGGCCGCCGCGACCGGCAGCCTGCTCGCCGCCTTCACCGCCGCCGCCGTCGTCGTGGTCGCGCTCGGCACGGTCGTGGCCGCCGCCACCCGATCGATCCCTGTACGGGCCGGCACCGCGCCCGACGGCGACCAGGCCGCAGCCGCACAGGAGGCGGCGGGCCATCGGGGCGAGCAGGCCGACCGTGCGCAGGGAGCGGCGGGTCACCGGGACGGGCAGGCCGACCGTGCGCAGGGAGCGGCGGGTCACCGGGACGGGCAGGCCGACCGTGCGCAGGGAGCGGCGGGTCACCGGGACGGGCAGGCCGACGGTGCGGCGGTGCGGGGGGAGGGCGGGGGGCGGTTGCCGGGGCGGGGGGTGTTGCTGGTGGTCGGGGGTGTGGGGGCGTTGGCGTTCGCGGCGGAGAACGCGTTCCAGACCTGGGCCGCGGTACTGCTGACCGACGCGTTCGCGGCCTCGCCCGCGCTGGCCGCCGTCGCCCCTGCCGCGTTCGCCACGACGGCCGCGCTGGCCAGGCTGGCGGGCGGCCCCGTCATGCTGCGCCGCCCGATCGCCACGATGGTCACCGCGGGCCTGATCGCGACAGCGGGCAGCGTGCTGACGGCGGTCGCCCCGTCGCTGCCGCTCGCTTTGGCGGGCGTCGTCGCCGCGGCGCTGGGCACCGCGACGCTCTTCCCCACCCTCCTGTCGTACGGGCTGCGGCCCGTCCCCGACGCGTTCAGGGGCCGGGCCACCTCGGCCATCTCGACGGTCGCCTACCTGGGCTTCCTGGCAGGACCTGCGTACTTCGGCCTGCTCGCCGACGCCGGCGGCGTGCAGCGGGCGTTCCTCGGCGTGGCCGCGCTGACCGGATTGCTCCTGGCGGCCGTCCCGGTGCTGCCCAGGCTGAGAAGGCCGGAGCCGATCACGCCCCGACGTACGCGGCCAGATGCTCGCCCGTCAGCGTCGAGCGGGCCTTGACCAGCTCGGCCGGCGTGCCCTCGAACACCACCCGGCCACCGTCGTGACCCGCGCCGGGACCCAGGTCGATGATCCAGTCGGCGTGCGCCATGACCGCCTGGTGGTGCTCGATGACGATGACCGACTTGCCGCTGTCCACGAGCCGGTCGAGCAGGCCGAGCAGCTGCTGGACGTCGGCCAGGTGCAGGCCGGAGGTCGGCTCGTCCAGGACGTACACGCCGCCCTGCTCGGCCATGTGGGTGGCCAGCTTGAGCCGCTGCCGCTCGCCGCCGGACAGTGTGGTGAGCGGCTGGCCCAGCGTCAGGTAGCCGAGCCCGACGTCGGCGAGGCGGGTGAGGATGGCGTGCGCGGCCGGCGTACGGGCGTCGCCCGCGCCGAAGAACTCCACGGCCTCGGCCACCGGCATGGCGAGCACCTCGCTGATGTCGCGCCCGCCGAGCTTGTGCTCCAGCACCGACGGATGGAACCGCTTGCCCTCGCACTCCTCGCAGACGGTGGTGACGCTGGCCATGAAGCCCAGCTCGGTCTCGACGACGCCGGCGCCGTTGCAGTCGGGGCAGGCGCCCTCGGAGTTGGCGCTGAACAGCGCCGGCTTGACGCCGTTGGCCTTGGCGAACGCCTTGCGGATCGGGTCGAGCAGGCCCGTGTAGGTGGCCGGGTTGCTGCGCCGGGAGCCGCGGATGGGGCTCTGGTCGATCGACACCACGCCGGCGCGGGCCGGGATCGAGCCGTGGATGAGCGAGCTCTTGCCGGACCCGGCCACGCCGGTGACGACGGTCAGCACGCCGAGCGGGACGTCGACGTCCACGTTCCGCAGGTTGTTGGTGGTGGCGCCGCGGATCTCCAGGACCCCGGTCGGCTCGCGCACGGAGTCCTTCAGCGTGGCGCGGTCGTCGAGGTGGCGCCCGGTGATGGTGCCGGCCGCCCGCAGCCCTTCGAGGGTGCCTTCGTAGCAGATCTCGCCGCCCGCCGAACCGGCGCCGGGCCCGAGGTCCACCACGTGGTCGGCGATCGCGATCGTCTCCGGCTTGTGCTCGACGACCAGCACCGTGTTGCCCTTGTCGCGCAGCCGCAGCAGCAGGTCGTTCATGCGCTGGATGTCGTGCGGGTGCAGGCCCGCGGTGGGCTCGTCGAAGACGTAGGTGACGTCGGTGAGCGAGGAGCCGAGGTGGCGGATCATCTTGACGCGCTGCGCCTCACCGCCCGACAAGGTGCCCGCGGGCCGGTCGAGCGACAGGTAGCCGAGCCCGATCTGGACGAACGAGTCGAGCGTGTGCGCCAGCTTGCCGAGCAGCGGGGCCACGGAGGGCTCGTCGAGCCCGCGTACCCACTCGGCCAGGTCGCTGATCTGCATCGAGCATGCTTCGGCGATGTTGACGCCGTGGATGCGCGAGGAGCGGGCGAGTTCGCTGAGGCGGGTGCCGTCGCACTCGGGGCAGGCGGTGAAGGTGACCGCCCGCTCCACGAACGCCCTGATGTGCGGCTGCATCGCCTCGGGGTCCTTGGACAGGAACGACTTGCGGATCTTCGGGATCAGCCCCTCATATGTGAGGTTGACGCCGTCGACCTTGACCTTCATCGGCTCCCCGTACAGGAAGTCGTTGAGCTCCTTCTTGGTGAAGTCGCGGATCGGCTTGTCGGGGTCGACGAGCCCGGAGGCCGTGAAGACGCGGACGGTCCAGAAGCTGTCGACCTTGTAGCCGGGCACGGTGATGGCGCCCTCGGAGATCGACTTGGAGTCGTCGTAGAGCTGGGTGAGGTCGAGGTCGTTGACCGTGCCGCGGCCCTCGCAGCGCGGGCACATGCCGCCGGTGCGGGTGTAGGTCGCCTTGACCGGCTTCTTCTTCTCGCCGCGCTCGACCGTGATCGCGCCGCTGGCCCGCACGGTGGGCACGTTGAAGGAGAACGCGTTGGGCGAGCCGATGTGCGGCTGCCCCAACCGGCTGAACAGGATGCGCAGCATCGCGTTGGCGTCGGTGGCGGTGCCGACCGTGGAGCGCGGGTCGGCGCCCATGCGCTGCTGGTCGACGATGATCGCGGTGGTGAGCCCGTCGAGCACGTCCACCTCGGGCCGCGCCAGCGTCGGCATGAAGCCCTGGACGAACGTGCTGTACGTCTCGTTGATCATCCGCTGCGACTCGGCGGCGATCGTGCCGAAGACCAGCGAGCTCTTGCCCGACCCCGACACCCCCGTGAACACCGTCAGCCGGCGCTTCGGGATCTCGACGCTGACGTCCTTGAGGTTGTTGACGCGGGCGCCGTGCACGCGGATGAGGTCGTGAGTGTCGGCGGCGTGGGGCGCGGGCGACTGGGTGTCCGTGCTCGTGGCCATGCTGTCGGATTCTCCATCTGTCTTATGGGCGCTGCCGCTGGTCGGGCAGTATGAGCAGTATGTCGGTTTCCGCCGCGCTCTGGGGGCGGCGGCCGTGCATGCGACTCAGGTTAGGCGCGCGCCCGCGACGAGGGCTTCTCCAATACTGACCGTTTCATCTCTGCCCGGTCAGCCCGGCACACGTCAGCCAGATGTGCTCACACGCCGCCGACGCCAGCTCCAGGCTCTCAGGGGACTCCTGCGAGGCGTGGTAGAAGCTCCGCTCGATCATCCAGCACAGCGCGCGGGCCATCGCCGGCGCCTGGTCGGGCGCGCCGCCGACCGGCACGCCCGCCCGCTGCAGCACGGCGGCGATGGCTCCGGTGAACAGATCGGCCGTGTGGCTCCACAGCTGCCCGATCTCCGGCACGGTCAGCGACAGGTCGATCGCGGTGCGCATGACGAGGCCGTGCTCGTTCCACAGCTCGATCGTGCGTCGCATGGCCGCCGCGATGGCCTGGCGCGGTTCGTCGCTCCCGGCCGTGGCCCGCGAGCGCTCCCACAGGTGCTCGACGGTCTGCGCCACGAGCGCCGTGACCACCTCCTGCTTCGAGCCGAAGTAGAAGTAGAGCGCGCCGCGGGTGATGCCGGCGCCCTGGGCGATGTCGCCGACCGTCATCGCCTCGTAGCCCTTCTCCGCCAGCAGCGACTCGCAGGTGTCGAGGATCGCCCGCTCCCGCAGATCCCCCTTGCGTTCCGTGGCGCGCCGGCGCCGCGCGGGCTGGGTGCCGGGCATCAGAGCTGCGCGCCCTCGGGGAAGTCCGTCGTACGCGAGAGCTCCTCCCACGCGCGGATCTCCTCGTCCACGGCGGCGCGCTGGGCGGCGATCAGGCGCAGCGCGTCGGAGCCCAGCACCAGGTGGGCCGGCGGCTCCTCGATCGAGGCGATGTGCACGACGGCCTCCCCGGCCTTGGCCGGATCGCCCAGCTGGTTGCCGCTCGCCTTGAGCCGCTTCTGGCGGATGGGCACGAACAGCTCGTCGTAGTCCTCGATGAAGTGCTCGGCGCGCGTCATGGAGCGCCCCGCCCAGTCCGTACGGAACGAGCCCGGCTCGATCGCCGTCACGTAGAGGCCGAACTGCTCGACCTCCTGGCCCAGCGAGGCGAGGAAGCCCTCCATGGCCCACTTGCTAGCGCAGTAGGCGGACATGCCGGGCACGGTCATCATCCCGGCCATGGAGGTGACGGCCATCAGGTGGCCGCGGCGGCGTTGCCGCATGTAGGGGAGCGCCGCTCGCAGCGTGGACACCGCCCCGAAGACGTTGACCTCGAACTGCCGCCGCACCTCCGCCAGCGGGGTCTCCTCGAACGTGCCCTCCAGGCCGTAACCGGCGTTGGCGATGACGACGTCGAGCGGGCCGACGTTCTGCTCGGCGTCGGCGAACACGCGGGTGACCGCCTCGTCGTCGGTCACGTCGAGGATGCGGCCGTGCGCGCGGCCCGGCTCCAGCTCCTCGAACGCCCGCAGGTCCGCCTCGGAGCGGACGGTCCCGGTGACGACGTGCCCGGCGGCCAGCGCTGCCTGGGCGATGGCCCGGCCGAGGCCCGAGCTGACGCCGGTGATGAGCCACTTCTGCTGCTGCATGTCCCCCTCCAAGGGCTCCCGGAGGAGCCCGGCCGGCTCCCCACAGCACAAAATCTACACTATGTCGATTTTTCTCGCCAAGGTGTCGATTATCGCTGTGGGGCGGCGGCGAACCACATCCCCGCCGCCGCGCACACCACCGCCGCGAGCACCATCGCGGCCGCCGGCCCCGCCACGCCGCCCATGACGGCGACGCCGAGCGTGGCCCCGGCCTGCCGTACGGCGTTGAGCAGCCCTCCCGCCGCACCTGCCGCCTGCGCGGGCGCGGCGCCGATGACCGCCGAGACCAGCGCCGGCAGCACGAACGACACGCCGAGACCGCAGCCCAGCAACCCGAGCGCCAGCCAGGCGTACCCGGCTCCGGCCTGGATCGCCGCCCCGAGCGCGACGCCGCCTGCCGCCAGCAGCGTCAGCCCGAGCAGGATCGGCGGGCGCGGGCCGACCCGGGCGGCCAGCCGGCCGACGAGCGGCGGGTTGAGCACGAACGGCAGGGTGAGCGGCAGGAAGGCCAGCCCCGTGGCGGCGGCGCCCAGCCTGAGGTCCTGCTGGAACAGCAGCGGCAGCACGAACAGGCTGCCGTTGAGCGCGAAGTTCACCGCCGCGCCCGCCGCGAGCCCGGCCAGGACGCCCCGGCTGCGCAGCAGCGCCGGGTTCAGTACGGGCGTGTCGCTGCGCCGTTCCAGCACCGCGAACACCCCGGCGGCCAGCACCGTGGCGATGCCCGACCCGGCCGCGTGCACCCAGGCCCGCGCACCCGCCGCGACCAGCGCGTCGGTCAGCAGAGCCAGCACCGCGCAGGCCGCCGCCTGCGCCCGCCAGTCGATCCTGCGGTCACCGCGCGGGGTGTCGGCCGCCCGCCCGAGCGTCAGCGCGAGCACCAGCACCGCGATCGGCACGTTGACGAGGAAGATCGCCCGCCAGCCGGCCCAGTCGACCAGGACGCCGCCGATCAGCGGGCCCGCCGCCACCGCCGCGCCGCTGATCGCCGCCCAGGTCGCGACCGCCCGGCCGCGCGCCGCCGGCTCCGGGTAGAGGCGCGCGATCATCGCCATCGACGCCGGTACGCAGGCCGCCCCGGCCGCGCCGAGCACCACCCGCAGCCCGACCAGCACCGCCAGCGTCGGAGCCAGGGCCGACAGCAGCGAGCCGAGCCCGAAGACCAGCACCCCGGCGCGGAAGACCCGGTGCGCGCCGTACCGGTCGGCGACCGCGCCCGCCGACAGCAGCAGCGCGCCGAACACCACCGTGTATCCCGTGGTCGCCCATTGCAGCCCGGCCATGGAGGTACGCAGCGAAGCGGCCAGGTCCGGCTCGGCCACCGACAGGACCGTCATGTCCAGCAACACCATGAAATATCCGAAAGAGATGCCCACCAGCGCCGCCGTCCGGCGCGTCGCGGGCGTGGTTCGCGCGAAAGTCATGCGCCACACCTTCGGACCGCCCGTACCGGCCGCTCCACCGGTGGATCCGCACGCCGCATTCGGAATGTCCGAACGCACCTCCTGGTTGCGTCACCACATGGAGCTGCGCCAGTTGAGGATCTTCGAAGCCGTGGTCCGCCACCGTACGGTCACCGACGCCGCCGTCGCCCTCGACCTGGCGCCCTCCAGCGTCTCGGCCCAGATCCGCGCCCTGGAGCGGTCGCTCGGCGTGGACCTGTTCGCGCGCACCACCAAGGGCATGCGCCTCACCCCGCAGGGCGAACGCCTGCTCACCTGGTCACGCCGCCTCCTCGACCAGGCCGAACAGGCGCGGCGCGAGGTCCGCGACGAGGCGGAGCGGCTGCGGCTGGGCGCGCTGGAGACCATCGCCGCCACCCATGCCCCGCGCGTCCTCGCCACGCTCACCGAGCGCCGCCCCGGCCTGCGCGTGGACGTCCTGCCCAGCATGCGGCGGGACGACCTGCTCGCCGGCGTCGCCGCGGGACGGCTGGAGGCGGCGCTGCTCCTCGACACCGGCGACACCCTCGGCGACCTCGGCTTCACCGCGCCGCCGCTGAGCTTCCTCGACATCGACACCGTGCCTCTCGTGCTCGTCGCGGCGCCCGGTCATCGGCTGCACGGGCGTCCCGCGCCTGCCCTGAGCGAGCTGTCCGGCGAACGGCTGCTGGTCAACGTGCCCACCTGCTCCTTCCACCTGGCCGCCGACCGGGCCTTCGGGCCCGCGATGGACCGCGTGCAGGCGGGTGGGGTGCAGGTGATGCGGGCGTGGGCCGAACAGGGGCTCGGCATCGCGCTGCTGCCCGAGTTCGCCGTGTCCGCCGCGCTGAAGGCGGGCACGCTCGTGCGGCTGGACGTCGCCGTGCCCGGCCTGGGGCTGCGGCTGGTCTGGCGCGGCGACCGCGAATCGCTGCCCGGCCTGCGCGATCTGCTGTACGCCACGATTCCTGAGCCGCGGGTGTCTGTCTGAGACCTCCGTCCTCGTCATCCCCATGACGAGGACGCCAGGGGCGCTTTCCGCTCACCGAGCGGTGAGCGTACGGACCTCGTGCTGAAGGAGTCTGTCACGTCCACGACCGGCGTCGTCAGAGCGCTTTATTCCATGAGATGAGAAAGGATCCCATCATGCGGTACATGCTGTTGTTCCACTACAGCGAGGAGAGCGAGGAGACCCTCGGGGCCGAGGCCCTCGCCGAGGGGCAGCGGGCGATGACGGCCTATGCCGCCACGCTGGAGCAGGCCGGAATCCTGGTGAGCGGCCAGATCCTGCAGCCGTCCACGGCCTCGACCACGCTCACCGCGACCGGCGGCGAGCCCCGCATCCAGGACGGCCCGTACGCCGACACCAAGGAGCAGCTCGGCGGCGTGGTCGTCATCGACGTCCCCGACCTCGACACCGCCCTGACCTGGGCCCGCCAGGCCCCGCCGGCCACCTGGGGCACGGTCGAGATCCGTCCCGGCGCGGTGCACATCGAGAACGGCGCCTGGGTCCCCTCGTGACCTCCCACCCACCCGGCGACGCGGCGAGGGTCGCGGAGCGGGCGGCGCGGGAGTCGTTCGGGCGGCTGGTCGCGTTGCTGGCCGCCTCCACCGGGGACCTGCAACTCGCCGAGGACACGCTGGCGCAGGCGTTCGAGCAGGCGCTGGTCACGTGGCCGCGCGACGGCGTGCCGGCCAACCCGGAGGGCTGGCTGCTCACGGTGGCGCGCAACCGGCAGCGGGACTTCTGGAAGTCCGCCGCGCACCGCCGGTCGGCCCCGCTGGAAGACGCCGCCGACCAGGGGAGTGCGCCCCTGGACGGGCTGGACGAGGACGGCGTCCCAGACCGGCGGCTCGGGCTGCTGTTCGTCTGCGCGCATCCGGCGATCGCCGCGAACGTCCGTACCCCGCTGATGTTGCAGACCGTGCTCGGGTTCGACTCCGCCGAGATCGCGCGGGCGTTCGCGGTGCCCGCGGGCGCGATGTCACAGCGCCTGGTACGCGCCAAGCGGCGGATCCGCGACGCCCGCATCCCGTTCGCCGTCCCCGGCCGCGAGGCGATGAACGAGCGGCTGGCGCCGGTGCTGGAGGCGGTGTACGGCTGCTACGCCCTGGCCTGGCAGGACCGGGGCGACGCCGGGTCCCTGGCCGGTGAGGCACGCTATCTCGCGGTCACGGTGGCCCGGCTGCTCGGAACCCAGCCGGAGGCGTGGGGCCTGGCCGCGCTGCTCACCCTGGACGCGGCACGGGCGGGGCGGCCCGGCGGGCCGTACCTGCCGCTGGAGGAGCAGGACCCGTCAGGCTGGGACAAGGGCCTGATCGCGGAGGGCGAGCACTACCTGGCCAGGGCCGGACGCCCCGGCCAGGCGCCCGGCCGGTTCCAGCTGGAGGCGGCGATCCAGGCCGTCCACTGCGACCGCGCCAGGACCGGCACGACCGACTGGCCCGCGCTGCGCACCCTCTACACGGCGCTGGTCGCCGTCGCGCCCAGCCTGGGCGGCCGGGTCGCGCACGCGGCCGTCGCAGGACGGACGGACTCTCCGGAGCACGCGCTGGCCCTGCTCGAAGCCCTTCCGCCGGAGCGGGAGCGGTTCCAGCCGTACCACGCCGTACGGGGTGACCTGCTGGCCAGGCTCGGGCGGCACGAGGACGCGGCGGCGGCGTACGCGCGGGCCGTCGAACTCACCACCGATCCGGCAGTCCGCGCGTTCCTCACGACTCGCCGATCTCCCGGCAAAATGTCGGACCAGGCCGGTACGGTCTGATCGACGACAATCGAGCACCTGGAGTAGGGGCGATGGACACATCCGCATACGTTGAGGCCGCCGTCGAGCAGACCGACATCCTCGCCGGCTGGGTCGACGGCAAGGACGCGGCGACCCGGGTGCCGACCTGCCCGGAGTGGGCGCTGTCCGACCTCGTCGACCACGTCGGCGGCGTGCAGCAGATGGTGACCACGCTGGTCCGTGACCGGCTGCTCGACCCGACCCCGGCGTTCGCCGTCGCTCCGGGCCCCACCGACCCGGCCGAGTGGCGTGCCTGGCTGACCGGCTGCGCTGACGAGGTGCGGCAGGCCTACTCCTCGGTCTCCGACGACACGCCGGTGTGGGATCCGTCGGGTGCCGCGGCGGGCGTGCCGTTCTGGGCGCGCCGGGTGTTCGGCGAGGTCTGCGTGCACCGGGCCGACGCGGCGGCGGCGCTCGGCCTGCCCTACGAGCTGGCGCCCGACCTCGCCGTCGCGGCCCTGGCCGACTGGCTGGCCACGATGACCTCGCGCGGCTACTGGGACAACGTGCCGCGTTTCGCCGAGGCGATGCGGGGTGACGGTCAGACCCTGCTCTTCCAGGCCACCGACGCGCCGGGCGCCGACTGGCGGGTCCGCCGCGAACAGGACGGCGTCGTCCTGGAGCAGGGCGGCGACAAGGCCGACGTCACGGTCAGCGGCCCGGCCACCGACCTCCTCCTCGTGATCACCAGGCGCCGCGCCCTCGACGCGGCGCCCGCGCTCGCCGTCCACGGCGACCGGGAGCTGTTCGAGCACTGGGTCGACCACATGGACTGGGTCGCCGGCTGAGCCTGTCACAGGCCGGTCATGCGGACCTTCATCACGTACCAGAACGACTCCTCGTACGTGCCGACGATGTTCTTCGTGTAGGTGTAGACCTCGCCGCGGTCGAGCGTCCCGCACGTCCCGCCGTAGACCTCGACCTCGCCCAGCTCGACGCCGGCTCCGACCAGCGGCGGGGTGACCTCGCGCAGGCTGTAGGACTTGATGGTGTTGCCGCTGATGGTGATGTCCGGGATGTTGAAGTCGGCGGGGTCCGCGTCGTCGCCGGCGCGCATGTTCACCCAGCCCGCCGGATACAGGTACGGAAGCAGCCGCACCCGGATCTCGTCCTTCCCGTCCGACTCGGCCACCTCGATCGCGTCGAGGTCGTGGAACTCCACCCGGCACGACGACGCCGCCGTGGCCGCCTGCGCCGCCGGTGCGGCCGGCACGGCCACGGCCGCCGTCAGAGCGAGCGCGGCGGCGAGTTTGTACGAGTACCGCATACTGCTTCCCCTCCTGGTGAACTGCCTGGAAACGTGCCGCCAGAGTCGGGCAGGACGCGTGAGCCGACCGTGAGAGCCCAGCTCACCGCAGGTGTGCGGACGCGGGAGAGCGGGGATGGTCAGCGGAATGCAGGTTGCGTTGACGGCTGGGGTGTTCGACGGTCAGGGATGGGGACAACTCGGGGATCTGGGGCTGGCGTTACTGCTGTCCGCGGCGATCGGGCTGGAGCGTGAGATCCGGCAGAAGAGCGCGGGGCTGCGGACGCACACGCTGGTCGGCTTCGCCTCTGCGCTGATCATGCTGGTCTCCAAGTACGGCTTCGCGGACGTGCTCGGCGACAACGTCGCCCTCGACCCCTCCCGGGTGGCCGCGCAGATCGTGTCGGGCATCGGCTTCATCGGCGGCGGCCTGATCTTCGTCCGCCGCGACGCGGTGCGCGGCCTGACGACGGCCGCGGTGGTGTGGCTGACCTGCGCGGTCGGCATGGCGGCCGGGGCCGGGCTGTGGGTGCTGGCGATCGCCGTGACGGTGGGGCACTTCCTGGTGGTGTTCGCGTTCACGCCGCTGACCGGCCTGCTGCCGCGCTCGAAGTACGCGCAGACCCCGCTGCGCCTGACGTACCTGGACGGGCGGGGCGCGCTGCGGCGGGTGCTGTCGGCGTGCACGGACAAGGGGTTCGTGATCGCGGAGCTGACCGTCGACCGCGAACGCCGGGAGCAGGGCGGCGTGTCGATCTGGCTCGTGGTGCAGGGCCCGGGGTCGATCAGCGACCTGGCGAGCACGCTCATGGACATCGACGGCGTGCTGACGGTAGCCGGCACCGACCTCGACGCCTCCGCCTCCTGACCCGTGCGCGCCGAGAGCGAGTGATCGGACACTCTCCATACCGAGACTACGCCTCGTGGCCGCGGTCACCGGCCAGGCGCCGCCGACCGACGAGATCCGCTCCTACGTCCGTTTCGCCCTGCAGATCCAGCTCAGCGCCACCCACGAGGCAAATCCCGAATCAACCATCGATGCAGGGTTCCGACTTCTCGATGAAGGCTGGGCGCGCTACCACGAGGCCAGAGACCGGAGCGCATCCGGGTGAGACCCGCGAGCCGCCGCCGATCATGCTGCGGGTGGCGTTCTACGAAGGGTGACGGGTGCGGAGCCTGGCGAGTGCGATGAGCAGCAGGGCGACGGAGGACCAGGCGGCCCAGTCGCCCAGGAGGGTGTAGACGGTGGAGGCGCCTTGCTGCGGCAGCTCCGCGTACACCGTGTTCATCCCGCGGTCGCCGCTGCGGCCTTCGGCCAGCACCCGTCCCCGGGTGTCGCTCACCGTGAGGACGCCCTGGCGAGCCGCGCGGGCCACCGACAGCCCGCTCTCCACGCCGCGGACCATCGCCATGCGGCTGTGCAGCCATGCGTCCTCGTCGAAGTCCCAGGCCGGGGCGAGCAGCGCGGTCGCACCGGCCTGGCGGTACCGCCGCACCAGCCAGGGGAAGTCGAGGTCCTTGCAGATGATCAGGCCCATGGTGGTCCGGTCGAGGAAGGTCAGCGCGCGTCCGGGGGTGAAGTCGGACTCCAGCCCGGGAATCAGGTGGTGTTTGTCGTAGCGGGCGCCGGTCGGGGTGGCCAGCGCGGTGTTCGCCTGCGTCGCGCCGGCGTCGAGCGCGACGCCGGCGACGACCGCGACTCCCGGTCTTGCCGGCGGCAGGCGAGGGGTGTCCGCCTGGAACGTCTTCTCCGGCAGCACCACGATCTCGGCGCCGCCGGCGGCGGCCGCGTCGATGGCCTGGTCGTAGCGGTGGAGCAGGTCGCGACCCTGCGGAGAGTCCAGGTCCTGGGTGTCGCGCGGGTTGTCGGTGGAGATCAGTGCGACCGTACGGTGCCGCTCGCCGTCTTGGCCGGTGCCGAGCCTGGCGAAGCCGTACGCCGAAGCCAGCGCCACCAGCGCACCCGTGGTCACCGCGACGTGGCGCCGATGTTCCTGGCCCGGTGCGAGCAGCGCGGCCACGGCGGCGGGCACGAGCAGGAGCAGGAAGGTGATCCCCCAGACGCCCGTGACGGAGGCCGTCTGCAGGACGGGCAGCACATCGGCCTGGGTGTAGGCCAGGCTCCACCAGGCGCCGTGCGGGCCGGCCAGCGCCATCAGGTATTCGACGCCGACCCACAGCGCCGGCACGGCGATCGCGGCCGGCAGTGGCCGGCGCCGCGCCAGCAGTGAGCGGTGCAGCAGCACGCCCAGGCCGTACAGCAGCGCCGGCCCGGCGAGGAGGCCGGCCGCCACCGGGACCGGTATCAGAATCGTCCCGGTGAAGTACGGCCACAGCTGCAGCTGCCCGCCGAGCCAGGCGAGGGCGCCCGCGCCGAAGGCGCGGCCGGCACTCACCCGTGGAGCGGCGAGCAGGACGGGCAGGGGAGCGAGCCACGTCAGCCAGGCCACGGGATGCAGGCCGGTGCCGAAGTGCAGCAGGACAGCCGAGGCGAGGGCCGCGGCGAGCGGGATCGCGAGGCGTTTCATGGCGACGATGCTGCTCGCGGCTACCCCGCCGGCGCGTCAGTCGCAAGAGTGATCCGCGATGTCACTCTCACCGGCGACCACCAGGCCGCATTCGTAGGCGAACACCGCCGCCTGCACCCGGTCCCGCAGGTCAAGCTTGGTCAGGATGCGGCTGACGTGTGTCTTGACCGTGTGTTCCGTGACCACGAGCGTGGCGGCGATCTCGGCGTTGGACAGTCCGCGGGCGACCAGCCTGAGCGTTTCGCGCTCCCGCTCGGTGAGCGCCTCCAGCCGTACCGCCAGCCGCGGCACGGGACCGTGGGTGGGCCGTCTGACCAGGTTCTCCAGCAGCCTGCGGGTGGCGGCGGGAGCCAGCAGCGCCTCACCGGCGGCGACGGTGCGCACCGCGTGCGCCAGTTCGTCGCGGCGGATGTCCTTGAGCAGGAAGCCGCTGGCGCCGGCCCGGACGGCGTCGTAGACGTACTCGTCCAGGTCGAACATGGTCAGGACGAGCACCTTGGAGGAGGTGGTCGCGCAGATCTCCCGGGTGGCCTCGATGCCGTTCCTGCCCGGCATCCGCACGTCCATCAGGACGACGTCCGGACGCAGCCGCCCGGTCAGCACGACCGCCTCGTCGCCGTCCGCCGCCTCGCCCACCACCAGCATGTCCGGCTGAGCCCCGAGGATCAGGGCGAACCCGGCCCGGATGAGATCCTGGTCGTCGGCGATGAGCACGCGCAGCATGTGCGCTATTCAAGCGGAAAGACGGCCCTGACCATGTATCCGCCGTCCTGTCCTGGTCCGGTGGTGAGAGTTCCGCCGCACGCGGCCGCGCGTTCCCGCATGCCGACCAGGCCGTAGCCGCTGCCGCTGCCGTCGTCGTCGTGGCGCGGGCCGCCGCCCTCGTCGGCGATCTCGACGAGCAGCTCCCGCGAGGTCCAGCGCAGTCGCAGCCGTACGGCGCGCACCCCGGCGTGTTGGCGCACGTTGGTGAGGGCTTCCTGAACGATCCGGTAGACGGCGGCCTCGACGCTGCCGGGTGTCGGCCGCCGCTCGCCCTCCACGGTCATGACCACCTGCAGCCCGCTCCGCTCGGCCAGCGAGGCGAGGCCGTCCAGGCGCGGCTGGACCGGCCCGAGGTCCTCCTCGGCCGGGGCGGCCGATGTGCGCAGGGCCGCGAGCAGGCCGCGTAGCTCGGTCAGCGCGCTTCTGCCGGTGCCGGCGATCGCGTCGAAGACCGCCTCGGCCCTTGGCGCGTCGCTCCGTACGACGACGGGCCCGGCTTCTGCCTGCACGACCATCAGTCCGACGGCGTGCGTGATGATGTCGTGCATGTCGCGGGCGATCCGTGCCCGCTCCTCCGCCACCGCGGCGATGTGCTCCTGCTCGCGGCGGCGGGCCCGCTCGGCCAGTTCCGCCGCCCGTGACCGATGCGCCCGCGCACTGGTGCCCAGCGCGTACGCGGCCACGAAAGCGACGCCCATCAGGCGGAACGTCTCGCTGTCCTCCCCGGGCAGCGCCAGGGACACACCGACGGTGACGACGATGACCGGGATCGCGGCCAGCCGCTCCCACGTGGGACTGAGGTCCGCGATGGTGTAGACGGCGACCAGTGGGCCGAAAGGCAGGAACGGCTTCTCCCAGAGGACCATGACGGTCATCGCGGTACCGACGAGCAGCGCCACCGCCATGGGCGCGCGCCTGCGCCAGTAGACGGGCACGGAGGCGACCAGGCCCAAGGCGACGATCCACCACACCTTCGGATCGGGCACCAGCAGCGGGCCGAGGGTGGCCACGGTGACGGTCGCCGCGATCACACCGTCGGCCCGCCGACCGGAGAACTTACCGGCCCAGGCCATCGGCACCCTGCCGACGCCACTCCTGTCGATCACCGGCCCATTATCGCCCCGAGCGGCGATCCTGCGGCGGTCAGCGGGAGTAGCGGCGTCGGTTGGCGGTGATGCGGGCGGAGGTCTCCGGGGGCCACCTTCGCGATCAGGAGCGTGGCGGCTCGTCGCTCGGGGGAGGCGGCAGCAGGAAGGTCAGTACGGTGGTCAACGCTCGTTCGACGGTGTCATGCTGGGCTTCCTCGTCGCCACCGACGACTCGATCATGGACATGATCGAGCGGTGGCGGCCGCTGTTCCTGGCGCTGGCAGTGTGCGGGGCCGCAGGGGTTCTTCTGCTCGGCGGCCAGGAGAGCCTGCCAGCCACGGCCGTGCGCGACCTCGCCTGCTGGACGGCGTTGCTGGCCATGCTCGGGTACGGCAGGCGGCACCTCGGTGGCGGGTCGAAGGCGGTGGCGTACTGCAATGAGGCGGCCTTCCCCCTGTACGTCCTGCATCAGACGTTCCTGGTCGCCGTGGGCTTCTCCGTTCTGCGGCACGCCGACGCCGGGCCGCTACCGTACATGGTGATCATGACCGTGTCGTTCGCCCTGAGCCTGATCACCTACGAGATCGCGCGGCGCTGGAGCCTCACCAGATTCCTCCTCGGCCTCGGCCGTCGGAAGCCGCCGACCGCCCCGAGTTGACAACGAGCGATCTTCCCATCACCCTTTCCCTATTGAAATAGTGAAAGGGTGATTCTGGTTGATCGAGTTCAACCTGGATCGCGGCTCGGGGGTCTCGACCTACCTGCAGCTCGTGCACCAGGTGAAACAGGCTCTCCGGCTCGGCACGCTGCGGCCCGGCGACCAGTTGCCGACCGCCCGCGAGGTGGTCGAGCGCCTGGCCATCAACCCCAACACCGTGCTCAAGGCGTACCGGGAGCTGGAGCGCGAAGGGCTGGTCGAGGGGCGGCCCGGGATGGGGACGTTCGTCCGGCAGGGCATCGCGGGTGCGACGCTCGCCGACCACACGCGACTGCGGCGGTCCCTGGAGTCGTGGGTGCGCGACGCCCGCGCTGCGGGGCTCGACGAGGAGGATCTGCGGGCGCTGTTCACCGTGGTCGTGGCGGACGTCGCGAAGGAGGGCGCGGCATGAGCCCCGTGCTGGAGGCGACCGGGCTGGGCGTCCGCTATCGCCGTACGTGGGCGCTGCGCGACTGCTCGCTGTCGCTGCCCGCAGGACGCGTGGCGGCGCTCGTCGGCCCCAACGGCGCCGGCAAGACGACGCTCATGCACGCGGCCGTCGGCCTGCTCCGGCCCGCGATGGGCGGCGTGCGGGTGGCCGGCGAGGTGGCGTTCGTGGCCCAGGACAAGCCGCTGTACGACGGCTTCACCGTCGCCGAGATGCTCACCTTCGGCCGCCGCATGAACCGGCACTGGGACGACGCCGCCGCGACCGACCGGCTCGCCGCGCTGGGCATCCCGCTGGATCGCAAGACCGGCCGGCTGTCGGGCGGCCAGCAGGCGCAGGTGGCGGTCACCCTGGCGCTGGCGAGCCGGCCCGACCTGCTCGTGCTGGACGAGCCGCTGGCCAACCTCGACCCGCTGGCCCGCCACGACGTGATGCGGTCGATCATGGCGGAGGTGGCCGGGCGCGAGCTGACCGTGCTGCTGTCCTCCCATGTCGTCTCCGACCTGGAGGAGACGTGCGACTGGCTGATCGTGCTCAACGGCGGCAGGCTGCAGGTCAGCGGCGACATCGAGGACCTGCTCGACGGGCATGTCGTGCTCACCGGGCCGGAGGAGGCGTCCACGGCGGGCACCCACGTGGTGACCGCGAGCCGTACCGGCAGGCAGGTCAGCATGCTGGTCAGGGGCGCGCTCCCGCCCGACCCGCGCTGGCGGGCGCGCCGTCCGGGGCTGGGCGAGCTGGTCATGGGCTACCTGCGCAGCCCTGAGTCGGCGGCGCTGCCGGGGCTCGCGGGGGTGCGCGCGTGATCTGGGTGACGTGGCGCCAGCACCGGGCGCAGATCCTCGTGACGGCGGGCTTCCTGGCAGTGCTCGGCGTGCTGCTGCTCGGCTCGGGGGTGGAGGCCGGCCGGTACGTCGCCGAGCACGCACCGCCCGGCTGCCCGGGACCCGCCGTGGCCTGCGGCGACCTGGCCGTGGCACTCGGACAGCGCTACGACGCGGTGTACTCGGTGTTCGGCTGGATGCCCCTGGTCGCTCCTGCCCTGATCGGCGCCTTCTGGGGCGCGCCGCTGCTCGGCCGCGAGTACGAGCGCGGCACCCACCGCCTGGCCTGGACCCAGTCCGTGTCCGTGGGGCGGTGGCTGGCGATCAAGCTGTCGGTGCTGGGCGGGGCGGTCGTGGCGGGCGGGCTGCTGCTCTCGCTCATGGTGAGCCTGTGGCGGCCGGTGTTCAGGACGGGGATCGACTCCGCGTTCGGCAACATCGGCGTGTTCAACATGGTCGGCGTGGTGCCGGCGGCGTGGTGGCTGTACGCGTACGCGCTCGGCACGCTCGCCGGCACCATGTTCCGGCGGACGCTGCCCGCGATGGCGCTGGTCGTGGCCGGTGTGGTGGTGACCATGTTCACGCTGTTCCAGCTCAGCGACCACTACGCCGAGCCGGCCCGCGCCGAGCTGACCGGCACGGTGGTGCTGCCCGACCAGGACGCCCGGCTGGTACGCGCCACCTGGGTCGAGCCGTCGGGGACAGAGGTGGACGACCCTTCGAGCACCGGCTGCCCGCGCCGCGTGGACGCGGGGCAGAGCAGCAGGAACGCCGAGGCGTGGCAGGCGTGCCTGTTCGGCAAGGGTTACCGCTACGCCGTGTACTACCACCCGCCGTCCCGGTTCTGGCGCTTCCAGTGGACGGAGGCGTCGATCCTGACACTGGCCTCGGCGGCACTCGTCGGGCTGGCCGTGCGCCGCACCCTCCGCCGTCCGGGCTGAGGCCGTTGCTACACACCTGACGCATGGTCGCCGCCCGGTGGAGACGCGCTCATCGCGGGCTGGAGACATCGGTGCCGCACGCTGGCCGGCATGCGGAGATTCGTGATGCTTGTCCTGGTGTGCGTGCTGTCCGGATGCGGGGTCGCCTCCGGGACGGACGTGCCTCTGCCGTGGCCGGACGAGGGGCAGGCCGCCGTGGAGGTGGTGGGCGTGGGCAGCCTGGGTTCGAGCGGGGGCGCCGAGCCGGTGCCGATCGCGAGCGTGACGAAGGTGATGACCGCGTACGTGCTGCTGCGCCGCCACCCCCTCAAGCCCTCCGGCCAGGGCCCGTGGATCACCGTGGACCGGACGGCGGCCGAGGAGTCCTTCCTGCCGCAGGAGTCCACCGTGCCGCTGGTCGAGGGGCGGCGGATCCGGCTGCGGCGGCTGCTGGAGCTGATGCTGGTGCCGTCCGGCAACAACGCGGCCCGGCTGCTGGCCCGGTGGGACGCCGGCTCGGAGGAGCGCTTCGCCGTCCGCATGAACGCCGCCGCCCGCCGCCTCGGCATGATCGCCACCACGTACACGGGGGCCAGCGGCATCGAGGACAGCACGGTCAGCACCGCGTCCGACCAGCTCAAGCTGGCCAAGGCGGCCATGCGCGACCCGGTCTTCCGCGCCGTGGTGGCGCAGGCGGACACCGCCGTGCCGGGCGACTCCAGGCGGCTGCCCAGCACGAACACGCTGCTGGGCACGCACGGCGTCATCGGCGTCAAGACCGGCTCGGGCACGGCGGCGGGCGGCAACCTGATGTGGGCCTCCCGCGTCGAAGGCCGCCTGGTGCTGGGCGTGATCCTCGGCCAGGCGGCCGGCACCAACCCGGTGGCGGGCAAGGCGGCGGCGCTGGAGGTGGGCGCGCGGATGAGCGCGGCAGCGGAGCAGTGGCTACGCAAAGGGGTCACCGCCGCAGCCGGAGGCGCCGCGCTCGACCACCGGCTGCGCGCCGCCGCGCCCGCGCCCGCGTGAGCCGCCCCGCCGGGGCGGCTAAGCTGCGCGCATGTTGCGTCCTGGAAGCTGGTCCAGGCCTGCGGGTGAAAGTCCCGTCCGGGTAAGCATCGGAGCGCCCGGTAGCAGGCCCCGGTTCGTCGTG